>NZ_JAUTAH010000001.1:5000-336227 GCF_030818545.1 Brevundimonas sp. SORGH_AS_0993
GCGAGACTGACAAGTCGAGCAGAGACGAAAGTCGGCCATAGTGATCCGGTGGTCCCGAGTGGAAGGGCCATCGCTCAACGGATAAAAGGTACTCTAGGGATAACAGGCTGATTTTGCCCAAGAGTCCATATCGACGGCAAAGTTTGGCACCTCGATGTCGGCTCATCACATCCTGGGGCTGGAGCAGGTCCCAAGGGTATGGCTGTTCGCCATTTAAAGTGGTACGTGAGCTGGGTTCAGAACGTCGTGAGACAGTTTGGTCCCTATCTGCCGTGGGTGTTCGAAGCTTGAGAGGATCTGTCCCTAGTACGAGAGGACCGGGATGGACATACCTCTGGTGTACCTGTCATGGCGCCAGCTGTGCAGCAGGGTAGCTAAGTATGGAATAGATAACCGCTGAAAGCATCTAAGCGGGAAACTAACCTCAAAACAAGGCTTCGCTGAGGATCGTGGAAGACTACCACGTTGATAGGCCAGGTGTGGAAGTGGGGCGACCCATGAAGCTTACTGGTACTAATAATCCGATCGGTTTGATCGTTTCTCAGCAAAACTCATTCGATGATCGTTCAGACCCGAACGATCCAGACAATGTCTTCTCTTCATTCCGCTGTCCGCCTCGTTGACCTGGTGGCTATGTCGGAGGTTCCCCACCCGATCCCATTCCGAACTCGGTCGTTAAGCCCTCCAGAGCCAATGGTACTTCGTCTTAAGGCGCGGGAGAGTAGGTCGCCGCCGGGTCTACCAGGCGGACAACGAAATGAAGACCAATACAGCCGATACACTCGGCCTTCTCGAACGCACTCTTCCTTCCGATCCACCCCTTCGACGCGGGATGGAGCAGCCCGGTAGCTCGTCAGGCTCATAACCTGAAGGTCGCAGGTTCAAATCCTGCTCCCGCACCCACCGACACCGACACCCCCGCCGCGTAAGCGACGGGGGTGTCGACGTTTCTGGACCACACACAGTCCAGAAACGTCAGCAACAACCGCGCTTCGCCCAGGCCCCTCGCCGCGAAATCGACGCGCTGAAAAATCTAGACCGACAGCTCTCGCCAGGTCTTGCCGGCGGCGCCCTGATAGTTGGTGGCGTGATAGACGCCGCGCGCCACGGCGCGGGCCAGGACGTCGGCGGCGACGTTGCCCAGCTGGGCAACCGCGACCTGGCGCAGCGCCGGGTTGTCGATCTGTTTCTTGCCGGTGGACAGGCAGAACAGGGTGTCGCCGTCGAAGGGGGCGTGGCTGGGGCGAATGGCGCGGGCCATGCCGTCCTGGGCCATGATGGCCATGCGCTGGCATTCCACCCGCGTCAGGGCCACGTCGGTGGCGATGCAGGCGATGGTCGTGTTCTCGCGCGGATCGACCCGGCGATCTACCGCCAGCGCAACCAGGTCGAGCGCTTCTTCTGCAAGCTCAAGCACTTCAGACGGGTCGCAACGCGCTTCGACAAACTCGCAAGGAACTTCTTGGCAGCCGTCTTGCTCGCATCAACCCGGTTGTGGCTCAGAGCTTATGAGTCCACGACCTAGGGTCCGTACCCAATTGAGTTGATTGATCTGCTGTGATTCAAGCTTCTGAAGAGGCTTTGACATGGCGGATCACTTTTGGCTCTCGGACGCCCAGTGGGCGGTGATCGAGCCGCACATGCCCAAGGTCTACACGGGCAAGCGCCGGGTGGATGATCGTCGGGTGATCTCGGGGATCGTGCATCGGCTGCGCGAGGGCTGTCCCTGGCGGGCGCTTCCGGATGTCTATGGGCCGTACACAACGGTGTTCAATCGCTATAACCGCTGGAGCAAGCGGGGCCTGTGGCAGCGGATCCTGACGGCGCTGAACGCAGAGGCCGATCCGCCGGTCGTGGCGATGATCGACTCGACCTCGGTCAAGGCGCACCGCTCGGCGGCGGGCGCAAAAGGGGGGGCGCGTTCCAGGCCATAGGCCGTTCGCGCGGCGGCCGCACCACCAAGGTCCATCTGCTGGTGGATGAGGCCGGGCGGCCCCGTGTGCTCCAGCTCTCGCCCGGCCAGGCGTCCGACATCGTCGCGGCCCCCGACCTGATCCTCGCCGCCCGACCCAGCCAGAGCCTGTTGGCCGACCGCGCCTAGACCGCGACGCCCTGCGCCGCCTGCTCAGCGAACGCGGCACGACCCCGGTGATCCCCAACACGATCAACCGCGTGAACCGACACCCCTTCGACCCCGCCGCCTACAAGCTCCGCAACGCCGTCGAACGCGCCTTCTGCCGCCTCAAGGACTTCCGCGCCGTCGCCACCCGATACGACAAGACCGCCAGAAACTATCTCGCCGGGCTATGCCTCGTCGCCGCCATCACCCTATGGACCAAATGAGTCCGGACCCTAGATCGATGTGTCATCCCATGCTGCCGGGCCAGCCGCTGGGGGGGCTCGCCGAAGATTGGTGTCGCTGCCCAGTGGCAAAGGAGGAGCCGGTCTATGCCGTCGCATCGGCGGATTTTGGCGCCGGACGCTTCAACCTAGCCTTCTTTCGAAGGAGGGAAACCCTGGGTTTCTCGAGCACTCCAAGGCCTTAGATTCCTAAATGCTCTGCAAAATTCCCGCCGCGATAGTCAGCGTCAAAAAGGCCGTCCTCGATCAGGTGCGGCATCAGGTTTTCGAACAGCAACTCCATCGATCGCGCTGACCCGCCAGGAAGGGCGATGAAGCCGTCGCCGGCGCCCGCTTCGAACCACCGGGCGATTTCGCGGGCGGCGTCCTGTGGCGTGCCGACGAACAGCCAATGCGCTGACCCGGAGACTTCCGGACGCTCCAGAAGCTCGCTCACCGTCGGCGTCTCGCGTTCGATCAGTCTTCGCAACAGATCCGCATGGGTGCGGCTGCGCACGGGCCGGTTCAACTTAGACAGCATGTCCGGCGTGATCGACATGTCGGCGGGCAGGGGGCCGACATCCAGGCCCAAGTTTTCGAGAACATAGGCCTGTTTGCGCTGCAGATTTTGTCCGGCATGAGTTTGCGCATACAGGTCGCGCGCCTCCGACTCGGTGTCGCCCAGAAACAGGCTTAGCCCCGGCAAAACGCGCAGATCGTTGGGATCGCGGCCGTGAGCGTCGGCCCGCGAGCGCAGATCGGCGCGCAGATCGACGCCGGCGGCGATGTCCGGCGCGGCGGCGAAAACGCCATGGGCGACACGCGCCGCAAAATCCCGTCCCCATTCCGACGCCCCGGCCTGGAAGAGGGGAATCTTTGCGCTGGGATAGGTCGGAACGGTCAGGGGGCCTTCGACCGAGAAATGGCGGCCGCGATGATGGATCGGCCGCACCCGCTCGGCATCGGCGTAGACGCCGTTCGCGCGGTCCAGCACCAGCGCCTCGTCAGGATAGCTGGCCCACAGGGCTTGCACGACATCGGTGAACTCACGCGCCCTGGCGTATCGCTCCGCCGACGAAAGCATGGGCTGGTCGCTGAAATTGTCGCTGCCGTCCATCGAGGTCACGACGTTCCAGCCAGCGCGACCCCGGCTCAACCAGTTGAGCGACTGGATCTGCCGCGCCACTACATAGGGCGGGTAGAAGCTGGTCGAGGCGGTCGAGACAAGGCCGATACGCTGTGTCTCCTGCGCGATCGCTGTCAGGAGCAAGCTCGGATCTAGACTGCTGAACCCCGGCGCGCTGGACAGCCGTGAGGCGTCCAAAAAGAGGGAGTCGGGCCGGAACAGGAAATCCAGCTTGGCCGCCTCCGCCCGCCTAGCGATGTCGATGTAGAACTCGGCGCGATGTATGTTCTCGACGTCGCTGTCGGGGCGCCGCCAGCCTTCGCCATTCAGCCAGGTTATGGACAGCGACAGACCGATACAAAGCTTGCCCGACCGGGTCATGAAGTCTCCGCTTGTGAAGATGAAACCGTTTGCGGCGCGACCCCGCGCCCGCTCCCCAGGGTGGGGACGATCAACGGCGTGCCGGTGACGGGATCGCGCAAGACCATGCAGGCCAGGCCGAAGACTTGGTCGATCCGCTCGGGCGTCAAAACCTTGTCCGGCGCGCCGGCGGCGACAATGGCGCCGTCTCGCATGGCGATGACATGGTCCGCGTATCGCGCCGCCTGGTTCAGGTCGTGCAACACCATCACCAGGGTCTTGCTGTGGTCGCGATTGAGGGTTCGGCAGAGTTCGAGCACCTCGAACTGGTGGGCCACGTCCAGATAGGTCGTCGGTTCGTCAAGGAGCAGGACGGGCGTTTCCTGGGCGAGCACGAGCGCCAGCCAGACGCGTTGACGCTGACCGCCGGACAGTTCGTCGACGACACGATCAGCCAGATCGGCCACCTGCGCTTGGGCCATGGCGCGCCGCACCGCCTGATCGTCCGCCCCCGACCACTGCCGCAGCAGCGTCTGATGCGGATAACGTCCACGGGCGACCAGGTCCGCCGCCGTAACCCCATGCGGCGCGCTGGCCGACTGCGGCAGATAGGCCAGGGTGCGCGCCAGGGCCTTGGCACCATAGTCGCGGATGTCTCGACCGCCGAGGAAGACCCGGCCGGCGCTGGGAGGCAAGAGCCGTGACAGGACGCGCAGAAGAGTCGACTTTCCGCAGGCGTTGGCGCCGATGATCACGCTGATCTGGCCCAGCGGGATGTCCACGTCCAGATCGCGCGAGACCACGCGCCGGCCATAGGAGAGCTCAAGGGCTTGTCCGCGAAGGAGTATGTCTGCGGGGTGGGGCATCAGGTCACAGCGTGCGCGATCGGCTGAGCAGCCAAAGGAAATAGACGCCGCCGATCAGGCCGGTCATGCGGCCGATCGGGAGGGTGGCGTGAAACGGCAGGGCCTGGGTGATCAGATCGGCGACAAGCACAAGGCTTCCACCCATCAGGGCCGCCGTTGCGATGGGCACGCCCCGCGACAGGCTCAGTCGCTTGGCCAACTGTGGCGCGGCGAGCGCGATGAAGGCGATCGGCCCCGCCGCGCCGGTCGCCAGGGCGGCCAGGGTCACACCGATCCCGACGGCGAACAGCCGCGTACGATCGACTGCGATCCCAAGCTGGCGGGCGAGGTCGTCCCCCATCTCCATGATCGCAAGCCGAGGGGCCAGCGCCATGGCCAGCGGCGTGAGGATGACCACGGCCGTCATCACCGGAACTACATGATCCCAAGTGCGGGCGTTGAGCGAACCCGCGAGCCAGAGATTGGCCAGAACCGCGCTGTCGAGCTTTCCTTGCGATAGCAGCAACCCATTTAGCGCGGCCAGGGCGGCGCCGACGCCAATCCCGACCAGCACGAGCCGATCACCGACGATCCTGCCGCCCGTCAGAGACAAGAGATAGACGATCGCCGCCGCGGCCAGTCCGCCGCAAACCGCCGCAGACGCGATGCCCAGCGGCTGCTGCCCGACCAGCATGATCCAGGCGATGGCCCCGGTCGCCGAGCCGGTCATGAACCCGATCACATCGGGCGAGCCGAGAGGGTTGCGCGACACCGACTGAAAGACGGCGCCGGAAACACCAAGGGCCGCCCCGACGAAGAAACCCGTCGCCGCCCTGGGCAGGCGAAGGCCCAGAATAATCCTGCGATCGCCTTCCTCTCCGCCGCCACGGAACAGGATTTCGGCGATCCGGCTCGGCGCGATCTCCATTCGCCCCAGGGTCAGCAGACCCGCGGTCAGGCCGACCGTCAGCAGAACGAGAAGCAAGGCGACCGCCATCGTTTGCGGGTGCAGACGCACAGTGATGCGGTTCGCCCTCAATACCGGTCCCACGAGGCTGGCGGTCACGCGAAATGAAGCGCGATCATGCATGTCCCGACAGCCTTCCTTTGCGTACCAACGCGATGAAGAAGGGCGCGCCGATCAGTGCGACCATGACGCCGACATCGATTTCGCCGGACCGAACAATCAGCCGGCCAGCGCAATCGGCGGCGAGCATAAGGCCCGCGCCGGTCAACATCGCATAGACGATGAGCCAGCGATGGCGCGGCCCCACGACCGCGCGGGCGACATGGGGCGCAGCCAAGCCTAGAAAACTGATGGGGCCGGCGGCGGCGGTCGCCCCGCCGGCCAGAAGAATGACGGCCAGCGACGACATCGCCCAGACGACGGCCGGGCTCGCCCCGAGGCCCCTTGCCAGATCATCGCCCAGAACCACCGCGTCAAGATCGCGGGCGAGAGCCGCCGCGATGGCCAGACCCAGTCCGACGAGGACCGTCACCGGCGTCAGAACCTCATAACCTCGGCCTTCCAGCGATCCGACGGCCCAGTGGCGGAACCGATCAAACACCTCGGCCTCGCTGTTGACGGTGATAATCTGGGTGAGTGCGAGCAGGATCACCGACAGAGCCGATCCCGTCAGCACCAGCCGCACGGGATTAAAACGGCCCATAAGCCCGCCCAGCAGGATGACGGCGAGCCCGGCGAGCGTCGCGCCGACAAGGCCGCCAAAGATCGAGCCTGCGACGCCCAAGCCGCCGAAGCCGGCGATGGCGACTACAACTCCGGCGGCCGCGCCGGCGTTGACGCCCAGCAATCCAGGCTCGGCCAGTGGGTTTCGGGTCAAGGCCTGCATGACGACGCCCGCCGCCCCCAGCGCCGCGCCGGTCACGATGGCCACCAGAGTCCGGGGAAGGCGCAGATAGCGGATCAGCAGATGATCGCTGTTCGTGGGATCGAAGGCGACGACGGCGTTCCAGGCCGAGGCGGCGCCGATGGGGCGTGCGCCCAGCAGCAGGCTGGCCGCAGCCACTAGGGCCAACAGAAGCAGGCCCAGTACCAAGCACAGGATCAGGCCGACGCCGGGTCCTCCCGATCTGTGAGCCCACGGGGAGCCAACAGCGCCACGTCCTGCTTGGGACGTGATCACCGCTTGAAGGCCTTGGTCAGACCATCGACAATTTCGGTCCCGCTGTAATAGTCGATCCGAAAGGAGTTGGCGCCAAGCCCATAGACCTGTTTCTTGCGGACAGACGGCAGGTTGGCGAGGACGGGATCGTTCAGGAAGGCGGCGGAGCGGCTATCGTCGACCCGCAACAGAAACGTCGTCTCCGCCTTCAGCTTGGTCAGGTTCTCGTACGACGACCACACGAAATCGGTGCGGGGCTCGGGCGTGCTGTGCCAGCGCGGGTCCGGATTCTCGACCATGAAACCCATGGCTTGCAGCAACTGCCCATGCGCCCCATCGCCCGTCGCGATGGGATTGCGCGCGCCCGGCCCGTTGTAGCTGATGATGTTGACCCTGCCCGCAGGCGGAACGATCCGCGTCTTGGCGTTGGCGACATAGCGGTCGAAGTCGGCGATCCGGGCGGCGGCCTGCGCCTCGAGCCCGGTGGCCTGCCCCAGTTTGACGGCAAGGCTTTGCCAGGTCTGGCCGCCGTAATCGAGGACGATGGTGGGGGCTATGGCCTGAAGCTCGGCGAGATGCTCGCGCGTCGAGTCCGCCCCTCCAGTGGACACCACGATCAGATCCGGCCTCACGGACTGAGCCGCCTCGAGGTCGATACTGCCTGCGGGCCAGACGTTCTCAACGCCGCGCGCGTCGGCGACGTCGGCCCATTGCGCGAAAAAGACGCCGTTGGCCGCCGATGTGCTGGCGACGACCGGCGCATCGATCGCCAGCAGGGTTCCCGTGATCGAGGTCGATGTCGACAGGATGCGGCGCGGCTTGGCGGAAATGGCGGTGAAGGTGCCGTCGGCATTGGCGAAGCGACGAGGCCACTCGCCGCCGGTCTGCACTTCGGCCGGAGCTCCGGTCTGGGCCGGTCTTTGATTACAGGCCGCCAAGCCCAGCGCCGCCATCAAGACGATAAGCCCGAGAATCCGGATCGAGCGTGACGATCGAGCGGCAAACATGTGGTTTCCAATCGGCCGGCGCCGAACAGACGCCTTGAATTCGCGAGTGGTTATCATTAGCGATTGCGGATCGGCTGGATCAACCGTCTTGGCTTTGGTCAGATCGGGAAATGCTGTCGCGAGATCGCAGCGGCGGATCCGGCGTCTCGCGCGGTGCGAGGCCCTTTAGGACGATTGAAGACCAAGCGGATGCATCCCACCCCAAGCGCTGAAAGCCGGTTATCGATCTCGCAGGTGCTGGGCGAGGCTCATCGACGGTCCCTGCCGGTGCCTCGAGCGGAGGGGCACGCCGATCCGTCCACCGTCGTGACGGGAGCCTTGTGGGCGCGCGAGGTGCAGACCGGCCTGATCGTGAACACCCACGACCTCACCTATCTTTCCAACTGCGCCTTCGACGCCGACAAGGAGCGCTCGCTCAGCTGTGGCCTTGTGCTGATCGGCGATGTGGCGCCGATCGTGCTGGACGGCTATCTCCCCGCCAGACAGGCGCTGAACCGACCGTTCGTCATGGGGTTCGGACAGTCGACCCCTTGCGGCCGCACCTGGCGGGCCGGGGCGAAAAGCAGGGGCGCGGGCTTTACCTTGACGCCCCGGTTCCTAGAACGCTTCGGCGATGTGGTGGACGAGGACGGTCTGGCCGTTCTGCACGACTATCTGCGTCCCGGATTTCACAGCACAGCGCTGCCTGCTTCGCATCGGCTGACGCAGATCGCACACCGGCTTCTGGACAATCCCTATGGAGGGCGGCTGGGCGATCTATTCGCCGAAACCCATGCGCTGCAATTTGTGTTCGAGACCGCAATCCTGCTCCGCGACGAGGAGCGGGCGGTTCGACGGATCGGACGCCGGAACTACCAACGCGCCAGCGAGGCCCGGGTCATCCTCGACGCCTCCCTGGCCCATCCCCCGAGTTCGCTTGAACTGGCCCGGCGGGTGGGAATCAACCTGACGACCTTGCAGGCCAGCTTCAAGGCCGCGTTCGGCACGACCCTGTTCGGCTATGTGCGCGACCGGCGTCTGGAGATGGCCCGCGAGCTGATCCTGGACCATGGCCTTGGCATAGCCGAGTCTGGCTATCGGGTCGGTTTCACCAGTCCGGCGGCCTTCACCGCGGCCTACAGGCGCCATTTCGGCCGGCCGCCTTCTGCCGAAGGCCGCGCCGGCCAGTGACGGCGGTCACTCACCAGCTGAGCTTCAGCGAAGCCGTGAGCGTCCTGCCCGTGCCGTAATAGCAGGAGGTCAGCGCCGAGCAGGTGGCGACATACCGTTTGTCGGCCAGGTTGCTGCCGTTCAGGGCCAGAACGGCGTGGGCGCCGCCGACCTGGCCTAGGTCATAGCGCACGGCCGCGTCGAACAACTGATAGGCGTTGATCGCCAGGGTGTTGGCCAGATCGCCATAGGTGCTGTCAACATAGCGAACGCCGCCCGCCACGCTCAGCCCATGCGCCGGGCCGCGATCAAAAGTGTAGTCCGCCCAGAACGATCCCATCCAGTCGGGCACGCGGATCATGTCGTGACCCTGGTTGGTGGTGTCGCGGGTGACCTTTGAGTCGAACAAGGTCCCCGCTCCGATCAGGCTCAGGCCCTCGAGCGGCGTCACGCGCCCCTCCAGCTCCAGCCCGCGAATGCGGACCTGGCCGGTCTGGACCTGATAGGCCTCGGTCGCCGAGTTCAACGGATCGGCGGTCAGGACGTTGTCCTGGTGCAGTTCGTAGGCCGAGAGGGTGATCATGCCGTCGATGGCCTGGGGCTCGTACTTGAGACCGGTTTCCCACTGGTCGGCGGTGATGGCCTTGAAGGCGCCGCCGTCGCGCGCCGTGCCGGGCGTAGGCTGGAACGACTGGGAATAGCTCACATAGGGCGAGAGGCCGTTGTCGAAGGCGTAAAGCAACCCCGCCCGTCCGGAAAACGCCTCGTTCTTGGTCTTCACGCGAACATTGGTCAGGGTGTTGAGCGCGTTAAGGTTGGCCCAGTCGTAGCGGCCGCCCAGGGTCAGACGCCATTTCCCCGACTTGATCTGATCCTGGAGATAGACGCCGGTTTGTCGGTCGGTTTCGTTCGTGCCGACCTGATTCACAAGGGTCGGGGCGAAATCATAGTTGGTATAGACCGGGTCATAGACGTCGATCTGGATCGCGGTCTGCGACACGACGGCCTGTTTGCGCAAGAATGTCCAGTCGGTCTGTTGCCAATCGACGCCGGCCAGTACGGCGTGCTCGAACGCGCCGGTCGAGAATTTCCCGGCTAGCCGGGTGTCGATTGTATAGCCGTCGGAGTCTCCTTGCCCCTGCACGGCGCGACGGGGCAGAATTCTTCCGTCTCTGAGAGTGTTGGGATTGGTGACCGTCTGACCGCGAACGCCGTAGACCACCGTGGCGCGATAGAGGGAGTCCACATGCATCACGCGCCCGTTCTGGCTCAGGGTCAGGGCGTCGGTGAAGCGATGCTCGAACTGGTAACCCGCCGACCAGACGGTGCGATCATAGACGTTCCAGTTCGGCTCGCCCAGGAAGGTCTGGTTGTCAATATAGCCGTTCTTCGCGTGGATGACAGAACCCTGGTAGGGCAGGAACTGGAATGTGCTGCCGCCACTGTCCTCCTGATATAGGCCCAGGAGCGTCAGCCGGGTGTTGCCGTCATTGGCCTTGAACTCGACGCTGGGCGCCACCAGCCATTGCTGATGATCGACATGATCAAGCTGGGTTCCCCCATCCTTGAAGAAGGCGACGAGCCGCCCCTGAACCTGACTGTCCGCGGGCCCGCCGCCAACATCGCCGGCGATCTGGTACTTGCCGTTGGCGTCAGCCGTCAGCTGCAGCACCTGCGCCTGGCCCGCGACCGGCGTCTTGCTGACTTGGTTGACCATGCCGCCGGGGGCGAGTTGACCATAGAGAACGCTTGAAGGGCCCTTCACGACTTCCACCTGCTGCATGTTCCAGGTGTTGATCGAAGCGTGGTTCCAGCTCGAACTACTGTCAGAGGGCATCCGGAGCCCGTCCAGCATCACATTGCTGGCGAAACCGCCCGCGTCGAAGCCGCGGATGTACATGTCGTCGATCCGGTTATCCATGCCCGAGCTTTCCGGCAGGACCCCGGCGACATAGCGGGTCGCTTCGTTGAGGTTCTGCACGCCGCGCGCGTCAAGTTCGTCGCGCGTGATCACCGAGACCGATTGCGGCGTGTCGATCAGCGCGGCCTGGGTCTTGGTCGCAGCGCCGACGGATTCGGCGGTGCGATAAGCGTTGACGACGATCTCCTCGATCTCCTGCGCGTCTGCATCGGCTTGGGCGCTCTGCGTCAATGGCGCGTTCTGGGCTAGAGCCGGCGACGCTACGGCGAAAACCAGGGCGAGGGCGCTGGCCGAAGAACACAATGCCGGCCCGGAGAGGCGCTGGCTGCGGATAGGGGGGACGGCGTGCTGCGGGCGCATGGCTGACCTTTATTGAGAATGTTTCGCAATACTGATGATTGGCCAAGCTCGGCAATAGCGGCGGCTATGTCAGGCTGAAGGATTGCTGTCGCCAGATGCAGATCAGCGTCCAGACGACACGCGACCGGTTGTGACGGGCGCTAACCGAGGGGGAATGACAGGAGATGACATGCCCGAGACCCTCGCTCGCGTCCCCACCCAGAACGCCGCTAGATACCTGCAACAACTCTGCAAACACTGGGCGCACCGGTTCGAGGTGGACTTCACGCCGGATCACGCTGTGGTGGCCCTGCCGGAAGCGCGCCTGACCCTGAACGCCTTCCCCGAGGCGCTCGAAATCCTGCTCCAGGGCGAGAGCCCTGAAGGCGTCCTGCGTATGCGAGACGTCGTTCAGTCACATGTGGACAGCTTTGCCTTCAGGGAGGCACCGCTGGAGTTCACCTGGCGGCCATAGAGGCTCAGGGCGAGCCTTGCGATTAGCGGTTGCCGACCGAACCCGAGGACCGCGCACATCACGCGAACCGGCCAGACCTGACGATGCCCATCGACGAACCCGAACTTCATCGGGAGGCCGCTCCGAAGATGAGCGCGGCTTTTTTTAGGATGTCCCGCTCCATCCGGAGCCGCGAGTTCTCCCGTCGTAACCGGGCCAACTCCGCCGCCAGATCCGACGGCGACGGGGACGACGCCTGCGTTGTGGGGCGCCGCGACGTCCCCGTCGCCTGCACCCCGAACTGCGTCATCCATCGACGCAGCACCGTCTCATGCAATCCCAACTCTCTGGCCACAGCACCGACGCTCAGCCCACTGCTGGCGACCCGATCAACAGCCTCCCGCTTGAAAGAACCCGGGAAGTTCCGGCGTTGAACACTCATCAGACACTCCTCTCCAGCTCCGAAAAGCTAGCATGGGTGTCCACCAAAGCGGGGGACGATCAAAGGGCCGAAGCTTCGACAGGAGATCAACGAGGATGTGCCGAGAGCATCGGATCGAAGCGGTCGAGGATCGAACACGGAATGAACGTCGCATCAGCGGCCTTCGATCCTCCAGACGTCTTCGGCATTCCGCAATGCGAGCTTGGAGCCGAGTGCATTGAGCGCGATCCGATGGACGATTTCCGCCGGTGCGGTGCAGAGATCGGGAACGACCTGCACGTCGAACGCATCGGCCGACCGCGACAGGGCGGTGAACACGACGCAGTTCTGCGTCATCATGCCGGCGACCAGGAGCGTGCGGCTTCCGCTCAGGTGGGTGGGAAGATCGGTGTCCTGGAAAGCATCGGCATAGGACTTGGTGACGATCGGTGCGCCGTCGGCGGCTTTCAGAATCGCCGGGCGGATCGCAACGCCCGCAGTATCGGGAAGAAACGGGCCTGCCGGGGCTTTTGACACATGCTGTATTAGGACGACGCGGTCGCCGGCCGCGCGGGCCTTGCCGATTGCGGCGACGATGCGCGCCTCGGTTTCTGCGGCCTGCCACAAGGGCAGCGCGCCGCCGGCGAAGTAGTCGTTCTGGATGTCGATGACGAGAAGGGTACGGGTCATTGGAGCGGTTCCTTTGCTGTCCGCTTCTCGAATAGGCGATCATCGCGTCCCGTCGGATTGGCTGGATGGACAGTATTCGTATAATTCGGGCCAATGCGCATCGCCGTCCTCGCCTATGACCGGATCAGTTCCTTCATGCTCTCCACGCCATTGGCCGTCTTTGGAGAGCCGTTCGTCGCGGGCGGTCACACCGTCGATGTCTGCGCTCACAAGAGGCGTTTCACGGCGACCGGAGGTTTGGCGATCGACGCGCCCTGTTCGCTCGATGCCGCCAGCAATGCCGATGTGGTGATCCTGCCGGGGTGGCGGGACGCGGACGAGCCGGTGTCCCCCGATCTTCTCGCTGAATTGCAAGCAGCCAACCGCCGGGGCGCCATCGTGGTCGGCCTTTGCCTCGGCGCCTTCGGTCTGGCGGAGGCGGGTCTGCTAGATGGGCGGCGGGCGACGACCCACTGGGCGCGCGCCGAAACCTTTGCGGATCGCTACCCTCTGGTGACGGTCGATCCCGGCGCGCTGTTCGTCGATGAGGGGCGAATTCTGACCTCTGCGGGCATCGCCTCCGGTCTCGATTGCTGCCTGCATCTGATGGCTCGCCTATCTGGCGTGACAGAGGCGCATCGCGTGGCCCGCCATCTGGTGGTGGCGCCGCAACGGATGGGCAAGCAACCGCAACTCATCGCACGGCCGGCGCTCGGCTCATCGGCGGATCGGCGCGTTACGGAAATCCTGGAAGAACTGCGCGCCGACCCGTCCGCATCGCCCCGGCTGGACGACCTGGCGAACCGTGCCGGCATGAGCCGCCGCAGTCTGACCCGTCATATTCAAGCCCGAACCGGCGGCAGCCTCGGCGCCTGGTTGAAACAGGTGCGTATCGCGCGGGCGCAGGATCTGCTGGCCGGTGGAGCGCGCGGCCTTGCCGATATAGCGCTCCGCTGTGGTTTTCCAGACGCACAGGCCTTGAGGCAGGCGTTCCGAACGGAGTTGGGCGTGACGCCGTCACAATGGCTCGCCCGACAAAGACTATTATAGGCGCTCTACGCCTCCGGCTTCTTGTTGAACGCGCCTAGTTCGAGGTTTTTTATCACTGCGACCGTAAAGGACCGGCAGGCCGCTGTGCTGCAATCTATCGGATCAGGCGCCGGGGTGCTTTGCGGCAAGCGCCATCATCGAAGCGCATAGGGCGAAGGCGATTCCGGTCGCGGCAAGCCCGTACCATCCGAAGCGCTGTGCGAGATGGGCCGCGACGCCGGCGCCCGTCGCGCCGCCTAGAAAATAGCTGCTCATGAACACCGTATTCAGCCGGCTTCGCGCCTCGGCCGCCAGAGTGTAGATGCGGCTCTGGTTGGCGATCAGGCCAGCACGATTGCCGATATCGAGCAGGATCATCGCGGCGATCAGGAAGCCGATATGTGAGCCCGCTTCGATGACCAGCAGGAAGGCGAGCAGCACCGTGAGCGCCCCGATGCGAAGCACGAGAGGGGCGCCCAGACGATCGACGGCCCGACCGATCCAGGGCGAGGCCAAGAGCCCGGCAAGGCCGACGAAGCCGAAGGCGCCCGCCATGTCCGGGCCGAACCGGTAGGGCTCTTCGGCGAGCAGCGTCGCCAACGATCCCCACAATGCCGAGAAGGCCGCGAACATCAGGAAACCGGCCAGGCAGGCGGCGCGCAGGACGGGTTCCCTGCGGATCAGGTCGCCAAGCGAAGACAACAGCGACAGGTAGGGCAGCGTCGTGCTGGGCGGGGTCCGGGGCAGCCGGAAGATCACGATCGCCATCAGCACGGCGTCGATTCCGACCGCGACCAGAAACATGGTGCGCCAGCCCGCATGGCCGCCGACGACGCCGGACAGCGTTCGCGCGAACAGGAGTCCCGCCGACAGGCCCGAAAGAAGAGAGCCGACGATACGCCCTCGCACCTCCGGCGCGGCCAGTCCCGAGATGGCGGGAATAATGACCTGCGCCATCACGGCCGTGAGGCCGACGGCGACACTGGCGGCGATCAGCGCGGCAAAGGTCGGCGCAAAGGCGACGGCCAGGAGGCTCGCCATGTTGAACGCCAGCAGGGTCAGGATCAGCCGCTTGCGATCAATCCGGTCGCCCAAGGGTACGAACAGGACGAGCCCGCCCGCATAACCGAGCTGGGTCGCCGTAGCGAGAAGGCCCGCATCGGAACCAGATCGGCCAAAGCTGGCGCCCATCTCGGGCAGCAGCGGTTGATTGTAATAGAGAGTCGCGACGGCGAAGGCGCAGGCGGCCGCCATCAGGAAGATGGTGGCTGGAGACAGCGGATCGGCCGCCGGATCCTTGCGATCGACCAAGGATGACATGGGCAGGTCTCGGATAAAGAGGACGGCCGTGTTTGCGCCTTTCGGCCTTTGCGGATAATCGCCCTTTCTCGCTCAACATTCTTGCGCACTATGCAAAGATGGACTTCGCGCGTTACGCCGCTCACCTGGAATTGTTCGTCGAGGTCGCGGATCGCGGCAGCTTCTCCGCTGCGGCGCGCAAACGGGGCGTGGCCGTATCCTCCATCGTCCGCAGGATCGACGCGCTGGAGGCCGATCTTCAGGCGAAGCTCTTCGTCCGCTCCACTCGCGCTTTGACGCTTACCGATGCGGGCATGAAGCTGCTCGGCCGCGCCCAGGACGTCATCAACCGATTGGTCGACGCGCGATCGGAGATTAGCGCTTTCGATGAAAGACCCACGGGTGTCTTGCGCGTCAGCTGCCTGCCGACCTTTGGCCGCCTTCACGTCATTCCCGTGGTGGCGAAGCTCCTGGAGACCTGGCCGAACCTCGGGATCGAACTCGAACTGACCGAGCGCCTCTCCGATCCCGCCACAGAGCGGTGCGATGTCGCGATCCGTGTCGGAGATCAGGTGGACAGCGGTTTGATCGCAACCCGCATCGGCAGCCAGCGCTGGATGATCTGCGCGGCTCCGTCCTATCTCGATCATTATGGCCGACCGGCAACGATTGAGGCCGTCGCGGATCACAGAAGGATCGGCAAGGCGCGTGAACTTCCCGATATCGGCTGGTCGCGTGTCACGAGCGCGGGTGTCGAACTGACCGACAGCGCCCGCATCTTCCGCTGCGATGAGTTCGAAGCGCAAAGGCAGGCTGCTCTATCCGGGATCGGCCTGGCCATGCTGCCGAATTGGGTCGTCGCGTCGGACATCGCGGGGGAGCGGCTGACTATGCTCTTCGACGAGCCGACACGGGAAGCTTCGCCGATCCTGATCCTGCGCGCTTTGCCGGATGCGCCGCCGAAAATGCGCGTCTTCATCGACGCCATGCGCGACATGCAGGTGTAGCCGGCGAGGCGGCGGCGGCATAGGTCAAAGCACCGAGCGGCGATCCGGCGAGGGGCTCAAGATCAAAAAACTAACGTGACGCTGGCTTGATCTGCACAAAGAACATATCATGAACAAATGGCGCAGATCGATCTTCGACGAAAGCTGGCGGTTCTGGCGGATGCGGCCAAATATGATGCGTCCTGTGCGTCGTCGGGATCCACAAAGCGAAACTCGCTGGGGGGCAAGGGCGTGGGGTCGACCGAGGGGATGGGGATTTGCCACGCCTATACGCCGGACGGGCGCTGCGTCAGCCTGCTGAAAATCCTGCTGACCAACTTCTGCATCTACGACTGCGCCTATTGCATCAATCGGGTGTCGTCGAACGTGGAGCGGGCGCGGTTCACGGTCGAGGAGGTGGTGGATCTGACGCTGGCCTTCTATCGGCGCAACTATATCGAGGGCCTGTTCCTGTCGTCGGGCGTCATCCGCAATGGCGACTATACGATGGAGCAACTGGTCGAGGTGGCGCGGCGGCTGCGTGAAGATCACGACTTTCGCGGCTACATCCATCTGAAGCTGATCCCCGAGGCGGATGCGCGGTTGGTGGAGCTGGCGGGGCTCTACGCCGACCGTCTGTCGGCCAATATCGAACTGCCGCGTGACGAGGCGCTGGGGCGGCTGGCGCCCGAGAAGGATGCACGGACCATCCGGAAGGCCATGGGCCAGGTGCGGTTGAAGCTGGAGGAGGCCCGGCCCGAACGACGGGACCGAAAACGCCCGCCCGCCTTTGCGCCGGCCGGTCAATCGACCCAGCTGATCGTCGGGGCGGACGGGGCGCCGGACACCGAAATCATGGCGCGCAGCGCATCGCTTTACGGCGGCTATGGCCTGCGCCGGGTCTATTATTCCGCCTTCAGTCCCATTCCGGACGGGTCCAGCCTGTTGCCGCCGACCAAGCCGCCGCTGATGCGCGAGCATCGGCTGTATCAGGCCGACTGGCTGATGCGGTTCTATGGCTTCAGCGCGCCCGAGATCGGGGAGGGCGCCGACGACGGCATGCTGGACCTGGCGGTCGATCCGAAACTGGCCTGGGCGCTGCGGCGGCGCGAGGCGTTTCCGGTCGATGTGAACAAGGCGGCGCGCGAGGCCCTGCTGCGGGTGCCGGGGCTGGGGGTGAAGGCGGTGGACCGGATTCTGTCGGTCAGGCGGTATCGGACGCTGAGGCTGCAGGACGTAGGGCGGCTGACACGGTCCATCGAGGCGGTGCGGCCGTGGATCACGGCGCTGGACTGGACGCCCGGCGGGCTGACGGACGCAGCCGATCTGCGGGCGCGGCTGGCCCCGCGCGCCAAGGTCGAACAGTTGAGCCTGTTCTGATGCGCACGGCGATCCTGGCCGATCCGCTGGATTTCGACGGGTGGCGGAGGGCGGCGCGGGCCTTTCGCCTGGCAGGGGTGGAGCCGGCGATGGCGCGGTTCGTCGTCGCCGCGGGCCAGGGGGCCCTGTTCGAGGAGGGTAACGGACCCCCGGCCGAGGTGGGCGGCGCCTTCACCGCGCCCCGCGCCTTCGTCGAGGCGGCGCAAAACCTGATCCAGCATCGGTCCGAGGATCGGTTCGACCTGATGTATCGTCTTCTGTGGCGGCTGAAGGAGCAGCCGGACCTGATGGCCGTCCTGTCCGATTCCGACGTCGCCGAAGCCGCCGACCGGATGAAGGGGGTGCGGCGGGCGGCCCACAAGATGAAGGCTTTCGTCCGCTTTCGTCAGTCCGAGGATGCGCGGGGCGAACACTGGGTCGCCTGGTTCGAGCCCGCCCATCGGGTTCTGCAGTCGACGGCGCCTTTTTTCGCGCGGCGGTTCAGCACCATGCGGTGGTCGATCCTGACCCCGGATGGGACGGCGTCCTGGGACGGCGACCTGATGCGGTTCGGCCCGGCCGTGGATCGCAGCCAGGCGCCGGCCGAAGACGAGATGGAGGAATTCTGGCGCACCTACTACGCCTCCACCTTCAACCCGGCGCGACTGAAGCCGAAGGCGATGCGCTCGGAGATGCCGAAACAATATTGGAAAAACCTACCCGAGGCGGCGCTGATCCCGGAACTGACGGCGGCTGCGTCGGTTCGCACCGATGTCATGGTGTCTCGGCCCACGCCCCAGCCCAATGCGCGGTTCCAACGCGCCCGAGCGCCCCTGGTGGATCGGGCCGCGACCGACGATCTGGTTCCCGACACCTTGGCCGACCTGGCGCGCGGGGTGCAGGGGTGCCGCCGCTGCCCGCTGTGGCGCGATGCGACGCAAGGGGTCTGTGGCGTCGGCCCCAAGACGGCCGAACTGATGGTGGTGGGCGAACAGCCCGGAGATCAGGAAGACCTGGCCGGTCGGCCCTTCGTCGGCCCGGCGGGCCAGTTGCTGGACCAGGCGATGGCCGAGGCGGGGCTGGACCGAGACGCGCTGTACCTGACCAACGCCGTCAAACACTTCAAGCACGAACCGCGCGGAAAGCGCCGCCTGCACAGGACGCCGAATGCTGGCGAGGTCCAGGCCTGCCGCTGGTGGCTGGACCATGAACGTAAGCTGGTGAAGCCGCGGTTGATTCTGGCCCTGGGCGCCACGGCGGGCCTGGCGGTGCTGGGACGAAAGGTTGCCGTACAAGCCGAGCGGGGCGCGGTCATGGTCCAGGCCGACGGGGCGCGCGTCCTGATGACGGTCCACCCGTCCTATCTGCTGCGTCTGCCCGATGCGGAGGCCAGGGCGCGGGAGCGGGCGCTGTTCGTGCGCGACCTGAGAACGGCGATTCAGGCCGTCTGAAGGCGTGACGGTTCGTCCCCGGTTTGCGCCGGGGCCGAGGCAGCGTATCGTTGGGTCGATGTTGGAACTTCGCTCTCTTCCGGTCGAATGCGCGCAGCGGCGACGCGATGCCGCATGCGCCACCTGCGGCGCGCGGGCCTTCAGCGTGTGCGACAGCCTGCCGCCCGCGGATCTGGCCCAGTTGGACGCCATCGCCGAACAGACCCGGTTCGCCGCGGGCGAGGTGCTGGCGCGCGAGGGCGAGCGCGCCGATCACCTGTTCAATGTCACGTCCGGCTCCTTGCGAATTTACAAGCTGCTGCCGGATGGGCGGCGCCAGATCACGGGTTTTCTGTTCGCCGGGGACTTCGTGGGCCTGGCCACGGGGCCGACCTACGCCTTTTCGGCCGAGGCCATCGAGGACACGACCGTGTGCCGCTTCCGCAGGGCGGACTATCTGGCGCTGTTGCAGGAGACGCCGGTCCTGGGATCGGCCCTGCTGGAGCGCGCACGGCACGAACTGGCGGCGGCGCAGAACCAGATGCTGCTTCTGGGGCGCAAGTCGGCGCAGGAACGGATCGCCTCCTTCCTGCTGGACCTGCCCGACCTGGACCCGGCCCGGCCGCAGGAGGACGACCATGTCCATCTGCCGATGACCCGCGCCGAGATGGCCGACTATCTGGGCCTGACCATAGAGACGGTCAGTCGCGGCCTGACGAAGCTGAAGACGGCGGGGGTCATACGGCTGCTGTCCCTGCACGAACTGCGGGTCGAACAGCCGGAACGCCTGCGCGCCCTCGCCGAGGGCGAAGCCTAGAGCCTGATCGTTTTAGACGGAATCGCATAGCGATTTTCCCTCAGCGGATCAGGCTCCAGGGTCAGGCGTCCGCCGGAACGGAATCGGCCTGGCGCGTCAGGCGGACCCGACCCTGGGCGTCCAGTCCCTCTATCCGCAGACGCAGATCGCAGACGGTCAGGGGCGCCAGACGGTGGCTGATCAGGATCAGGCCCTGACGGCGTTCGGACAGGCGACGGGTCAGGGCGGCCAGAACCCGCGCCTCGGTTGCGGCGTCCAGCCCCTCGGTCGGCTCGTCCAGAACCAGCCAGGGCGCGTCCCGCAGATAGGCGCGCGCCAAACCCAGCCGACGTCGCTCGCCCCCCGAAAACCGCTCGCCGTTGGCGCCGACCGGGGCGTCCAGGCCCAGGGGATCGGCGCGCACGCGCGCGGCCAAGGCGGCGTCGTCCAGCGCCCGCCACATGGCCGGCTCGTCCACGCGACCGGCAAGGGCCAGGTTCTGGCGGATCGTGCCGTCCATCAGTCGCACGTCCTGGGCGGCACAGGCGAACAGGGGGCGTCGCGCGTCCGGCGACAGGCCCGCAATGTCGATGCCGCCCAGCCAGGCTTCGCCTTCGCAGGCGGAACGCAGGCCGATCAGCCGCTCGACCAGGGTGGTCTTGCCGACGCCCGAGGCGCCGAACAGGCCCAGTCGCGCCGGGGGATGCAGGCCCGTCGCCAGTCCGGCCACGCGCAGGGTCTCGTTGGGCGGCGTCTCGTCCCGTGGAGCCGCGCGCGTTCCGGGTTCGCTTTCCGAAAGGACGGCGTCCAGCCGTTCCTGCGCCTCGGCCGCCGCGCCGTTCTGGTGCAGGGCGCCGATCAGACCGGCGAAAGATTCCAGACCCATGACGGTCGCCAGGGCCGCCAGGGCCGTCAGGGGCAGGGGCGCGCCATGGGTCGCAGGCACGACGGCGGCGACCGACAAGGCCGTCACGCCCGCCTGCCAGACCGCCATCCAGCCGCCGGCCTGGGCCTGGTCGATCAGGGCGCGGTCGCGGACATCAGCCGCCTCTACGATCTGCTGCGTCGCCCAGCCGTCCAGGGCGTAGGCCTTCAGCTCGGGCGAGACGGCCTCCAAAGCCGACAGCCGGTCCTTCAGACGGGCCACCGCGACCTGGGCCGCGCGGCCGGCGGGATCGGCCAGACGGCGGGCGATCAGCGTCGCCCCGCCCGAGGCCAGGCCCATCGACGCCAGCAGGATCAGACCGGCCAGGGGCGCCGCCATCGCGGCCAGGAGGATCGAGGCGACCGCGCCGGCGCCCAGAGCCCAGGGCGACGACAGCCGCACGAACAGGGTCTGGACCGCGTCCACGTCCTGAACAAGGCGGGCCGATGCCTCGCCCGACGACAGGGCCAGGGCGCGCTCGGGCGGGGCCGAGGCCAGGGCCTGGAACAACTGGGGCCGCAGGCGGGCCAGAGCCTTCAGCGCCGCCTCATGGCCGGCGACCCGTTCGATGTAGCGGGCGCCCGTCCGCAGGATTGCCAACAGGCGGATGACGGCGCTGGGCGTCAGATAGTTGAAGTTCTGGACCGCCAGGCCGCCCGCCGCCCCGGCGAAGGCCGCCCCGGTGATGAACCAGCCCGACAGGCCCAGAAGGCCCACGGCGGCCACCGAGACGACGGCCCCGGCGGCGGCGGCCAGACGCAGGCGTCGACGCTGGACCTGGCGCTGGGCCGCGATCAGGGCGGCGATACGGCCAGAGGACCGGCCAGAGGACCGGCCAGAGGAGCGGCCCGAGGATTGGGCGGGGGGCCGGACGCTCACAGCCGCACCACGCGATCGGCCAGGGCCGCGACGGCGGTGGAATGGGTGGCGATCAGGGTCGTGCGCCCGCGCGCCGCCTCGCGGATCACCGCCAGCACAGCCTGTTCGGACGCCGGGTCCAGGTTGGCGGTCGGCTCGTCCAGCAACAGGACCGGCGCGCGCTTCAACATGGCGCGGGCCAGGCCCAGGCGACGGCGTTCGCCGCCGGACAGGCCCCCGCCGCGTTCGTCGATCAGGCGCTCTAGATCGCCTGTCAGGCCGGCGGTCTGGGCCGCGGCCTTGACGCGGCCGGGGCAGGCGGCCGGATCGGCCACGGCCACATTGTGGGCCAGGGAGCCGGGCACGACGACCGGCGCCTGGCTGGCCCAGGCGATCTGGCCCGACAGATCGACGCCGTCGCCCAGCCGGACCCCGCCGATCTCGACCGCGCCGGCGGTCAGGGGCGACAGGCCCAGCAAGAGGTGGAGCAGGCTGGACTTGCCCGCGCCGCTGGCCCCGACCAGGGCGACCATCTGGCCGGGCCGGACATCCAGGTCGAAGTCCGCGATCACCGGCGCCGCGCCGTCATAGGCGACGCTGACGGCCTGAAATCGGATCGACGGCGCCGTCTCGCCCAGCTTCAGTCGCATGGGCGCTGGACGGTCGGGCGTGACCAGGGCGGGGGCGGCGGCCTCTGCGGCCTGGCGGTCGTGATAGGCGGCCGCGAGCCGGCGCAGCGGTTGATAGACCTCGGGCGCCAGGGCCAGGACGAAGAAGGCCCGGCCCAGGTCCAGCGTCTCAGGAACTGGAAAGGGCAGCAGCCGCAGCAGGTTGAAGCCGCAATAGACGGCGATCAGGGCGACCGACAGGGCCGAAAAGAACTCCAGCACGGCGGAAGAGGCGAAGGCGATCCGCAGGACGCGAGCCGTGCGGCGCTCCAGTTCGTCGGAGGCCGTGGCGATCTGGGCGGTTATACGATCCGTCGCGCCGAAGGCCAGGACGGCGGGCAAGGCGCGGACGCGGTCGATGAACAGGCCCGACAGCCGCTCCAGCGCCTGGAACTGACGTCGGCTCTCGCTGGCGGCGGCCGTGCCGGCCAGGATCATGCCCAGGACGAAGGGCAGGAGGGTGAACAGCAGGACGCCCGCCGAAACCGGGCTGGCCACGGCCGCGGCGGCGACGATCAGCAGGGGCGACAGGCCGGCGGCCAGACGCAGGGGCGCGAACCGGCCGTAGTAGCCGTCCAGCGCCTCCACCCCCTCGACCAGGGCGGTCAATCGCTCGCCGGATCGTCGGCCCTGCCCGAACATGTCGGCCAGAAGCCGACCGCGCACATCCTGCTTCACCACCCGGCCTAGACGCGCGCCGACCGCGACGGCGGCCTGGCCCAGCAGGCCGCGCGCGATAAGGCTGATCGCCGCCAGGGCCAGCCAAGGCGCGGCGGCGGCCGGCGATTGGGCGAACCTGTCCACGCCCAGGGCCAGGCCGGCGGCGAAGCCGATGGCGGGCAGGACGTCGGCGATGGTCAGGACGGCCGCCAACATCGCCGGTCGACGCCAGGTACGGCCGGTCTGTTTCAGCCAGGCGGCGGGCGCGAGCGGGGCGGACGAGATGGCGGTCATCGACGGAACTCCAGCGCCCGGCCGTCGCCGCGCGCCATTGGGCGGAACGCCGTCGGACGAAATGTCCAAGGACGAAGCGTCCAGTAGGACGGTCAAGGCGCGCTCGCTTTGATCGAGATCAAGGCGACCGTCCCGCCGGACTTCTAGGGCGGGTGAAACGTCGGGGCTTGGTCCGGCGTGACGGAGCAACGCCATGATCGACCTAGCGGTCGTCGACCTGTCCCGGCTGCAGTTCGCGCTGACGGCCCTCTACCACTTCCTGTTCGTGCCCCTGACGCTGGGCCTCAGCTTCATGCTGGTCATCATGGAGTCGATCTATGTGATGACCCGCCGGCCGATCTGGCGGACGATCACCCGTTTCTGGGGCACGCTGTTCGGCATCAACTTCGTGCTGGGCGTCGCGACCGGGATCACCATGGAGTTCCAGTTCGGCATGAACTGGAGCTATTACAGCCACTACGTCGGCGACATCTTCGGCGCGCCCCTGGCGATCGAGGGCCTGATGGCCTTCTTCCTGGAGGCGACCTTCGTGGGCCTGATGTTCTTCGGCTGGGACAAGCTGAAGCCCTCGGCCCACCTGTTCGTCACCTTCATGGTGGCGCTGGGCACCAACCTGTCGGCCCTGTGGATCCTGATCGCCAACGGCTGGATGCAGAACCCGGTCGGCGCCGCCTTCAATCCCGACACCATGCGAATGGAGGTCGCGGACTTCATGGCCGTGCTGTTCAATCCGGTGGCCCAGGCCAAGTTCGTTCACACGGTTTCAGCCGGTTACGTCTGCGCCTCGGTCTTCGTGCTGGGCGTATCGGCCTTCTATCTGCTGCGCGGCAAGCACGTGGGGTTCGCCAAGCGGTCGATGACGGTGGCCTCGGCCTTCGGTCTGGCGGCGTCGCTGTCGGTCGTCGTGCTGGGCGACCAGTCCGGCTATGCCCTGACCGACAACCAGAAGATGAAGCTGGCCGCCCTGGAGGCCATGTGGCACACCGAACCGGCGCCGGCGGGTCTGACCCTGATCGGCATCCCCTCGATGAAGGACCGCGAGACCCATTACGGCGTCCATGTCCCCTGGATCATGGGCCTGATCGCCACCCGCACCATCGACAAGCCGGTCGAAGGCATCTTCGAACTGGTCGCCACCTCGCAGGACCGCATCGAATCCGGCGTCGTCGCCTATGACGCCCTGGAAAAGGTCAAGGCCAATCCTCAGGACAGCGCGGCTCGGGCCGTGTTCGAGACCCATCGGCGCGACCTAGGCTACGGCCTCTTGCTGAAGCGGCATGTCGCCGATCCGCGCCAGGCCACGCCGGAACTGATCCAGAAGGCGGCCTGGGAGACGGTTCCGAACGTGCCGGCCCTGTTCTGGAGTTTCCGCGTCATGGCCGGCCTGGGGATGTTCCTGATCGTCTTCTTCGCCACCGCCTTCGTTCTGTGCACCGTGCGCAAACATCAGACGAAGTGGTTCCTGCGGATCGCGGTCCTGGCCATTCCCCTGCCGTGGATCGCCATCGAGTTCGGGTGGATCCTGGCCGAGTTCGGGCGTCAGCCCTGGGCGGTGGACGGAGTGCTGCCGACCTTCCTGGGCGCCTCGTCCCTGACCGTGCCGCAGCTGTGGGCCACCATCGTCGGCTTCACCCTGCTGTACGGCGCCCTGGCGGTGGTCGAAGTGCGGCTGATGCTGTTCGCCATCAAGAAGGGGCCGTTCCACGAACAGGAGACGTTCGGCGAACCCAATCCCGAAGCGCCGGCCGAGCGCGTTCCCGCGCCCGCCGTGGCCTGACCCAAGACCTTAGGACATCCGACCATGGATCTTCCCCTCGACTTCGCCACGCTTCGCCTGATCTGGTGGGGGCTGCTGGGCGTGCTTCTGATCGCCTTCGCCCTGACCGACGGTTTCGACCTGGGCGTCGGCGCCCTTCTGCCCTTCGTCGCCAAGACCGACGAGGAGCGCCGCATGGTGATCAACACCGTCGGCGCCACCTGGGAGGGCAACCAGGTGTGGTTCATCCTGGGCGGCGGCGCCATCTTCGCCGCCTGGCCCTTCGTCTATGCGGTCAGCTTCTCGGGCTTCTACCTGGCCATGTTCCTGGTGCTGTCAGCGCTGATCCTGCGGCCCGTGTCGTTCAAATACCGCTCCAAGCGCGGATCGGCCGGCTGGCGGTCGTTTTGGGACTGGTGCCTGTTCATCGGCGGCTTCGTCCCGGCCCTGGTGTTCGGCGTAGCTGTCGGTAACGTCCTGTTGGGCGCGCCCTTCCATCTGGATGGCGACCTGCGGTCTTTCTACGACGGCAGCCTCTTGGGTCTGTTCACTCCCTTCAGCCTGATCGCCGGCCTGTTGTCGGTGGCCATGCTGGTGCTGCATGGCGCGGCTTGGCTGTCGGTCAAGGCCGAGGCCGGCCCGGTGATGGAGCGGGCGCGCCTGTTCGGGACGGTCGCGGGCGTCCTGGCCCTGGTGCTGTTCGCGGTCGGGGGCCTGTATGTCGCCTATGGCGGCCTGGGCTATCGGATCACCGGCGCCCTGGACGTCAACGGCTTCTCCAATCCGCTGCGCACGACGGTTCAGGCCCAGCCCGGCGCCTGGCTGGACAACTACGGCCGCTATCCGTGGATGCTGATCGCCCCGGCGCTCGGCTTCCTCGGCGCGCTGATCGGTCTGGTCGGCATGTGGCGGCGGTCCGCGCCGCTGGCCTTCGGCGGGTCGTCCCTGTCGACCGTCGGCATCATCTCCACCGTGGGCCTGTCGATGTTCCCCTTCATCCTGCCCAGTTCGGTCAATCCGCAGTCCAGCCTGACAGTGTGGAACGCCTCGTCCAGCCATGTGACCCTGTTCATCATGCTGATCTGCACGGTGATCTTCCTGCCGGTGGTGCTGCTCTACACGGCCTGGGTCTATCGGGTCCTGTGGGGCCGGACCTCGACCGCCGCCCTCAAGACCAACCCCGACCTGTACTGAGCCATAGGAGCTTATAGCGATGTGGTATTTCTCATGGATACTGGGCCTGGGTCTGGCGGTCGCCTTCGGCGTGCTGAACGGTCTGTGGCACGAGTTCCGCCTGTTCGACGAAGGCGATGTCGGCCTGTCGCGGCCCGATGCTTCGAAAGAGGAAGATGCCCCGCTCTGACGCCGAAAGGCAGGCGAAGCGGGACCTGATCGACCGCTACGACGCCCATGCGCCGCGCTACACCTCCTATCCGACGGCCGTGCAGTTCACGCCGGCCGTCGGGGCCGAAACCTGGGGCGACTGGCTGGCGGCCGTTCCGCGCGACCAGGCCGTGTCGCTCTATCTTCACATCCCCTTCTGCAAGCGGCTGTGCTGGTACTGCGGCTGCAACACCCGGGCGGTGAACCGGATCGGGGTGATCGCCAGCTATGTCGATCTGCTGCTGAAGGAGGCCGATCTGGTGCTGGCGCGGATGGGCGGGCCGGTGCGGGTGGGATCGATCCACCTGGGCGGGGGCACGCCCAATATGCTGCCCCCCGCCGAACTGGAGCGGCTGTACGCCGGCCTGGCCGCGCGGTTCGACCTGGGAGACTGTTTCGAGGTCGCGGCCGAGCTGGATCCCGAGGTCCTGACGCCCGAATGGATGGAGGCCGCCGGGCGCATCGGCCTGAGCCGCGCCAGCCTGGGGGTGCAGGACCTGTCGCCGCGCGTCCAGGCCGCGGTCAATCGGCCCGAGACCTTCGACAGCATCCAGGCGGCGGTCGAGGGGCTGCGGGCCCAGGGCGCGACCTCGATCAATCTGGACCTGATGTACGGTCTGCCGCTGCAGACGGTGGAGAATCTGATCAATACCCTGGGGCGGGTGACGAGCCTGTCGCCCGAGCGGATCGCCCTGTTCGGCTATGCCCATGTGCCGTGGATGAAGCCGCACCAGAAGTTGATCGACGCGGCCGACCTGCCGGACGCGGAGGCCCGCTTCGCCCAGAGCCAGGCGGCGGCGCGTTATCTGGTCGCCAAGGGCTGGCAGGCGATCGGCCTGGATCATTTCGCCCTGCCGCACGACTCCCTGGCGGCGGCGGCGCGCAGCGGTCGGCTGCATCGCAACTTCCAGGGCTATACCACGGATGCGGCGCCGGTTCTGATCGGCCTGGGCGCCTCGTCCATCAGCCGAACGCCGCAGGGCTTCGTCCAGAACCACGCGCAGGAGCGGGACTGGCGCGCGGCGGTCGGCGCGGGCGACCTGGCCGTGGCGCGGGGTGTGGCCCTGCACCCGCGCGACGCCTTCATCGGCGCGATCATCGAACGGCTGATGTGCGATTTCGAGGTCGATGTGACCGCCCTGGCGCGCGCCCACGGACGCGGGCCGGCCGATGCGGCGCTGGCCTGGCCGCGACTGGAGCGGTTCCAGGACGACGGCCTGATCGCGGTCGAGGCGGGGCGGGTCCGCGTGCTGCCGCGCGGGCGGCCCTTCGTGCGCGCCGTCTGCGCCGCCTTCGATCCACACGCGGTCGGTGAAGGACGTCACGCCCGCGTGGTCTGACGGCCGACGCCAGGGCGATGGGTGATCGACAATCGCCCTGGGGCGGCATAGGCAGGCGCGGTTCGCCGAATATTGAGAGACGCCGCCGATGCCTTCCGGACTGATCGCCCTGCTCGACGATGTGGCGGGGATCGCCAAGATGGCCGCAGCCTCGATCGACGATGTGGGGGCGGCGGCGGGCAGGGCCTCGACCAAGGCCGCCGGGGTGGTGGTGGACGATGCGGCCGTGACGCCCCGATACGTCACTGGCCTGTCGCCCAGCCGGGAACTGCCGATCATCGGCAAGATCGCCTTGGGGTCGTTCCGCAACAAGCTGTTGCTGATCCTGCCGGTCGCCCTGCTGCTGAGCGCCTTCGCGCCCTGGGGCATCACACCCATCCTGATGTGCGGCGGGGCCTATCTGTGTTTCGAAGGGGCCGAGAAGCTGATGGAGGCCGTTGGTCATGGCGGCCATGAAGACGCGACGCCGACCGAGACCGATCCCAGACTGATCGAAAAGACGACCGTGTCCGGCGCCGTCCGCACCGATCTGATCCTGTCGGCCGAGATCATGGCCATCGCCCTGGCCGATGTGGCGACCCAGCCGATCTTGACCCAGGCGGTGGTGCTGGCGGTGGTCGGCGTCGCCATGACCGTGGCCGTCTATGGGGTGGTCGGCCTGATCGTGAAGATGGACGACATCGGCCTTGGTCTGGCGAAGCGGTCGAACGGCGGGGTGCGGGCCCTGGGACGCGGCCTGGTCAAGGGCATGCCGGTGGTGATGGACGCCCTGGGCGCCATCGGCACGGCGGCCATGCTGTGGGTCGGCGGCGGCATTCTGGTGCATGGCGCGCATACGCTGGGCCTGGCCTGGCCGGCCGAGCCGCTGGAGCATCTGGCCCATGGAGTCGGCCAGGTGTTCGGCCCCCTGGACGGCGTGGTCGCCTGGCTGGTCATGGCCCTGGGCGCGGCGCTGGTCGGCGTGATCGTGGGCGGGGTCGTCGTCCTGATCCTGCATCAGATCGGCCGGATGCGTGGGGCGCCCGCGCACTGACCCGCGCACTGAATCGAGCCGGCGTCATGCGTCTGCAACGCGGCGCGGCTAAGGCCCCAGGATTGGTTTCGGAGTGAAGATATGTCCCTGTCGCGTGTCGCCGTTCTGGCCGCTGTCGCCGTCACGCTTGGCCTGACGCCCGCGCCTGCGACGGCCCGCCCGGCGCCGTCTCAGGCGGCGAGCGCCGCCGTCCCGCCCAAGCTGATCGTGACCATCGTGGTCGATCAGTTCAGCGCCAATCTGTTCGACCAGTATCGCAGCCGCTACAGCGGCGGTCTGCGCCGGATGGCGGACCAGGGGCTGGTGTCGATCAACGGCTATCAGAGCCACGGCCTGACCGAGACCTGCCCCGGCCACTCCACCGTCCTGACGGGCCTGCATCCCGCCCAGACCGGCATTCCGGCGAACGACTGGATCGACGCCAGGACCGGCAAGGAGGTGTATTGCCTGGCCGCGCCGCAGAACCATCTGGCCCACGGGCGGGACGACACGGACAATGGGCCGGTCGGGCCCGAGCAACTGCGCGCCACCACCCTGGGCGACTGGCTGAAGGCCGCGAGCCCCGACAGCAAGGTCGTGGCGGTGTCGGGCAAGGATCGGGGCGCGATCAATCTGGCGGGCCATCGGGGCCAAGCTTTCTGGTTCACCGAGGGGTTCGGCCTGACCACCTATGTCGAACCGGGCGAGACGGCCGAGGCCAAGCTGGCGCCGGTCACGCGCTTCAACGCCGACTTCAACGCCTGGATGGCGGCGACGCCGGTGGCCTGGGACTATCGGAACGCCGACTGTCGCGCCCTGGCCGGCGACTGGACCATTCGCGGCCAGACCTTCCATTCCGTCCTGCCGCCCGCCGGACTGAAGTTCGACACCTCGCCCCTGCTGGACGAACAGACGCTGAAGGCCGCCGAATATCTGCTGGACAGCCAGAAGCTGGGGCAGGGCGCGGCGACCGACATGCTGGGCGTCAGCCTGTCGGCCACCGACCGGATCGGCCATATGTACGGCACCCAGGGGCCGGAGATGTGCGAACAGATGCACCGGCTGGATGCGGCCCTAGGCGAATTCCTGGACAAGCTGGCGCAGGTTCCGGGCGGGGTTCTGGTGGTTCTGACCGCCGACCACGGCGGTTCGGACTTCGTCGAACGGCTGCACGACCACGGCTATCCCCAGGCGCGCCGGGCCGACACGGATGCGATCAAGGGGGTGAACGCCGCCTTGAAGGCGCGCCTCAACCTGGACGCCGACCCGCTGCAGTCCGGTGGAAGCGGCTGGATGGTGGCCGACGCCCAACGCCGTTCGCTGCCCGATCCCCTGCGGACCCAGGTGGCCGAGGCGGCGGTCGAGATGCTGCGCGCCCTGCCGGACGTGGCCTTCGCCGAGACGCGCGACCGTCTGCTGGCCGAACCCCTGCCCGACAGCCGCCAACCCGAGATGATGACGGTGCGCGAGCGGATGCGCCTGTCGACGGTGGCCGAACGGTCGCCGGACATCCAGTTCGCCTGGGCGCAGAATACGACCGCGGGCGGGCGCGTCGGCTCGACCATCGCCGGGCACGGCACGCCCTGGGAGTATGACCGGCGCGTGCCGATCCTGTTCTGGTGGCCGGGCGCGACGGCCGAGGAGCGGTTCCTGCCGATCCGAACCGTCGACATCGCCCCGACCCTGGCCCATGTGATCGGCGTCCAGACGCCCAGGGTGGAGGGGCGCTGCATCGACCTGAACGGGTTCGCGGTCGCCGACTGTCCGGCGACGGAGGCGGCGGAGACCACGCGGGGGCGATAAACTCCTGTTTCGGGGTTGTAAACTCGTGTTTCCCGGCGGGGGCGTGGTCTTACGCCCTTGACGTTTCCTCGGCAGAAGAGGGCAAATCGTCCTCGTCTCCGCACGAACCGGAGCCGGGCGCGCAGAAACCGATAGGAAACGTCCGCATGAACAGAGCCCGCCGCGCCCGCATCGTTGCGACCCTGGGGCCCGCCAGCCGCGCCCCCGGCACGGTAAAGGCCCTGGCCCAGGCCGGGGTGGACGTCTTTCGCCTGAACTTCAGCCATGGCTCGCACGAGGATCACGCCGCCGCCTTGAAGGCCGTGCGCGGGGCCGAGATGGCCCTGCAACGACCGCTGGGCGTTCTGGCCGACCTGCAAGGGCCGAAACTGCGGCTGGGACGGTTCAAGGACGTGGAGATCGCGGTCAAGCCGGGGCATAAGATGCGCTTCGATCTGGACCCGACGCCCGGCGACGAGACGCGGGTGCAGATGCCGCATCCCGAAATCTTCAAGGCCCTGCGCCCCGGCATGCTGCTGCTGCTGGACGACGGGCGGGTGCGGCTGCGCGTCGGCGACCGCACCGACGACTGGGCCGATGTCACGGTCGAGAGCGGCTCCAAACTGTCGGATCGCAAGGGCGTGGCGGTGCCGGAAGCCGTGATCCCGGTTTCGGCCCTGACGCCGAAGGACCGCGAGGACTTGGCCTTCGCCCTGCGCCAGGGCGTGGACTGGGTGGCGCTGAGCTTCGTGCAAAAGCCCGAGGACATGGCCGAGCTGAAGCGGATCGTGAACGGTCAGGCCGCCTGCCTGGCCAAGATCGAGAAACCCGCCGCCCTGGCCGATCTTGAGGCCATTCTGGATTATTGCGACGGGGTGATGGTGGCGCGCGGCGACCTGGGGGTCGAACTGGACCCCGAGGACGTGCCGGTGGCGCAGAAGCAGATCGTGCGAGCGGCCCGCAATCGCGGCGTGCCGGTGATCGTGGCGACCCAGATGCTGGAATCCATGACCAGCGCCCCGGCCCCGACCCGCGCTGAGGCGACCGACGTGGCCAACGCCGTGTACGAAGGGGCCGACGCCCTGATGCTGTCGGCCGAGACGGCGTCGGGCGACTATCCGCTGGAATCGGTCGGCATCATGAGCCGGATCATCGAACGGGTGGAGCGCGACCCGATGTGGCCCAGCCTGATGCGAGCCGAACAGCCCGGCATGGACGAACAGGACGTGGACGCCCTGGTCGGGGCGGCGGCCATGGCGGCGGGCGCCCCGTCGACCGGCTGCCTGGTGGTCTTCACCACCCTGGGCGGGACGGCGCGGCGCATGGCGCGGGAACGGCCGCTGAAGCCGATCCTGGTGCTGACGCCCAATCCGAACACGGCGCGGCGTCTGGCTCTGGTCTGGGGGCTGGAGACGCGGCTTGGCGACCAGCCCGACTCGTTGGAGGCCGTGACCGACCAGGCGGTGAGCAGTGCGGTGCTTTACGGCCTGACCGAGCCGGGCCAGCGGGTGCTGATCCTGGCGGGCACGCCGTTCGGCGCGCCGGGGGCGGCCAATCTGCTGCGCCTGGCCCACGCGCCCAGCGCCAAGGCCGGCCGAGGGAAACGCTGAGTCGCGGCCGGAAATTGCACTGCACCGCCGAAAACGGTGCAATATGCAAAAGAGTGCAATTCCGGCCCGCAAACGCTGTCAAAGGCCCAGGCGGCCATTATACCGGAAATTGGCCGATAAAACCGTGGCTTGGTGTGATCCAATAGGGGCGGGGGAACCCGGATCGCGCCCCAGCGCGCCTGATTTCGTCAGGATGCGAGACGCCCTACAGCCTGATGCGTCGAGGAGGAACTGCGGCGGTTCCGTCTGAAACGATCAGGCCCTAGTCTGGCGCCCATGAATCGGGGGTCGGCATGATCAAGTACATCGGCTCCAAGCGGGCGCTGCTGGGTCAGGTGACGGGCGCCGTCGCCGGCGTGCTGCCGGCCGGCGGGCGGGTGTGCGATCTGTTTTCGGGCACGGCGCGGGTCGGCCATGCGCTGAAGAAGCAGCGGTTCTCGGTCTGGTCGAACGACCACAACGCCTATGCCCACGCCCTGGCCACGGCCTATGTCCAGGCGGATCGGGAGCGGTGGGCCGACAAGGCCGCAGCGGTTCTGGCCGAACTGCGGACCGTGCGGCCCGAGGCCGGCTGGTTCACCCAGACTTTCTGCCACGACGCGCGCTATTTCCACCCCGACAACGGCGCGCGGATCGACGCCATACGCGAGCGGATCGAGGCCCTGGCGTTGGAGCCTGAGCTGAAGGCGGTGGTCCTTGTCAGTCTGATGGAGGCGGCGGATCGGGTCGACAGCACCGCCGGGGTGCAGATGGCCTATATGAAGCAGTGGGCGCCCAGGGCCCTGAAGCCCCTGGACCTGCGTTTGCCGGACCTGGTTCCCGGCGTTCCGGGCGGGTGCCGCGCCACCTGCGCCGATGCGGTCGAGATGGCCGATCAGGTGGAGGCGGACCTGGTCTATCTGGACCCGCCCTACAACCAGCATTCCTACCTGGCCAATTACCACTGCTGGGAAAGCCTGGTGCTGTGGGACAGGCCCGAGACCTATGGGGTGGCGAACAAGCGGGTGGATGTAAAGACGCGCAAAAGCCCGTTCAACAGCCGCCCCGGCATCGGGCCGGCCCTGCAGTCAGTGATCGAGCGGGTCAAGGCGCCGAACCTGATCGTCAGCTTCAACGACGAGGGCTATCTGAGCCGCGCCGAACTGGAGGCCATGCTGGCCGCACGCGGCCATGTGCAGGTGGTGGAGATCGGCCATCCCCGCTACGTCGGGGCGCGCATCGGCATCCATAATCCGAAGGGCGAAAAGGTCGGCCAGGTCGGGCGGCTGAGGAATGTCGAATATCTGTTCGTGGCGACCGAAAGGCCCGTGACCGTCGCGGCGGCCGCCTGATTCTTTTCAGCTTTCTGGCCTGGCGTCGGAACCGTAGGCCGGACCCGCCGTTTCCGGGGCATGATATCGTCGCCCCCGCCCACGACCGGATTGTCCGCCCGCCAGGCCAACCCCGCCATGATGCGCTCGCGCGACGTGGGGCGCGCCCGCACCTTCGAGGGCCACACCTTCGACGGCCAGACCTTCGGCCGGCGCGAAACGGCGGAAGACGTCGAGGCCGAGCCGAAGCTGCGTCCGCCGCCGCGCTGGCTGATCGCTCTGGCCGGGGTGGCTGTCGCCGCCCTGATGGGCGCCATGGTGGGCGCCGTCATGCACGTCTGAGATCAGCCGTCCTGGGCCAGCAGGGCGCGGATCGGCGCCCAGGTGCGGCGATGGGCCGGGCAGGGGCCTAGGCTTTGCAAGGCCGCCTGGTGCGCCGGGGCGTTATAGCCCTTGTGCCGGGCGAAGCCGTAGCCGGGGTGGCGGTCCTCCAGTTCGATCATCAGCCGATCCCGCGCTGTCTTGGCCAGGATGGAGGCGGCGGCGATGGACAGCGACAGGCTGTCGCCCTTGACCGCCGTTTGGACTTCGCAGGGCAGGGCGAAGCGATAGTTGCCGTCGACCAGGGCCGCGACCGGCGTGACCGCCAGCTGTTCGATGGCCCGGCACATGGCCAGGCCCGTGGCCTTCAGGATGTTCAGTTCGTCGATCTCTTCCACCGACGCGAACCCGACGCCCCAGGCGACGGCGCGCGCCTTGATCTGGATCGCCAGTTCGTCGCGCCGTTTTTCCGTCAGGGCCTTGGAATCGTCGATGCCCGGCGGCAGGTCGTCGGGATTCAGGATTACGGCGCCCGCCGACACCGGCCCCGCCCACGGCCCGCGCCCCGCTTCGTCCACCCCACAGACGGGGCCGCCGACGCGCTGGGCCAACAAGGTCTCGAGCGTCAGGGTCGGGAAGGCGCGGGAAGGGACGGGCGACTTAGCCATGTTCGCCCATCGCACGAACCTGGGTGTGGCGGAAGCAGGTCGTCTGGTGATCGTTGACCATGCCCACGGCCTGCATGAAGGCATAGACGATGACCGGGCCGCAGAAGTTGAACCCGCGTTTCTTCAGGGCCTTGGCCATGGCGACGGATTCCGCCGTCTGGGTCGGGGCCTGGCGATAGTCGGCATAGGGCGTCTGGATCGGCTTGCCATCGACGAAGGACCAGAGCCAGGCGGAAAAGTCTTCGTTGTTGTCGCGCATCTCCAGCCAGATCTGGGCGCCCCGGATGGCGGCGTTGATCTTGGCGCGGGAGCGGATGATGCGGGCGTCGCCCAGCAGGCGCTGGATGTCGTCCTCGTCATAGCGGGCGACGATCTCGGGATCGAAGCCGTCGAAGGCGTCGCGGATGCCTTCGCGTTTTCTGAGGATGGTGATCCAGGCCAGGCCTGCCTGGAAACCGTCCAGGGTCAGCTTTTCCCACAGGGCGCGGGGATCGCGCTCGGGCACGCCCCATTCGGTGTCGTGATAGGCGATGTAGAGCGGGTCGGTCGTGCCGCACCACCCGCACCGGCCCTGGGCGTTCGAATCGATCATGCGTCGATGTTGCCACTGTGTTCCGGGCGAGGCCAGTGTGTTCCGGCCAAGGAAAGACGCGATCAGTCCCGCACCAATCCCCCGTCGACCACCAGATTCTGGCCCGTCACCGCGCGGCTCCAGGGACTGGCGAAGAACAGGACGGCGTCGGCGAACTCTTCGGGGGTGGTGACGGAGCGGAGCGGCGTCATGCCGGCGATGAAGTCGAAGACGGCCTCGGGCGTGGCGGCGCTGGCGTCGGTGGTGCGCAGGAGGCCGCCGGAGACCATGTTGACGGTGATGCCATCAGGGCCGAGGTCGCCGGCGGCGGTGCGGGTCAGCGACAGCAGGGCCGCCTTGGCGGCGGTGTAGTCATGGTAAGGCACGACCGGATTCTGGAACAGGTTGGTGCCGATGTTGACGACGCGGCCGAACCGGGCCGCAGCCATGCCGGGCGCGGTCGCCTGGATCAGGTTCAGGGCGCCGCGCACGACGGTCGAGAACTGGCGGTCCATCTCGTCCCAGCCGATGGCGGTCATCTGGGACCGGGCGTCGCCGTTGAAGCTGTAGTCCAGGGCGTTGTTGACCACGGTGCTGACGGGGGCGCCGAAATGGCTCTGCGCGGCCGCGATCATGGCGTCCACCGCCGCGCGGTCTGTCACATCGGCCTGGAGGGCGAGGGCGCGGTCGCCGATCTCGGCGGCCAGGGCGCTGGCGGCCTCGCCGCTGTTCCTCCAGTTGATGACGACGCGGGCGCCTTCCCGGGCGAAGGCGCGGACGCTGGCGGCGCCCACGCCGCGCGCGCCGCCGGTGACGAGGACGATCTGATCGGCGATTTTCATGGTCGGAGACTCAGGCGTTGGAGAAGGAAAGGTCGTCCTCGCCCATCCAGGCGGGTCTTCGCAAGCGCACCGGGCGGCCATCGACCGTCAGGTCTCCGTCCAGGCGGTCGATCCGCAGCAGGGCCATGGCGGAACCGTCGCGGCCGGACAGAAGCTGGCCCGCGCGCAGGTCGCCCTTCAGCACCTCTGCGCCGAAGGCGGGCGTGGGACCGTCGAAGTCCAGCGGCAGCATCCGGGTCTTGATCGCGCCCCGCCGCTTCATGCGCGAGGTCGTCTCCTGGCCGACGAAACAGCCCTTGCGGAAGTCGATGCCGTTCAGCAGGTCGAAGTCGGCTTCGATCGGATAGGTCTTGTCGTCCGGGGCGTCGCGGGCCGGGTCGGGCAGGCCGACCGACAGGCGGTGGGCGTCATAGTCGGCCTCGGTCGCGTCGGGCGTCGCCTGGCCATACCGGCGACCGCCCATCAGGGGGGTTCGGGGGTCGGAAACGAAGCCGTCCGCCGCCTGGGGCCAGGCGGCGAAGACGGGCCGGTCGTCGGCTGTGATCTGCACCTTGGCGCGCAGGCGGTACATCGACAGCCGCTGGATCAGGGCCTCGCGCCGGTCCGTGGCGACATCCAGCAGGACGCCGCCCGCCTGACCCAAAATAAACAGGTCGAACAGCAGCCGGCCGGGCGGCGACAAAAGGGCGCCGAACCGCAGTTCGCCCTCCTTCAGCGTCTCGACATCCTGGGTCAGCAGATTGTGCAGGAAGGGTTTGGCGTCATCGCCGGTGATCGAGATCAGGGCGCGGCTGTCGAGACGGGCGATGGGCATGGGCGCTAGATAGGGTGTTGAGAGCGTTTCTCAAACCACCGCATAGCGCGCCACGACGCCGTCGGGCTGGAAGTCGTGTTCGGCCAGCTTGTCCAGAGACTGGACGACGCGCGAGATGAAGGCTTCGGGATCGCCGTCCTCGATGGCGGGACGCAGCCAGTCGGTGACGACGGCGCGGGCCGGATAGGTCCCGACGGGGCCGGGAATGCTGAGCGCCACCTCGATCCCTTCGGCGATCCAGCCCGCCACGGTAAGGAAAAATTCGGTCGAGGCCAGGAAGTCGGAGCGGCGCAGGACATACAGGGTGATGATCCCGTCCTCGATCCCGTCCGGGCGGACGATGACGCCGCTGCGATCCGGCCGCCACGCCTCGTCCAGCTCGATCACCCGCCACAGGCAGAACCAGATGCGGCAGGTGTTGGGACGAACTTCGTGAACCGAACAGCCCGCGCCATCGACGCAATAGGCGCACAGTTCGCCGGTCGGCTTGGCCAGTTCCGGCAGGTCCAGCGGAATGACCCGACAGCATTCGACGCAGGCGCCGCATTCCCGACCGGGCAGAAGCGGCAGGCTCACTGCGGCCGGTCGATCTTCAACTCGCGCTCCAGCTTGGCGATGCGGCGGTCCAGGTCGGCGACCATCTGTTCCAGCCGCGCCTTTTCCGACGCCATGTCGATGGGCGTGCCGTCCTCGTAGGAAATCGTCGCTCCCTTGGCGATCAGGTCCAGCCGATAGAGGGCCGTGACGCGCTGGGCCTTGAAGCGTTCGAGGGCGGCGGTGGCGGCGGGATCGGGCGTCTGGATCATGCGCGTCGCTGTAACGCATGGCCCCTGCCTGTGGAAACAACCGTTTAGCACTGAACCGCAGATAGAATCCCTGTATCCCGGATGCATGATCGGGCGGTTTCCCATCCTGTACATCGCCGAGGCGGACGCGGAAGACGCGGTTCTGTCGTCCGGCGTGCTGGCGCATCTGGTCGACAGCCTGCCCCAGGCGACCTTCACCGTCGTGGGATCGGCGGCCTCGGCGCCCCTGTTCGCCGACACGCCGCGCCTGGCGAGGCTGATCGTGCTGGAGCGCGAAGGCCATTTCGAATGGATCGCCCTGTGGAACCAGGTGCGCGGAACCAAATGGGGTCTGGTCGTGGACATGCGCGGCTCGGACATTTCGGGCAAGTTGCGGCGCGAGCGGCGTGCCGTGCGGAGCAAGGCGCAGCCGGGCCTGCACGCGGTCGAGGCGGCGGCCGCCGTGCTGAAGCTGGAGCCGGACGAGACGCCGGCGCCGCGCCTGTTCTTTTCCGACCGGACCCTGGCCGAGGCCCAGGCGCTGTTTCCGACCACGGGCGGCGACGGTCCCATCCTGGCGGTCGGGCCGGGCGTGGAATGGATGGGCAAGCGCTGGCCCGCCGAACGCTACGCCAAGGTGGCGACCAAGCTGCTGGCCGACGACGGGCCGCTGGCGGGCGGGCGGCTGATGATCGTGGGCGAAGAGATCGACCGCGAGGCGGCCCACACCATCCGTTACGCCGTGCCGAGGGCGAGGATGATCGAATTGCAAGGCAGGCTGACACGGCTTCAGACGGCGGCGGCCCTGTCGAAGGCGGCGCTGTATGTCGGAGCGGACTCGATCTGGACCCATCTGGCGACGGCCTCGGGCGCGCCCGTGGTGGCGGTGTTCGGCCCGTCCGACGAGACGACGCGCGGGCCGTGGAAGGGGCAGGCCGTGCGCGGCCCGCGCAGCTATCAGGAGTTCAAGACCCTGGACCCGCGCCTGAACCAGGCCATCCAGCACATGATGGACCTGCCGTGGGAGCGAGTTCTGAAGGGGGCGCAGCGAATGTTGAAGGCGCGGGATTAAGACTCCTCCATCCCGCTCATCGCCGCTTTCGCGGGGATGAGCGGAAATGTAGAAGCACGGCATCGGATAGAGGATGCCCGCCCCATGACCCAGACCTATGACCTGATCGTCCGTGGCGGCGAGGTGGCCAATCATGCGGGGCGCGGCATGGCCGACGTCGGGGTGATCGACGGCAAGATCGCCTTCATCGGCGACCTGAGTCTGGCCTCGGCGGGCGAAGTCTTCGACGCGACGGGGCTGACGGTCCTGCCGGGCGTGATCGACACCCAGGTCCACTTCCGCGAGCCGGGGCTGGAGTGGAAGGAGGATCTGGAGACGGGCAGCCGCGCGGCGGCCCTGGGCGGCGTCGTCGCCGTGTTCGAGATGCCGAACACCAATCCCAACACCACCGACCCCGACACCATGGCCGACAAGCTGGCGCGGGCGAAGGATCGGATGTGGACGGACCACGCCTTCTACGTCGGGGGCACGCACGAGAATGCGGACTATCTGGGCGAACTGGAGCGGTTGCCGGGCTGTTGCGGGGTCAAGGTCTTCATGGGCGCCTCGACCGGCGACCTGCTGATCGCCGACGACGAGGGGGTGAGGAAGGTTCTGTCGAACGTGCGCCGTCGCGCCACCTTCCACTCCGAGGACGAATACCGGCTGGTCGAGCGGCGGGGCCTGGCCCGCACCGGCGACTGGACCAGCCACCCCGAGGTGCGTGACGCCGAAAGCGCCATCCGCTCGACCCGGCGTCTGGTCGGTCTGGCCAAGGAGACGGGCGCGCGCATCCATGTGCTGCACGTCACGACCCGGGACGAGATGGAGTTCCTGCGCTTTCACAAGGATGTCGCCACCGTCGAGATCACGCCCCAGCACCTGACCCTGGTCGGGCCGGAAGCCTATGTACGGCTGGGCAGCTATGCGCAGATGAACCCGCCGATCCGGTCGCAGGAGCATGTGGACGCCCTGTGGCTGTGGGGGATGCAGCAGGGCGTGGCCGACGTGCTGGGCTCGGACCACGCGCCGCATACGAAGGAAGAGAAGGCCAAACCCTATCCGGCCTCGCCGTCCGGCATGCCGGGGGTGCAGACGCTGGTGCCGCTGATGCTGACCCATGTGGCCAATGGGCGCCTCAGCCTGGAGCGATTCATCGACCTGACCTCGGCGGGGGCGCAGCGGGTGTTCGGCACGGCCAACAAGGGGCGGATGGCCGTCAGCTATGACGCCGACCTGACCATCGTGGACCTGAAGGCCAAGCGCACGATCACCCATGACCAGCAGGCGACGCGCTGCGGCTGGACTCCGTTCGACGGGGTGGAGGCGACCGGCTGGCCGATGGCGACCATCGTGCGCGGTCGGGTGGTGATGCAGGACGGCGAACTGATCGGATCGGCGCACGGGCGGCCGGTGCGGTTCATGGAGACGCTGTGAGGGAAACGCTCGGCCTGATCGGCTTCGGCGCCTTCGGGCGGCTGACGGCGCGGCATCTGTCGGCCTGGTTCGACATCCTGGCCCATGATCCGGCGGCGACGGACGCAGAGGGCGTGGCGAGCCTGACCGATCTGGCGACCGCCGCCGCCTGTCCGACGGTGGTGCTGGCCGTGCCGGTCGAGGCGCTGGAGGCGACGCTGAACGTCATCCGCCCGCACCTGGCGCCGGACGCCCTGGTGATCGACGTGGGGTCGGTGAAGGTGAAACCCGCCCAGGCGATGGACGCCTTGCTGCCGCCGGGCGTGCGGATCGTCGGCACCCACCCGCTGTTCGGCCCGCAGAGCGGCAAGGACGGCATCGCCGGCCTGCGCATCGCCGTCTGCGAGGTGAGGGGCGCAAAGGACGCCCGCCGCGTCGCCGCCTTCTGCCGCCGGGCGCTGGGGCTGAAGGTGTTTGTGGTCACGCCCGAGGACCATGACCGGGAAGCCGCGACGGTTCAGGGCCTGACCCATCTGATCGCCCGCGTCCTGATCGCCATGGAGCCCCTGCCGACGCGCATGACCACCGCCAGCTTCGACCGACTGATGCAGGCCGTCGACATGGTCCGCCACGACAGCCCCGCCGTCTTCCGCGCCATCGAACGCGACAACCCGTTCGCGGCCGAGGTCAGGGAACGGTTTTTTGCGCTGGCGGATGAGGCGCGAGGAGCGAGCACGCGCTGAGGTAATCAAACCTTCACTTGGCAGGGATGAAGTTTCGTTATGACCTTTCAAACCGTCAGTGCTTGGATTTCGGCTCAATCAGTCTCGACGCGGGATATGATTGTGGTTGGCGTTGCCTTTGCCGTGATGTGCGCAGTCGGGCTCACGCTCGGCGTTCGTTTCCGGGCCTTGCTTCTCTCTTGGAGGTTTGGGCCGACGCTGGGAGTTGGGATCGATGCGATGCTCAAGGACGCCGAAGGCGAAGATGCGTGGGTACAGGACGCCGAAGACGCCATTGATGCTGCGGTTCGCCAACACCACACGGCGCGGCCACGAGCGTTGCCCCCAGTTTAAGTTTCAGCGCTTGTCATTCGCCCGAATGAACGCCGCCACATCCTGCGCCACTCCGAGCGCTAGCGGCAGGGTCGGATCGGCGTAGGTCGCCAGGTTGGCGGCGCGGTCGGCGGGGGCGGTCTTCAGGACGTGGTTGACGCCGTCCCACAGTTTCAGCGTGGCCTTGGGATCGGCGGCGGCCAGGGCTTGCGCATCCGAGACCCTGATCTGGAGGTCAGTGGTCCCCTGTCCGATGAAGACCGGGCCGTCGTAGGCGGCGAGCAGGGCGGCGGGGTCCAGCGGCAGCCACGAGATCAGATAGGGCTGGACCGAGGGGCGCAGCAGGGGGGCAAGCGCGGGCGGCGTGTCGGCGACGGTGCGGCCGGCCTCCAGCTCGGTCAGGGCGTCGAACACCTGGGTCTTGGTCGGCTCGGGCAGGGTGGCGAGTTGTTCGCGCAGAACCGCGCCTGCGGGACGACCCGCGCCGGACAGCAGGATCAGGCCGCAGATCTTGTCGTCGCCGCCCGCGACCGCCTTCAGGGCGACCAGGGCGCCTTCGCTGTGGCCGATCAGCCAGGCGCAGCGCTTGCCGGCGCGGGCGGCGGCCTCGGCGGCCCAGGCGCGGGCGTCGGCGGCATAGGCGTCGAAGCGCAGATCGACCTCGGCCGGGCCCGCCGCAGCGCTGGCGGCGACGCCGCGCTTGTCGATGCGAAGGGTGGAGATCCCCTGTTCCGCCAGACCCTCGGCCAGTAGACGATAGGTCGAACCGGCGACGCCCATCGGGCTGTTCCCGTCCCGATCCGTGGGGCCGGAGCCGGGCAGGATGACCGCAACGGCCGAGGCGTCGGGCGGCGTCAGCAGGGTTCCGTGCAGCGGCGCCGGCTGGGACGGCAGGGCGATATCGGTGGCGGCGGGTCCGGTGAGCAGGGCGGCGGCGAGGGCGAGGCTCAGCATGATCTGGCTCCGTTCGGTAAGCGGGTCAAAGCGGTTGACGGTCGGGGTCGGCCCGCCACACACGCCAGCTTTCGAAGGTCGATAGAGCGGCGGCGATGAGCGCGGCGGCGATCAGGGAGAGGGTCGCGGCCGGCTGGGGCGCCCAAGGCGCCGTGAACAGCCCGATCAAGCCCAGAAGAAAGAGCAGGCGTCCCGCCAATCGATTGGATCGGTCCCAGGCCAGCCGGCTCTTGTGGCTCCAGGGTGTGCGCACGCCGACGAGCCGGTTGGGTGCGACGCGGCCGAGAACGGCGCCCGTTCCAAGAAGGATCAGCGACAAGCCGGCCATGGACAGTCTCGCCGTCCCTTCGGGAGGCGGATCGCCGAAAGTCTGCGCGGATAGGGTCAAGCCCAGGATGGCGACGGTGAAAGCGATCACGCCCTGTCCAATCCGCAGGGTGCGAGATCGGGACGGCTCGCCCGCGAGGGATGCCCCCATTGCGCCGAGGCCCAAGCCGCCGCCTGCGATCAGACCCATCACCGCCATGCCGCCGAGAAGCACCGCGAACTCCGGACCAGACGCCTATCCATCGACTTCAAAGGCGGCGTTCCAATGGACGGGCAGAACGCTTTCGGTCGGGCCGTTCAGGCCGATGTGCAGAGCGAATACCGCCTGTACGGCGAAGACGCCGACGGTCAGACAATCCAGCAGCGACAGGTGATCCTTCATTGGCGGCCCTTCATCGGCGAGGTTCTCCCTGGGCTTTGAAGCACGGGCTCGGTCGCCTCGCCGGTTCCGACGATGTCCATCAGAAAGGCCATGGCTTCCTCTACGGCGGAAATCTCCAGCCGATAGCGGATCGTCTGGCCGTCGCGTTCGGGACTGACCATATGGGCTTCCTTCAGCGCGTTCAGATGGCCGGTGATGGTGGGCCAGCTCATGTCGAAGGCGGCGGCGATGTCGCCCGAGGCCAGCGGCCCGGTGCGCAACATGGCGATGATCCGGCGGCGGACAGGGTGGGACAGGGCCTTGAACACGGTGTTCATAGGCATGCTCCTAATTAGGAAACTTCCTAAATACAAGCGCGGGATCGGGCGATAAAGGCGCGCAATCCTTGACCGTCATCCTCGGTCTTGCGCCGAGGATGACGACGAGGGAACTCCGCAGTCTGAATCAGATCGAGAAGCTGACGCCGCAGCCGCAGCTGGAGGCGGCGTTGGGGTTCCTGACTACGAACTGGGCGCCGGCCAGTTCGTCGACATAGGCGATCTCCGACCCTTTCAGGAACGGGACGGACACGGGATCGATCAGGGCGGTCTGGCCGTCGGTCTGGACGCGCAGATCGTCGTCCTCGGCCGTCTCGACCAGTTCGAACCGGTACTGGAAGCCCGAACAGCCGCCGCCGTCCACCGCGACGCGCAGCATCAGCGCCTTGCCCTCGGCCGCGCCCAGTTTGGCCAGGCGCCTGGCGGCGCTGGCGGCCAGGACGATGCCTTCCGGCGCGCGCGCGGCGACGCTGAAGGCGGGTGTGGACGGTTCTGTGGATTGGACGGTGCTCACGCCTGTCTATATGAGGCGCGCAAGGGCATTCGCAAAGGGCCGCCCGCATCAAAGCAGCCTCAAAGTTGACGACGTGAGCCAGACCGACAATTCTCAGCCGCTGGGGGCCGCCTACGCCGAACGCGCCGACCAGACCCGGGGTCGTCGTTTCTTCGAGCCGCCCAGCCGCACCCGCACCGCCTTCGCCCGCGACCGCGACCGCATCATCCACGCCACGGCGTTTCGGCGTCCTTAAGGAGAAGACGCAGGTCTTCGTGGCGCACGAGGGCGATCACTACCGCACCCGCCTGACCCATTCGCTGGAGGTGGCGCAGATCGCGCGGTCTCTGGCCCATGCGCTGAGGCTGGACGACGACTTGGCGGAGACCATCGCCCTGGCCCACGACCTGGGCCATCCGCCGTTCGCCCATGCCGGTGAGGACGAGCTGGTGGTGCAGATGGCCGACTACGGCGGCTTCGACCACAACGTCCAGAGCTTCCGCGTCGTGACCGAACTGGAGAACCGCTATCCGCAGTTCGAAGGGCTGAACCTGAGCTGGGAGACGGTCGAGGGCGTCATCAAGCACAACGGTCCGGTGTCGCACCGGCTGGATGAACCGGCTTGGTCGGTGGTGCGGCCCTATCGGGCGGGCGGGGAGGTGGACTGGGACCTGCGCCTGGGCACCTTCGCCTCTCTGGAGGCCCAGTGCGCTGCCATCGCCGACGACATCGCCTATAACAACCACGACGTGGACGACGGGGTGCAGGCGGGCTTGTTCACCCTGGCGGACCTGGCCGACGTGCCGCTGATCGGACCCATGCTGGCCCAGGTGCGGCGCGACTGGCCGGCCATCGACGACCGGATGCTGCGGATCGAGGCCGTGCGGCGAATGATCGGCGTCATGGTCGAGGACGTGCTGGCCGAGACGGCGCGACGGCTGGAAGACGACCGGATCGTCACGACCGAGGACGTGCGGACGGCCAGGCGGACGATGGTGGATTTCTCGGCCGGGATGCACGCCGACCTGGCGATCCTGAGGACGTTCCTGTTCGAGCGGATGTATCGCCATTACCGCGTCAACCGCACGCGCAGCCAGGCGCGGCGGGTACTGTCGCAACTGTTCGAACTGTTCATGGCCGAGCCGGAGGTGATGCCGCCGGAATGGGGGACGCCCGCCCTGACCGAGGACCGGACCCTTCGAGCGAGGGCGGTCTGCGACTATATCGCCGGCATGACCGACCGCTACGCCATCGAGGTGCATCAGAAGTTGTTCAGCCTCGACCTGGCGCTCGATCTGTGATTCGAAAGATGGGCGTGGGGGCGTAAACTAGGCGTTCGGCGCGCGATTCGCGGCGCCGACAGACGGCGGAGCGCGACCATGTCCTTTGAAGACGACGACAGACCGGGCCGGGGCGCCTATACGCCGCCGACGGACGACGACCTGCCGTTCCGCCGCAATTCCTATGATCCGCGCAGCGGCCGCAGCATCGGCTCGGGTCGGGGCGGGTCCGGCGCCGGAAAGCCGCCGCCCGTGACGCTGATCGTCAGTGCGGTGGTCCTGTTGCTGCTGATCGTGGCTGTGATCTTCTTCTATCGCTCGGGCATGCGCGCCTCGACCGACGCGCCGCCCGCCGTGGGCCAGCCTGTCGGCGAGATGAAGTCGGCCCCTCCGATCGACGCCCAGCCGATCGACCCGGCCGAAGGCGTGCGCGTCTATCGTGACGAGACCGAGACCCCGGACGGGCCCGTGACCTTCACTCCGCCGCCCGAGGCGCCGCAAGCCCGTCCGGCCGCGCCGGCGCCGGTCGCTCCGACGGGGCAGGGGGCGCCGCCCGCCCAGAGCGCGCCCGCCGCCACGCCCGCGCCGACGCCGGCCAGTCCGCGCCCGGCCCCGGCGGCTCCGACCGCCGCCCCTTCGACCAAGGCGACGACGCCAGCCGCGGCGACCGGATCGTCCGCCGTCCAGATCGGCGCCTTCTCCTCGACCGAGATCGCCGACCGCGAGTACGCCGCCGTCGCCAGCCGTTTCGGCCAGTATGCGTCCGGCGCGCAGAAGCGGGTGACGGAGGTGACGTCGGCCAGCGGATCGACACTCTACCGGACCACCTTTTCGGGCCTGTCGCGGGAACGGGCGGTCGCCTTCTGCAACGCGCTGAAGGCCGCCGGTCGGGACTGCATCGTTCGGTGACATCCGCCGCGATCTACGGCTGCGCCGGTCATCGGCTGACGGAGGACGAACGGGCCTTCTTCGCCGAGGCGCGGCCGTGGGGCTTCATCCTGTTCCGGCGCAATGTCGACACGTCGGAACAGGTGCGGGCCCTGACCGACGACCTACGCGCCGCCATCGGTGATCCCGAAGCGCCGATCCTGATCGATCAGGAGGGCGGTCGGGTCCAGCGGATGGGGCCGCCGCACTGGCCCAAATATCCACCGGGAGACGCCTATCTGAAGGCGACGAACGATCTGGCGCAGGCGCGTGAGTTGACGCGGCTGGGCGCGCGGCTGATGGCGCACGACCTGCGCGAGGTCGGCGTGACCGTCGATCTGTTGCCGGTGCTGGACGTGCCGGCGCCCGGCGCCCACGACATCATCGGCGACCGGGCCTATGGGCGCGATCCGCAGACCGTGGCCCTGCTGGGCCGGGCGGCGGCCGAAGGTCTGCTGGCGGGCGGGGTTCTGCCTTGCATCAAACATATGCCGGGACACGGACGGGCCTTCGCCGACAGCCACAAGACCCTGCCGACGGTCCATGCCGATTTCGAGACGCTGGACGGTTGGGACTTCGCGCCGTTCAAGGCCCTGTCGGACATGCCCATGGCGATGACGGCTCACATCGTCTTCACGGCCGTGGACAAGAAGCGGCCGGCGACCCAGTCGAAGGCGGCCGTGCGCCTGATGCGGGATCATCTGGGCTTTTCGGGCCTGATCTTGACCGACGACCTGTCGATGCAGGCGCTGAGCGGCGATCTGGGCCAGCGGGCGCATCGGTCGCTGAAAGCCGGGTGCGACGTGGTTCTGCACTGCAATGGCGATCTGGCGGAAATGAAGGCCGTGGCCGAGGCGACCTGCAAGCTGAAGGGCCGGGCCAGGGCGCGGGCGGAGGCGGCGCTGGCCCGGATCGTGCGCACGCCCGAGCCGCTCGATCCCGTCGCGGAGCATGACCGTTTCTTCCAGACCATGGGCGGTCGGATGGATGTCGCCAAGGGACCGGACGTGGGCGAGGCGCAGGCGTGATCGGCACGTCGTGGCCTCAAGTCGCGCGAAGCGCGGGAGGCTTGGACAATGTCTGAAGCGTTTCAGCCGAATCTGGATTTCAACGCCGAGGAGGTCGAGGACCGCGAGGCCTTCGTCGTCGATCTGGACGGCTATGAGGGGCCGCTGCACGTCCTGTTGGCCCTGGCGCGGAACCAGAAGGTCGATCTGCTGAAGCTGTCGATCACCCAGTTGGCGGAACAGTATCTGGCCTTCGTTCATGAGGCGCGGCGGCGCAACTTCGCCTTGGCGGCGGATTATCTGGTGATGGCCTCGTGGCTGGCCTATCTGAAATCGCGTCTGCTGTTGCCGCGCACCGACAAGGGCAAGGCCGAGGAGCCGCCGGCCGAGGAGATGGCCGCCGCCCTGGCGTTCCGGCTCCAAAAGCTGGAGGCCATGCGAAAGGCCGTCGAACAGCTGATGGCCCGGCCCCAGCTGAAGCGTGACGTCTTCACGCGCGGCGACCCGGAGGCGACCGTGATCACGCCCTCCGACCGGATCGAGGCCAGCCTGTACGAACTGATGAGCGCCTATGTGGTGCAGCGTCGGCGCGAGGAGGCCAGGCGGTATGCGCCCGGCCAGCGGGTCGAGGCCTTTCCGCTGGAGGCCGCCCGCGACTGGCTGCGCGAGATCATGCCGAAGCTGGCGGACTGGACGCCGCTGGAGAAGGTGGCTCCTCACCGCCAGGACGAGGACGGCCCCAGCCAGGCCAGCTTTACGGCCTCGACCCTGTCGGCCAGTCTGGAACTGGTGAAGGAGGGGGCGATGGATATTCGTCAGGCCCAGGCGTTCGCGGACCTGTATCTGAAACGGCGCGGGCCGGGCCAGCCGCTGGAGCTTACGCCGTGAGCGACCCACAGCCCGTCATCCTAGGGCTTGTCCCTAGGATCCATACGCCCGCTGCCTGGCATGGATGCATAGTTGGAAAGACAGGGAGCATGGATCCTCGCCACAACGGCGAGGATGACGAAGTGTCGGGCGACGATGACGGGCCTGGGTATGCGGAGGATGGGATGAGCGGGTGGTTGTATGTCTGACCTGTCTTTCCAGCCCGACGAGGCCGAGATCGAGCGGCGGGTCGAGGCCCTGCTGTTCGCCGCCGCCGGGCCGCTGACCGCCGCCGAGATCGCCGCGCGTCTGCCGGAAAACTGCAATGTCGCCCGCGCCATCGCCGGGCTGCGCGCCCGCTACGAGGGGCGGGGGGTGGAGCTGGAGTGCGTCGCCGACCGCTGGCGGTTCCGCACGGCGCCCGATCTGGCCTTCATGATGATCCAGGAGCGCGAGGAGCCGCGCCGCCTGTCCAAGGCCGCGCTGGAGACCCTGGCCATCATCGCCTACCACCAGCCCGTCACCCGCGCCGAGATCGAGAGCGTGCGCGGCGTCAGCATCTCCAAGGGCACGCTGGACCTGTTGCTGGAGATGGGGTTCGTGCGGTTGCGCGGGCGTCGGCGCACGCCGGGTCGGCCCGTCACCTATGCGACGACCGACCGTTTCCTGGAGCATTTCGGACTGGCGACCCTGTACGACCTTCCGGGCGTGCAGGAAATGAAGGCGGCGGGCTTGCTGGACCTGTCGCTGCCGGTCGGGTTCGAGGTTCCCGACCCCAGCCGCGCCTCCGAGGCCGACGACGAGGACGGAACCCTGCCACTGGACGACGAAACGCCCGAGTTCGCTCAGGATTTCGTGGCCGAGGACCGCTGAGGGCGGATTATTCACCCCGTCTTAGTCAGCAGGATTTAGGCAAGGGTGCTATGCGTAGCCTCATTTCAGGATCGGTTTGGCGGGCGGGGAGCACCTTCCGGATCGCTCTGATTCTCATGGTGGTGATCGCTACAGGGATGGGTTGCGTCTTGATCCTGGTCAGCCATGCGATCAACGCGCACCAGGCCGCCAAGGAGAAGACCTTGGTGCAGCTTCGTCTGAACAGCGCCTTGGAAGACATCGGCAAGGACATCAAGTCGGCCTCCGTCTGGGACGAGGCGGTGTCCCGGATGACGGCGGACGATATCGGGTGGTTCGATCGGTTCCTGGGCCGCTACTATCGCAGTCAGTACCATCACGTCGCCACCCTGGGCTACGACGGGGCCGGCCGCCTGATCCGCAGCAGCCACGGCGACGTTCAATCCCCGCCCGATCCGGCCGATCCCTTCGCCCTGGCCGCTCGCCCCCTAGCCGACGTCTTGCGTCGTGAAGCGGCCGTTCGAAACCGAAGCACGGCAGGGGAAGCGGCGGTGCGAATAAAGGCCGCCTTCGTGCGGGTCGACGGGCAGGTGTTCGTCCTGGGCCTGTCGACCATCGTGCGCGACCTGCCGAGCGGACCGTCACCGGCGGCGGACCCTTTGGTCGCCTCCTACCGGGCCGTGACGCAAGAATTGGACTTCTTGCGCACCCGCATGGCGATGAAGGATGTCGGGTTTCAGACGGGGCCGGCGAAGCCGCCCCAGGGCATGGCGGCTGTCGATGTGCGCGACGCATCGGGCGCGCTGCTCGGGCGGGTGGTTTGGACGCCGGAACGGCCCGGCTATATGATCCTGACCACGGCGGGTCCGGTGCTGGCGCTGTTGCTGCTGGTGCTGGTGGCGGGCACGGCTTCGCTTCTGGGGAATGCGACCGGCGACCTTCGCCGATTGCGCGCCTCGGAGGCCGCCCTGTCGGCGGCGCTGGAGCGGGCCGAGGCCGCCAACCAGGCCAAGAGCCGGTTTCTGTCCAACATCAGCCACGAGTTGCGAACGCCGCTGAACGGCGTTCTGGGCATGGCCGAGGTGATCGGCGCGGATGTTCTCACGCCGCAGCAGCGCGGTCGGCTGGAAATTCTGAAGGCGTCGGGCCAGCAGCAACTGCGGATGATCGAAGAGTTGCTGGACGTCGTGCGCCTGAGGGACGGGGCGGTGGCGCTGGAGACGCGGCCGTTCCGACCTGACAATCTGTTGCGGCGCATCGCCGCCGACTTCTCCGGAGCCGCCGAGGCCAAGGGGTTGAAGATCGGGGTCCAGGCGGCATCGGGCGAATGGCTAGGCGATCCGGTCCATATCGAGAAGCTGATGGCGGCGCTGACCGACAACGCCGTCCGCTTCACCCGTCAGGGACAGATCATGCTGCGGGCTGTCGCCCGCGATCATCTGGTGCTGGAGGTGCAAGACACCGGCCCGGGCATGGAGCCGGCCGAGGCGGCGCGCCTGTTCGACGCCTTCACCCAGGGCGACGAGAGCGCCACGCGCACCGCCGATGGACTGGGACTGGGGCTGACCGTGGCGCACGGGCTGGCGGCCCTGATGGGCGGCAGGATCGAAATCGTGACGCACCCCGGCGTCGGAAGCACGTTCCGCGTCGCCCTGCCGCTACAGCGCGCGTCCTGAACCGAGCCGCCTCAGGACGAGGGATGGGCGCTGCGGAACAGGGTCCATTCGTCCACGGTGCGACCGTCGGGCAGGATGCAGACGCCGTATTCCGCGCCGTCGGCGGCCTTGCGGATCTCGCTGCGTCCACCGCTATCGACGCAGTATTTGGAGGCCGGGTTCGGCATGCCGACGGACTTCGGCGGCGACTGGACCGGGGTGCAGGCGGCGATCATCACGGTGGGAGCCGCGATCAGGAGCAGACGTTTCATCGGTTCTCGACTGTAGTGACCAGGGGGCTCAATCTGCAACCTCCCCATGACAGTGTCTAGGTCGTCAGCAGGCGCGGCAGTTTGAAGGTCACGGTCTCGCGCGCGCCGGCGTCCTCGCTGACCGTCGCGTCGAAGCGGGCGGCGATGGCGTCGACCAGGGCCTCGATCAGGGGTTCGGGCGCGGAGGCGCCGGCGGTGACGCCCACGGCCTGGACCCCGTCGAACCAGTCCCAGTTCACCTGGGAAGCGTCGTCCACCAGATAGGCGGCGCGAGCGCCAGCGCGCATCGCCACCTCGACCAGACGGGCCGAGTTGGACGAGTTTCTGGACCCGACCACCAGCACCAGTTCGCAGCCTTCGCCCAGCACCTTCACAGCCTCCTGCCGGTTGGTGGTGGCGTAGCAGATGTCCTCCTTGTGCGGATCGGGCAGTTCGGGGAACCGGCGCTTGAGGATGCGCAGGATGCCGGCCGTGTCGTCTACCGACAGGGTCGTCTGGGTGGCGTAGGCCAGGGGGACGTCGCCGGGCCGCTGAAAGCCTTCCGCATCCGCCTCGGTCTCGACCAGGCTGATGGCGCCCTGGGGCAGTTGGCCCATGGTGCCGATCACCTCGGGATGGCCGGCGTGGCCGATCAGAATGATGTGACGTCCGGCCGCGTGGTGGCGTTCGGCCTCCACGTGGACCTTCGACACCAGGGGGCAGGTGGCGTCCAGGAACAGCAGCTCACGCGCGCGGGCGTTAGCCGGCACCGACTTGGGCACGCCGTGGGCCGAGAAGACGACGGGCCGGTCGTCCGGGCATTCGTCCAGTTCCTTGACGAAGACCGCGCCCATGGCCTTCAGCCGCTCGACCACATGGCGGTTGTGGACGATCTCGTGGCGGACATAGACGGGGGCGCCGAACTTCTCGATGGCCCGCTCCACGATCTGGATCGCCCGGTCCACACCGGCGCAGAAGCCGCGCGGCGTCGCCAGACGAACCGAGATCGGGCGAAGCAGAGCGGCGGGCGGCGGGACGTGGGCGTTCATGCGGGGAACCTAATCGTTTCCACCCTGCATCGCCATGTCGAGTGGGCGCGCATGAGACGGGATTCCCGCGGTCGCGGCAGCGGCGCATCGTCACGGCTCCCTTGCGGCGGAAGAAAAGCGAGCATCGGCAATAACTTAAGCTGCGATCACGACGCCTTGACCTCTTGGCCGCTCACGATTAGTTTCCGCGCCGAATTCAGACCCGTTCGAACGTCGAGCGGAGCCGAGCAGTTCAGGCATGTCCCCAATGACGGAATCGCGCGAAGAGGCGATCAAACGCCTCAACGAGAGCGCATCCTCCCTTGAGGCGCGCAATGCTCAGCAGGAGTCTGCTCACCTAGCCGCCCAAAAGGTGACGGGTGAGGCCTACAAGATCATCGCCGACCTGATCGGCGGGGTTCTGGTGGGCTTGGCGCTGGGCTTTCTCGCGGACCGATTCCTCGGAATCACCCCGTGGGGCATCATCGGCGGGGTCCTTCTGGGCTTCGCCCTGTCGATTTACATGGCGCGCCGCACGGCCAACCGGCTGATGGCGCAGGCGAAGGCGGCGGGGGTCGTGGCGAAGTCCGTTCCCTTCGACGACGCCGACGAAGACGAGGACCGATAAGGCCCATGGCCGATCCGATTCATCAGTTTACGGTCACGCCCCTGCACGGGCTCGATTTCGGCACGGTCAATCTGCCGATCGTCGGCGAGACCAGCCTGGCCTTCACCAATTCGCACCTGGCGATGACCATCGTCTTCGTGGTGGTCGTGGCCCTGCTGACCCTTGTTACCTCCAACGCCAAGATCGTCCCCGGTCGCGTGCAGGCCGCCGGCGAACAGATGTTCGACCTGATCGACGGCGTGACGGGCTCGATCATCGGTCACGAAGGCCGCAAATATTTCCCGTTCGTCCTGACCATCTTCCTGCTGGTCCTGGGCATGAACCTTTTGGGCCTGTTCCTGACCTTCACCGCCACCTCGCAACTGGCCGTCACCGGAACCTTCGCCCTGATCACCATTCTGCTGGTCATCGGCATCGGCTTCGCCAAGCATGGCTTGGGATTCTTCCTTCTGTTCTGGCCGACCAGCGCGCCCTTGGCGATTCGCCCGGTCGTGGGCCTGATCGAGTTCCTGTCCTTCCTGCTGCGTCCCGTCACCCTGGCGCTGCGTCTGTTCGGCAACATGCTGGGCGGCCACATCGCGCTGAAGATCTTCGCCGGCTTCGTGGTGTCGATGGGCGGTCTGGCCGCCGCCGGCGGGCTGGGCCTTCTGGGTCTGCCTGTCGCGGGCCTGTCGCTGGGCATGGTCGTGGGACTGACCGCGCTGGAGTTCCTGGTCGCCTTCCTCCAGGCCTTCGTTTTCGCCGTTCTGGCCAGCATCTATCTCAACGATGTGGTCAACCTGGGACATGGCCACTAAGGCCGGGTTCCAGTTCGAATAACCAACCAACCAAGACTGAATAGGACTTCATCATGGACGCCGCCTCCTTCAAGTATTTCGGCATCGGCCTGGCCACCCTGGGCATGCTCGGCTCGGCCATCGGCGTGGGCAACATCTTCGGCAACTTCCTGGCGGGCGCGCTTCGCAACCCGTCGGCCGCCGCCAGCCAAGTCGGCAACCTGTTCGTCGGCGCCGCCCTGGTCGAAGCCCTGGGCATCCTGGCCTTCGTTCTGGGCATCCTGGCCTGGCTGGGCTGATCGCCTGAACCTGCTATCGGCGGCGGCGCGGGCTGAAGGTCCGCGCCGCCGCGACTGTTTTCACGACGGATGAACATGGCCGCTCACTCTTCAGCCCCGCCGCCGGTCCTTTCGGTGGAAGACGCCGCTTCTGTCGCGGCCCAGACCGGACATGTGCCCGAGAACACGGCTCATGCCGCCGCCGAACACCAGACGGGCGGTCTGCCGCAATTCGAAGCCCAGCATTGGTTCGGACAGATCGTCTATCTGCTGATCCTGTTCTTCGTCCTGTATCTTCTGGTCGCCAAGATCTTCGCCCCGCGCATGCGCAAGGTGATGGACGAGCGCGCCGACACCATTTCCGCCGCCGTCGCCACCGCGCGTCAGGTCCAGGCCGAGGCCGCCGCCCAAGCCGCCGAGGCCCAGGCCGAGGTCGCCAAGGCCCGCGCCGACGCCCGCGCCACCGCCGCCGCGGCCAAGGCTCGCGTGACCGAAGAGGCCAACGCTCGCCAAGCTGCGGAAGAGGCCGTGGTCAACGCCCGCATCGCCGAGGCCGAAACCGCCATCGGCAAGACGCGCGACGCCGCCATGGCCAATGTTAGCGCCATCGCTTCGGACGCCGCCGCCGCCATGGTCGAACGCCTGACCGGCAAGGCTCCGACCGCCGCCGAGACCGCCGCTGCGGTCAAGGGAGCCGCCTGACATGCCCGCCTTTCTCGAATTCGAACATTTCTACAACCTGTCGAACCCCGAACTCTGGGTTGGCATCGGCCTGCTGATCTTCCTGGGCATCCTGGTCGTCGCCGGCGTGCCGAAGATGGCCGCCGCAGCCCTGGACGCCAAGGCCGCCAAGATTCAGGCCGATCTGGACGAGGCCGCCCGTCTGCGCGCCAAGGCCGAGGCGCTTCTGGCCCAGATACGTCAGGAGAAGGCCGAGGCCGAGGCTCAGGCCGCCGAGATGATGGCCCAGGCTGAAGCCGACGCCCGCCGCCTGGAGGTCGAAACCAAGGCCAAGCTGGAAGAGACCCTGGCCCGTCGCCAGAAGATGGCCGAGGCCCGCATCGCCCAGGCCGAGGCCCAGGCCTCCGCCGAGGTCAAGGCCGCCGCCGCCGATCTGGCCGCCAGGTCGGCCGAGCAGATCCTGACCGCCCGCGTGGCCGGCCAGACGAAGGATCCGCTGCTGGACGCCGCCATCGCCCAGATCGGCGACCGCTTGAACTGAGCGGAACCCCTCAGTCCCGGAATTCAGCCCGGAATGCAGAAAGGGCCCCGGCGACGCCGGGGCCCTTTTCATTGGCCGCTCCGCCGATCAGTGAGCGGGGGCGCCGTTGATATAGACCGCGCCGCGCTTTTCGCGCGCCACCAGCCGGGCATAGACATTGCCCATCACGATGCCGAAGACCGCGTGGGTGATCAGCAGCCAGGCGATGGTGCCGAAACCGGCCCCGGCCGTGAACGTCCGGTAGTTTCCGAACATCATGACGCCGACCATCATCAGCACCCAGGCGCCCACGGCGAAGACGATGCCCTTGGTTTCGGGCGTATCGGTCGGCAGGCGTGGACACAGAAGGCCGAACAGCGGTCCCAGGGCGAAGACCCCAATGACCACATGCATGGCCCAGCCGACGGCCAGATTGCCCGGCATGCCGATCATGCTGGCGATCACCCCCTGAAATGGGTCGAACCAGTTCAGGAACAGATTGGGTATTTCCAGCAGGGACGCGGCCAGGGTCGCGGCGGCGCCCGCGATCAGACCTTTTTGTAAGCGTGACATCATGACCTTAGCGCCTCCCAACGCTGTCTTGGTTCTCTGATAACGCGCGGACACGATACGCCTGTCTCGGGAGGGCGGCGTTCACGTTCCTGTGGTTAGCGGTTGCAGCAACGCAACCGCGAGATTATCCGGCAATCAGCGGAAAAGCTTGCGGAAATACCGGCGCAGCCCTTTTCGCGTCCGCGTCAGGCGTCGGCGCGGGCGTTTCAGCACCACCTTTTCGGCGCGCAGGGCTTGTTGCCAGAAGACCGGGGCGAACTCCGGCTTCTTCCGCATCAGGCGACGAAACGGATAAACCCAGCGCGGACGGGCGTACTGGGCGCGGATGAACTGACGCTTGGCCCAGTAGGAGCCCTTGAGGATCAGCATCAGGCCGACCGCGATCACCGGCACGCCGCCGGGGCCGGGAAGGGGCGCGATCAGAACGCCCAGCAAGACCACCAAAACCCCGCAGAGGGTGAACGCCCAGCGTTTCAGGCCGCGCAAGGGCCGACGCGCGCGTGAGGATCTGGGGATGAAGACGGGCAGGGTGGTCAAGGCGTCGCCTGGCAGCACGAAAGGGAGTCGGTGTGACAACGTTTTCACAGGCCGTGCGATCCCTCGTCGGGAAAGGAAAAGGCGACCGTGGCCACGTTGTCACACCTCCTTAACACCTTGTTTCGGTGTCGGATCGGTGTCCGACCAATGAAGCTTTGGTCATGTTCGGCGCCTTAGCCGAAGGCCACGCCCGTTATCTGTTCCGACAGGGCCCACAGGTCCGCCAGCCCCTTTCGCTGAAAAGGGGCTGGCTGCGACCTCAGGCCGCCTGGTTCGAGCCTTCCGGCGCGGACCAGCGCAGCACCGGCGAGCGGGCGGCGCGGGTTTCGTCCAGGCGACGCATCGGGGCGTGAAAGGGCGCGCCCTTGAAGCGGTCCACGTCGCCCGCCTTCGCGGCCTGGGCCAGCAGGCGCATGGCCTCGATGAAGCGATCCAGCTCGGCCTTGGACTCGGTTTCCGTCGGCTCGATCAACATCGCCCCATGGACGACCAGCGGGAAATACATGGTCATCGGGTGGAAGCCCTCGTCGATCATCGCCTTGGCGAAGTCGAGCGTGGTGATGTCCGTGCCCTTCAGCCATTCGTCGTCGAACAGGGCCTCGTGCATGCAGGGCCCGTCGGGGAAGGCGGCCGACATCAGGTCCGACAGGCGGGCCTTGATGTAGTTGGCGTTCAGCACCGCGTCCTCGGCGACCTGACGCAGGCCGTCCGAGCCGTGCGACATCATGTAGGACAGGGCGCGGGTGTACATGCCCATCTGGCCCTGGAAGGCGCACAGACGGCCAAAGGCTTGCTGGGCCTCGTCCTCCTCGCGCTCGATCAGGCGATAGCCGCCGTCGTCATGTACGACCCACGGAGCCGGGGCGAAGGGGGCCAGGGCCTCGGACAGCACGACCGGACCCGCGCCCGGACCGCCGCCGCCGTGGGGCGTGGAGAAGGTCTTGTGCAGGTTGATGTGCATGGCGTCGACGCCCAGGTCGCCGGGACGCACCCGGCCGACGATGGCGTTGAAGTTGGCGCCGTCGCAGTAGAAGTAGGCGCCGGCCTCGTGCGTCAGGCGGCTGATCTCCAGGATGTCGCGCTCGAACAGGCCGCAGGTGTTGGGGTTCGTGACCATGATGGCGGCCACGTCGTCGCCCAGCTTGGCGGCCAGATCGGCGACGTCCACGCGGCCGTCCTCGGTCTGGGCCACTTCCACCACCGAATAGCCGACGAAGGCGGCGGTGGCCGGGTTGGTGCCGTGGGCGCTGGTCGGGACCAGAACCTTGCGGCGCTTCTCATGCTGGCCCGAGGCTTCGTGCGCGGCGCGGATGGCCATCAGGCCGCACAGTTCGCCGTGCGCGCCGGCCTTGGGCGACAGGGCGACGGCGGGCATGCCGGTCAGGGTCTTCAGCCAGTGGGCCAGGGTGTCCATGAGTTCCAGCGCGCCCTGAACCGTCGAGATCGGCTGCAGAGGGTGGATGTCCGAGAAGCCGGGCAGACGCGCCATCTTCTCGTTCAGACGCGGGTTGTGCTTCATCGTGCACGACCCCAGCGGATAGATGGCCAGGTCGATGGCGTGGTTTTTTTGGCTCAGACGCACATAATGGCGCATGGCCTCGGGCTCGGACAGGCCGGGCAGGCCGATCGGGTCCTTGCGGACCAGATCGCCCAGGTCGGAGCCGTTGGTCTTGGGTTCCGGCAGATCGACGCCGGTCTTGCCCCAGCCGTCGCCCTCGAAGATCAGGGCCTCGTCCTGCAACAGGCCGCGTCCGCCGGTCAGGGTGGCGGGCTTTGCGGTCACGGCGTTCGGAGCGGTCGGGCGGCCGACGGTGTTCATGGTGCTCATGGTCGTTATCCCTTACGCGCCGAGGACTTTGGAGAGCGACTTGGCGAGGATCTGGATGTCGGCATCCAGCGTCGTCTCGGTCGCGGCGACCAGCAGGACATCATCCATGCCGGCGTCGGGGGCCAGGCGGCTGTAGGGCACGCCGGCCAGGACGTGGTGGCCAGCCAGCGTGTCCACGACCTCGGCCGCGTTCTTCGGCAGACGCACCGCGAACTCGTTGAAGAAGCGCGGGGTCAGGATTTCGACGCCCGGAATGGCGGCCAGGGCGTCGCGCGTGGCGACGGCCTTTTCATGGTTCAGCAGAGCCAGCTTCCGCAGTCCCGTCTCGCCCAGCAGGCTCATGTGGATGGTGAAGGCCAGGGTGCAGAGACCCGAATTGGTGCAGATGTTCGACGTGGCCTTGTCCCGGCGGATATGCTGCTCGCGCGTGGACAGGGTCAGGACGAAGCCGCGACGACCATCGGCGTCCACCGTCTCGCCGCAATAACGACCGGGCGTCTGGCGCAGCAGCTTCTCGCGCGTGGCGAACAGGCCGACATAGGGGCCGCCGAAGTTCAGGGCGTTGCCGATCGACTGGCCCTCGGCCGCGACGATGTCGGCGCCCATCTCGCCGGGGGACTTCAGCAGGCCCATGGAGACGGCCTCCGTCACCACGACGATCAGCAGGGCGCCCGCGGCGTGGGCGGCCTCGGCGATCTTCGTCACATCGGTGGCCGTGCCGAAGACGTTGGGCGTCTGCACGACGACGCAGGCGGTGTCGGGGCCGATCTGGTCGATGACGGCGGCCTCGGCGTCGAAGGCCGGGGCCAGCACCTGCGTCTCCACGCCGACGGCGTGAACCACGGTCTCGGTCGCCTTGACGTAATGGGGGTGGACCCCGCCACTGATCACCGCCTTGTTGCGGCGGGTGACGCGCGTGGCCATCAGGACGCCCTCGGCCATGGCGGTCGAGCCGTCATAGAGGCTGGCGTTGGCGACGGGCATGCCGGTCAGGTTCGCGACCTGGGTCTGGAACTCGTACAGGTACTGCAGGGTGCCCTGCGCGATTTCCGGCTGATAGGGGGTGTAGCTGGTCAGGAATTCCGAGCGCTGGATCACGTGATCCACCGTCGCGGGGACGTGGTGCTTGTAGGCCCCCGCGCCGCAGAAGAAGGGCACGGCGCCGGCGGTCGCGTTCTTGGCGGCCATGGCGGACAGGGCGCGCTCGACCTCCAACTCGCCCGCGACGCGCGGCAGATCGACAGTTCCGGCCAGACGCGCGCTCTCGGGCACGTCCACGAACAGATCGTCGATGGATTTCGCGCCGATGGCGGCGAGCATCGCCGTGCGGTCGTCGGGCGTCAGGGGGAGGTAGCGCATATTCTGTTCCGCTCATCCCGGCGAAAGCCGGGACCCAGTGTTTTGGGCGATCGGTCGCGTCGATCAAAGAGAGCCGCTCATCCCACGCACCCCGCCTCGCGAAAGGACTGGGTCCCGGCTTTCGCCGGGATGAGCGGATGAAATTACAGCGTGGCCAGGAAGGCGTCGTAGGCGGCCTGGTCCATCAGGTCGTCCAGTTGGGCGGCGTCCGAAACCTTGATCCTGGCGAACCAGCCGTCGGTTTCGGCGCCCGAGTTGACGGTTTCCGGGGCGGTCGATAGGGCGTCGTTGGCCTCGATGACCTCGCCCGAGACGGGGGCGTAGACGTCCGACGCGGCCTTGACGCTCTCGACCACGGCGAAGCTGTCGCCCTTGGAGACGGTCTTGCCGACCTCAGGCACTTCGACGAACACCACGTCGCCCAGGGCGTCGGCGGCGTGTTTGGAGATGCCGACGGTGGCGATGTCGCCGTCCAGGCTGACCCACTCGTGATCCTTGGTGAACTTCATGATCTGATCCTCAGACGGTCTTGGGTTTGCGGTAATAGCGTTGCGCCACGAAGGGCATGGCGACGACCTCGGCGGCGGCGGTCTTGCCGCGCACGATGACTTTCAGCGCCGTGCCCAGCGCCGCGAAGGCGGGCGGCACGAACCCCATGGCGATGTTCTTGCCCAGGGTGGGGGAGGGACCGCCCGACGTCACCTTTCCGATCACATTGCCGTCTGCGTCGGCGATCTCGGCGCCTTCGCGGGCCGGTGCGCCTTCCTTGACGATCAGGCCGACGCGAACGCGAGCGGGGCCGTCGGACAGTTCCTTGAGGATGCGGTCGGCGCCGGCGAAATCGGCGCGTTCCTTCCTCGACTTGGACAGGGCGAAGGTCAGGGCGCCTTCGACGGGCGACGTGGTCGGGTCGATGTCGTGGCCGTGCAGCGGCAGACCGGCTTCCAGACGCAAGCTGTCGCGGGCGCCCAGGCCGATCGGCTTGACGCGGGCGTCTTCCAGGATCGTGTTCCAGATGCGCTCGGCCTGGTCCGCCGGGACCGAAATCTCATAGCCGTCCTCGCCGGTGTAGCCCGAGCGCGAGACGTAGCAGTCGGCCCCGAACAGCATCAGACGGGCGCAGTCCATGAAGCCCATTTCGGCCAGGACGGGCTCATGCGCCTTCATCACCTCGGCGGCTTCCGGCCCTTGGATGGCGATCAGCGCGCGGTCCAGCACCGTCAGCCTGGCGTCGCCTTCCAGATTGGCGTTCCAGAAGGCGAAGTCCTCGTCCTTGTTGCCCGCATTGACGACGACGAACAGGCCGTCGTGGTCGGGGCGGCCGGCCATCAGGTCGTCGATGATCCCGCCGTCCGCGTTCAGCAGCAGCGAATACTTCTGCTTGCCCGCCTTCAGGATTTCATAGTCGCCGGGCACGAAACGCTCGAACTGGGCCACGGCGTCGGCGCCGGTGATCTTGCACTGGCCCATGTGCGACACGTCGAACAGGCCGGCGTGTTCGCGGGTCCAGCGATGTTCGGCCAGGACCCCTTCATACTGGACCGGCATGTCATAGCCGCCGAAGCCCACCATGCGGGCGCCCAGCGCACGGTGCGCGGCGTTCAGGGGCGTGGTCTTCAAGGTCTGGTCGGTCATGGTTCAGGCTTTCACGGTCGCGTCTTGTGGCGGAGCTCCGCCGTTCTCGCGCCCCCGCTGTCCTGAAGCCTGAGAGATTCCGGCGGGCCTGACCGCCTTGCTCCGTCGGCGCGCCCATGAACCCGGTGAAGGGGGCGGCTTTCCAGCGTCCGTATGCTGTCGCGGTCCGTTTGCCTGAGCGTTTCCGGGGCGGTTGCGCCTTCGGCGTCGGGCCCTGTTTCCAGACCCCGATCTCTCCCGCGAGAGCCTGCGACCTAAGCCATCGACTCTGGCGCCAAGTCAAGCGGTCGGGGAACAAGGATGCGTGGGGCGGGTTTTCGTCGGGCGCCCCCACTCGAAACCCAGGAATTCAAAAATGTCGATTATAGACAAGCTGTTCGGTGCATCGGACAAGCCGCGTGACACGCGCGCCAAGCCTGACGGTCCCATGCAGAAGGTGCTGGACGAACTGGCGTCTTTCGGCGGCAAGCCGATCGAGACCCTGTCGCCCGCCGAGGCCCGCCAGCAACCAACCCCCACCGACGCCGTCCATTCGCTGCTTCGCAAGGCCGGCAAGGAGCCCAAGTCGGACGATCTGGGCGTCAAGACCACGGACATCACCATCCCCGGCGCCGCCGGCCCGATCCAGGCCCGCATCTACAAGCCGCATGACCATTCCGAGGACAAGCTGCATCCGGTCGTGGTCTATTTCCACGGCGGCGGCTTCGTCATCGCCGATCTGGACGTCTATGACGGCGGCCCGCGCGGCGTGTCCAGGATGGCCGACGCCATCGTGGTGTCGGTGCATTATCGTCAGGCCCCCGAGCATCATTTCCCCGCCGCTCACGACGACGCCCTGGCGGCCTATCGCTGGGTGCTGGACAACGCCCAGAGCTTCAATGGCGACCCGCAGAAGGTGGCGGTGATGGGCGAGAGCGCGGGCGGCAATCTGGCCATCGGCGTGTCGATGATGGCGCGCGACGCCGGCCTGCCTACACCCGTCCATCAGGTGCTGGTCTATCCGGTCGCCGGCGTGGACATGGACAATGAGTCCTACCGCGAAAACGCCGACGCCAAGCCGCTGAACAAGCCGATGATGAAGTGGTTCGTGAAACACATTTTCGAAAACGAAGCCGACGCGCAAGATCCGCGCATCAACATCGTCGAGAACGCGGATCTGACCGACCTGCCTGACTCCACCGTGATCCTGGCGGAGATCGACCCGTTGCGGACGGAGGGCGAGCTTCTGGCCGACAGGTTGGAGCAGGCTGGCGTCGGGGTGCGCCACAAGACTTTCCATGGCTCGACGCACGAGTTCTTCGGCATGGCGATGGTCCTTCCGGACGCCATGGCGGCGCAGACCTTCGCCGCGCATGAGTTGAAGCGCGCGTTCGGCACGGCCATCCTGCCGTTCTGATCGACGCCCCTGGTCGACAGGAAACGCCCCGGTTCAGCCGGGGCGTTTTCGTTTGCCGCCTTGCTCTGCGGCCCGTCGCCCGCCAAGAACGGTGCAACGCCACGAACCGGATCGACCGCATGACCCTCGCCAGCCTCGACGCCCACATCGCCGCCCTGGACGTCGCCGACGGCCTGAAATCGGTCCTGACCGTCGCCGCCCGCACCTGCGCCGAGATCAGCGATGTGGTCGCCGGCGGCGCCCTGGCCGGGGCGCTGGGCGCCTCTGGCCAGATCAATGTGCAGGACGAGGAGCAGAAGAAGCTCGACGTCATGACCAACGATAGGCTGACCCAGGCCCTGCTGGCCTGTCCCGCCGTCGCCGGCGTCGCGTCCGAGGAGATGGACGAAGTTCAGCCGGCCTCGAACACCGCCGGAGATTATCTGGTCCTGTTCGACCCGCTGGACGGCTCCTCCAACATCGACATCAATGCGTCGGTCGGCACCATCGTCTCGGTGCTGAAGTCCCCCACGCCGACCCCGACCGAGGCGGACTTCATGCAGGCCGGCCGCAATCAAGTCGCCGCCCTCTATGCCCTGTACGGCCCCCAGACCATGCTGGTTCTGACGACGGGCCAGGGCGTGAGGGGCTTCACCCTGTCCAGCGACGGCGAGTGGATACTGACCCACGACGCCATCGCGGTCTCCAAGGACACCAAGGAGTTCGCCATCAACATGTCGAACCTGCGCCACTGGTCCGAGCCGGTGCAGACCTATGTGGGCGACCTTCTGAAGGGGGCGGACGGTCCGCGCGGCAAGAATTTCAACATGCGCTGGGTCGCGGCCATGGTCGCGGACGTCCACCGCATCCTGATGCGCGGCGGCGTCTTCTTCTATCCGTGGGACCGGCGCGAACCCAACAAGCCCGGCAAGCTGCGCCTGATGTACGAGGGCAATCCGATGGCCTTCCTGATCGAGCAGGCCGGCGGCAAGGCGACGACGGACGGGGTTGAGGCCATTCTGGACATCCAGCCCGAGCATCTGCACCAGCGCATTCCCGTCGCCCTGGGCTCGGCCAACGAGATCGACGCCTTCGCGAGCGCCTGATGCAGATCGCCGCGACGGACGCCCTTCTGGTCATTGATCCGCAGAACGACTTCTGCGACGGCGGCGCCCTGGCCGTTTCGGGCGGCGCGGCGATCATGCCGCTTTTGAACCGGCTGGCCGAACGGTTCGACCGCGTCGTCGTGACCCAGGACTGGCATACGCCGGACCAGATTTCCTTCGCCTCCAACCACCCCGGCGCGGCCCCCTTCACCGAGATCGAAGTCGCCTACGGCCGCCAGATGCTGTGGCCGGATCATTGCATCCAGGGCTCGCCCGGCGCCGACTTCCATCCCGATGTCGCGCCCGCCGTCCAGAAGGCGCGGGCCGTGATCCGAAAGGGCTGCAATCCGGCGGTCGACAGCTATTCCGGCTTCTTCGAGAACGATCATCGCACCCCCACGGGTCTGGCGGGTCTGTTGCGCGAACTGAGGGTGACTCGCGTCTTCCTGTGCGGGCTGGCCTATGACTACTGCGTCCGCTTCACCGCCGAGGATGCGGTGCGCGAGGGCTTTCAGACGGTCGTCGTCGCCGACGCGAGCCGCGCCATCGCGCCGTCGACCGAGGCGGCGGCCAGGAAGAGTTTCCGCGCGTCGGGCGTAGCGGAGGTGGCTGCGGTTACGCTTCTCGGATGACGACGGGAAAGAGCTGAGTCGGTGGCGGTCAGCCGTCCGGTTGGTTTGGTTTCTACTCCCAGAAATCCTCCGCCTCGGGGATGCGGGTGAAGGCGATCTTGGCGCCGATGAACTCCGGCAGGCCCGCCTTGGGTCCGATGCTGACCGTGTCCTTGCCGTAGCGACGATTGAGGGCGTCCAGCGCCCGGGACAAACGCAGGGAGGGGGCGTCGCCATCCTGGTCCGGGCCGGGCGAGAAGAGGTCCGCCTCGAAGGCGTCGCGGGCTTTCAGCCCGTGTACGCCGACGCCGACATAGCTGAGGCGTCCCGTCTCGATCTCGGGCTCCACCTGGCGCCATAGAGCGTCCAGCGCGGCCAACAGGACAAAGGTGTCCTGGGTCGGCGACACGGCGCGGCTCAGGGCCGCCGTCTCCCAGCCCCGTCGATCGCTTCGCGGCGTCGCCTTCGGCCCCATGTCCAGATGCAGGGTCAGGCTGGCCCCGGTCAGGCCCATCCGCCGCAGCCGCGCCCCGCATTTGACCACCAGCCGCCGGGCCACCGCGCGCGCCTTGTCCGGGGTCCGCATGGCCTGGGCCAGGACGTGGCTGTGGCTGATGGAGGCGGGCGGTTTTTCGGGCGTCGGCTCGCTGTCCAGCCCATGCAGGCCGCGCCAGATGCGTTCGCCCTCGATGCTGTTCCAGACGGCGCGGGCCTGTCTGGCGCTCATGGTCCACAGACCGGCCGTGTCGGTCACGCCCGCCGCCTCCAGACGCAGACGCATCCGCGATCCTATGCCCGGATATTTCGACAGCGGCAGGTCCAGTAAAGGACCGGGCAGTTCGTTGGCGCGCAGCACCGTCAGGCCGGCGGGCTTCTTCATGCCGCAGGCCGTCTTGGCCAGAAACCGCGACGGCGCCAGTCCCACGGACGACCGCAGACACTGGCCGACATTCTCCAAAATGCCCGTCTGGATGCGACGGGCCAGGGCGACGGCGTTCGCCTCGCGTCGTTCAGGGCCGATCAGTTCGCATGAACATTCGTCGATTGAGCCGACCTTCCACACCGGAACATGGCGGTCGATCTCGGCCATGATCCGTTTGTGAATCTGGACGTAGAGGTCCGGCCGCGCCTCGGCGACGATCAGGCCGGGGCACAGTTTGCGAGCGTCGGCGACCCGCATCCCGGTGTGAACGCCCCACGCCTTGCTCTCATAGCTGGCGGCGATGGCGCCGGTGTATTCGCTCATCGCCGGCCGCACGATGACCGGCTTGCCGCGCCAGGCCGGGTTCATCTGCTGTTCGACGCTGGCGAAGAAGGCGTTCAGATCGACGAACAGCCAGCGGAGGTTCGCCTGGTCTTCCGGCTGTGTATCCGCCCGCTCCATGACGTGAACATATCAGGAACACTTAGCGGCCGGAAGCGACAGCCTTTCCTTTTGTCATTCCGGGTTCGTCCATCGGATGCCCCGCAATGGACAAAAGGGGAGGGATCAGCGCTGCGCGTAGGTGTCCACTTCGGCGATGAACGCCGCCTTCTCCGCCTTGCCCAGGAACGACCCCTCGAAACTGTTCTTCGCCAACAGCGTCACCTGCTCGCGCGTCAGGTCGACCGCTTCGGCCAACCGGCTGTAGTTGTCGTTCACGTATCCGCCGAAATAGGACGGGTCGTCCGAGTTCAGGGTGACGTGCAGGCCCCGACGCAACATCTCGGGCACGGGATGGTCCTTCAGGTCGTCGACCACGCAAAGCTTCAGGTTCGACAGCGGGCAGACGGTCAGGGTCATCTGCTCGCGGACCAGACGTTCGACCAGTGCGTCATCCTCCATCGAGCGGTTGCCATGGTCCATCCGGTCGATGTGCAACAGATCCAGCGCCTCATGCACATAGGCGGGCGGGCCTTCCTCGCCGGCGTGGGCGCACAGTTTCAGGCCCAGGTCGCGGGCGGCGGCGAAGACGCGCTGGAACTTGGACGGCGGATGACCGACCTCCGAGGAATCCAGCCCCACGCCGATGAAATGATGCAGATAGGGCTTGGCCGCCTCCAGCGTCGCAAACGCCTCGTCCTCGGTCAGGTGGCGCAGGAAGCTGAGGATCAGGCCCGAGCTTACGCCCAACTCCGCCTTGGCCCTGTCCATGCCCGCGATCAGCCCCTCGACCACCACGCCGAACGGCACGCCGCGATCGGTGTGCGTCTGCGGATCGAAGAAAATCTCGGCGTGGCGCACATTGTCCGCCGCCGCCCGCTGGAAATAGGCGAAGGCCAGATCCTCGAAGTCCCGGCGCGTCAGCAGCACCGCCGCGCCCGCGTAATAGATGTCCAGAAAGTCCTGCAGGTTCGAAAAGTCGTAGGCCGCCCGCACCGCCTCGACACTGTCGTAGGGGATGGAGACGCCGTTGCGCTGGGCCAGTTCGAACATCAGCTCCGGCTCAAGACTGCCCTCTATATGCAGATGCAGTTCGGCCTTTGGCAGGCCGGCGATATAGGTGGCGAGGTCAGTCATTGGTTTACCGAGTCGAGCAGACGCACGTCCGCTTTTGACACCCCTGAGCCTTGCATCTTGCGCAGGAAGCGTCCGTCTTGGGTGAAAAGTGGTGCGTTCTGGCTTTCCGCCAGAGCGAGATAGAAGCAATCGTAAGCGGGATGATCCAAGGCGACGGCCAGTTCGAAGGCGCGATCGGCCAGCTCTCGTCCCGCCATCAGGCTGATGCCGAGGTTCGGCAAGGTTTCCAGAGCGATCTCGGCCTCTGCGACCAGAATGCGGTTCAGTTTGACGTTCTTCCAAAGTGCGTTGACGCATTCGATGATGATAAGATCGGGCGCGACGCAGACTTCGTTCGCTATGAACGACCTGGCGATTGGGCTTTCGGCCTCGGGCAAAAGAGCGGTGATGACGACGCTGGCGTCGATCACAATCACCGTTTGTCTCGATCTTCGCGGATCAGATCAACGGAAGACGGCAGCAGTTCGCCGCCTCTGCGGGCGAGGATCGAGGCGCGCAGGGCGTCGGCGCGTCTCAGCCATTCTTCCTTACCCACCCCGCCAAACACCTGCTCCAGCGCCGCGCGATGCTCGGCCTCAGCAGAACGGCCGTTTTGAACCGCGCGCACCTTGATCCGCCGTGCGATTTCATCAGGCACGTTGCGGACATGAAGATTGGCGGGCATGGCGGAACTCCATCTGCTAGCAAATATAGCATGCGGAGCGATCGCCCGCTACATCCGCTCCGGCGTGTCGATTCCCAACAGGTTCAGCGCGATCTCAAGCTGGCCGAGCGCCGCGGCCGACAGGGCCAGGCGCGAGCGTTTCGTCACTTCGTCCGGCGCCACCAGCACGGGGCAGGCGGCGTAGAATTTCGAGAACGACTGGGCCACGCGATAGGCGTGTTCCGCCACCAGGTGCGGCATCCGCTTGTCGTAGGCGTCCGAAACGGCCGTGGAGAAGGCGTCCAGCGTCAGGGCCAGGTCGCGTTCGGCTGGTTCGGCGATGACGATGGCGCCGCGCGTCAGGCCCTGTTCGGCGCCCTTCCTCAGCAGGGATTTGATCCGCACCGACTGATACAGCAGATACGGCCCCGTCTTGCCCTCGAAGCTCATGAAGCGGTCGAGATCGAAGACGTAGCTGGTCGTGCGCGCATTCGACAGGTCGGCGAACTTCAGGGCGGCGATGGCCACCTTGTGCGCGATGGCCTCGAATTCTTCGGACGACAGGTCGTCGCCCAGCTTGGCCTCGTGCAGGCGCTCGCGCGCCTTGTCCGTCGCCTGATCGATCAGGTCGCGCAGCTTCAGAACCCCGCCCGCGCGGGTCTTGAACGGCTTGCCGTCCTGACCGTTCATGGTGCCGAAGCCCAGATGCTCCAGCGACTTCTCGGGGGCGTAGCCGGCCAGATAGGCGGCGCGGAACACCTGTTCGAAATGCTCGGCCTGACGTTCGTCGACGACGTACAGGATCAGGTCGGGCGAGAGGGTCTTCTTGCGGTCCAGGATCGTCGCCAGGTCGGTCGTGCCGTACATGGCTGAGCCTTCCGAACTGATGACCAACAGCGGCGGGGGCGAGGGCGCCTCGACCACCGAGCCGTCGGCCAGCTTCTTCTTGCGGGTCTCGCCCGGCTTGGCGACGTGGACGACCTGGGCGCCGTCGTCCTCGACCAGCAGGTCCGTGTCTTTCAGGTGCGCCAGCATTTCCGGCATCAGGGGATCGGCGTCGCTCTCGCCGTTCCACAGGTCGAAATCGACCGACAGGTCGCCGTATTCCCGCTTCAGCGCCTCGCGGCTGACCGCCACGAAGTGTCGCCACAGGGCGCGGTACCCAGGGCGGCCGTTCTGCAGTTCCGCCGTCGCCTTCCTCGCGCGGTCGCGGAAGGCCGGATCTTCCTTGGCCTTGCCGGCCGCCAGCGGATACAGCCGGTCCAGGTCGGCCAGGGTCACCGGGCTTTCGGCCGGGAAGGGGCCATCGCCCTCGGCCATGAAGGCGTCGGCCAGTTTTTCATCGCCGCAGGCCACGATCAGCAGACCCATCTGGAAGCCCCAGTCGCCGAAGTGGGCGTCGCCGGTGACGTGATCGCCGCGGAAACGGAACAGACGTTTCAGGCTCTCGCCGATGATGGCGCTGCGCAGATGGCCGACGTGCATCGGCTTGGCCACGTTCGGGCCGCCAAAATCGATGACCACCCGGCGGGGATCGGCGACCACCGCTGCGCCCGCGTGATCGGCGTCCGCCGCCACTTCCTCGGCGCGTTCAGCCAGGGCCGCGTCGGCGATCTTCAGGTTGATGAAGCCCGGCCCCGCGACCTCGACCGAGGCGAAACGCGGATCGGCCGACAGGCGTTCGGCGATCCTGCCCGCCAGTTCGCGCGGATTGGCCTTCAGCGCCTTGGCGGCGGCCAGGGCGCCGTTCGACTGGAAGTCGGCCAGGTCGGGACGGTCGGACGGTGTGACGCGGGCCAGGGCGGCGTCCACGCCTTCGGCGGCGAAGGCGGCGGCGACCGCTTCGCTGAGGACGGTCTTCAGATCGGACATTTATTCGCTCGAAGGCGGGGTGGCGGCGGGTGCGGGCGTCGCCGCGGTCGTGCCCGCGTTGACGCGGAATCGGCTGCCCGAGCGGTTGAACTCGGCCATTTCAGGCGTGACGTCGAACCCGATCAGCACCTCGAAATTGCCGCCGCTGGTGGTGGCCGTGGCGCGCGGGATGGTGATGGTCCGCTCTTCCGTGACGGCCGCCGTGCGTTCGCCATCGAAGTTCACCGGCAGGTCGAAATATTCCTTGGTCAGGACGGCGCTGTTTCGTTCGGTCACGGCGATCCAGTAGCGATAGGTCTTCTGCTCGCCCGTCGCCTGAGGCCCGCGGCCCAAGCGGAACAGCATGCCGATGTCCAGACGAATCGGCTGGGTCTCGCGATAGGCGCAGTCGGCCGTCACGCCTTCCAGTTCGCCAGTGTAGCCCACGTTGGAGACGGCGGCGCGCCCGCCTTCCAGTTCGACGTAGCGCGCGGCGTCGTAGAGAATTTTCACATAGGGGCAGGGGCCCGCGTTGACGCGATTGCGAAGGGGGGCGAACCGTTGCGGCTTGGGCGCATCGACGTCTTGGCCCGATGCGCTCTGACCGCTGGGCCGATTGCCGCCGCGCTGCCGGCTGGACTGGGCGTCGGCCGCAGTGGGAAGAACGGAGACAGCGACCGCAAGGGCGGCGAGGGCGGACAGAACGCGACGCATCAGCTTATTTTTCCGACAGCGAAAGGGCGCGCGCGACGATCGGCGGCCGATCATGGAACGCTCGCCGCTGATAGCGGCTAAAGCGAGGCGCGGCAAACCTTCGCTTCAGCGCGCCATCACCAGACAGGTGGAGGTGGCGGTGGCGTACAGCTTTCCATCCACGCCCTTCAGGTCGGCCTCGGCGAAACCGGCGCGGCGGCCCATCTGGACGATGCGTCCCTCCGCCCGCACCGGAATCCCGGCCGTCAACGCCTTGTGGAAGACCGTCTTCAGTTCCAGCGTCGTATAGGTTTGGCCGGGCCGCAGCATGGAATGGACCACGCATCCGCATGCCGAATCCAGCAGGGTCGCCATCCAGCCCCCATGCACCGTGCCCAGCGGGTTGTAGAAGGCTGCGGTCGGCACGCCCTCGAACAGGACGCGGCCCTCTTCGATTTCGACCAGTTCGAAGCCGACCGAGCGGGCGATGGGCGCGACGAAGCTCCCGCTGATACTCAGGCGCAACTGCTCGACCCCGGACAGGGCGGCGATGTCGATGGCGTCGGTCATGCGAACGGCTCCGAAACACAGGTCCGTTCACAATAAGGACGGACGCCCCCTTGGCAAGGGTCCGTTGAAAGTCGCCGCTTAGAGGCCCGGCAGCTTGAAGCCGGTGTTGCGGCGCGGCTGGATCGTGATCGGCTGGCCGCCGGTCAGGGCCTGCAGGCGCGCGGCCTCGGTCGTCGCGTCGATGGTGGTCTCACCGTTGGCGGTCTGGCGCGTGGTCGGCGCCTGGGTCGAAGGCTCGTTCTTGCGCCAGAACATCAGGCGGTCGGCGAAGCTTTCGTCCTTGTGGGCGATGTCGCCGAACTCGTCGTCGACGACGTAGCGGGCCAGGGGATCGGCCTGCTCGGCGCCGGCCTGGGCGACCAGGACCTGTTCGCCGGCGGTGCGGGTCACGGCCTGGCGTTGACCCAGCAGAATCTGACGGGCGGCGCTTTCGGGCGCCAGTTCCTGCGGACGCGGCTGGCCCGGCGCCGGCGGACGCAGGCCGTATTCGGGCGGCACCGTCAGCGGGGCGGTGGAGACGGTAACGAACTCGTCGGGCACGACCTTGGTCAGGCCGATGCCTTGCTTCAGGCTGCCGCAGGCGGACACGGCGAGCGCGGCGGAGGCGGCGAGGGTCAGGACGGCGACGCTGCGGATACGCATGGGTTCAGACTCTGTTCGGCGATGCACGGAAGGCGCCGCAGACGGGCGCGTTGGCATAGTGAAGACGGGGTGATTACGACTTTTCGGGGGCCGCGCCAACCTTGGCGGCGTTGTCCGACAGGAGGCTGTCCAGAATCAGCAGCACGACGCCGATGGTGATGGCGCTGTCGGCGATGTTGAACACCCAGGGAAATACGCCTGTGCCCGAGAAGTCGATGAAGTCGACCACATAGCCGAACCGCACCCGGTCGATGACGTTGCCCAGCGCCCCGCCCATGACGAAGCCGATGGCGGTGATCAGCAGGCGGCGATTGGTGGTGGTCGCCCACCAGGCCAGGCCGGCCGAGACCAGGATGGAGAAGAGGGTCAGGCCCCAGCGCGCCTCGCCGCCGCCGAACAGGCCGAAGCTGACGCCGGTGTTCTGGACGAAGGTGAACCGCAGATAGGGCGGCAGGATTTCGGCGAACACATAGCCCAGCGGAATCTGGTGGATGGACGAAGCGTCCGCCAGGCTCAGCACCCAGGCCTTGGACAGTTGATCCAGAACGATGATCAGAAGGGCGAAAACATAGGCCGTCAGGGCGATGCGGGTGATCTTCATGGGCGGCGGTTAGCAGGAAGCGGGGCAGGGGCGAAGCGTAAAAACGGACGAACGGCTCAGAACAGGTCGCCCTGATCCGTCGTCGACGGCCTGGGGCGCGGGGCGGGCCGGGGGGCGGCACGCGGCGCGGGGTTGGTTTCGACCTGGCCTTCGCCGCCGTCGATGGTGGCGCCGCGCGCCCCGTCGCCGAACACCAGACGCACCGCCTGACCCGGCGCCAGTCTGGCGGCCGCGGCGATCCAGCCGCCGTCCGCATCCTCGACACGGGCGAAGCCGGGCTTGGGGCGGGCCGGGTCCAGGGTGGTCAGTGCGCGCGACAGGGCGGCCAGACGGTCGGTCTCGCGCTGCATCCGACGCGGGATGACCCCGTCCAGGCGCGCGCCGACGGCGTGAAGGCGCGCCTCGCGCTGATCCAGCCGCCGGTGCAGCGGCTCGGGCGACAAGCGGGCGGCGATCTGCAACAGCCGTCGCTCGCCGCGCGCCACGCCCGCCTGAAGCGCCGCGCCCAGTCGGTCGCCGGCGCCCCGCAGCCGGTCCTGGCCCCGCTCGATCCGTGTGCGAAGCAGGGCCGGGCTCAGCTTGCCCGCCGTCACCGCCAGATGACGTTCGTGCAGGGCGACATTGCGGTGCAGCCCCGATCCCAGGCGGCTGGCGGCGTGATCCAGTCGCTGCTGCGCCAGCGCCAGCAGGTCCTCGGGCCGCGTCGGCAGGCCGCGCGCCACGGCCCGCAGCCGCGTGCGCCGATCCTCGATCAGCCGCCCGCCCGCCTGCACCATGCGCCGGTCCATGTCCGCCACAGCGTAGCGCAGGTCCGCCAGCACAGGCGTCGCCATTTCGGCCGCGCCGGTCGGGGTGGGCGCACGGCGATCCGACACGAAGTCGATCAGGGTCGTGTCCGTCTCGTGCCCCACGGCCGAGATGATCGGGATGCGCGCGGCCGCCACCGTCCGGGCCAGACCCTCGTCGTTGAAACACCACAAATCCTCGACCGACCCGCCGCCACGCGCGACGATCAGCAGGTCGGGGCGGGGAACAGGGCTGGCGTCTGTCAGTGAATCGAAGCCGCGAATTGCATGGGACACTTGACCGCAGGCCGCCTCGCCCTGAACGACCACGGGCCAGACGATGACGCGACAGGGCCAGCGTTCGGCGATCCGGTGCAGCACGTCGCGGATCACCGCGCCCGTCGGGCTGGTGATCACGCCGATGACGGCGGGGAAGGCGGGCAGGGGTTTCTTGCGGCCCGGCTCGAACAGACCTTCCTCGCGCAGGCGGACCTTCAGCCGCTCCAGCTGGGCCAAGAGGGCGCCGGCCCCGGCCGCCTCCATGCTTTCGATCACGATCTGGTAGGACGACCGCGCGGGGTAGGAGGTGATCTTGCCGGTCACGATGACCTCCAGCCCCGCCTCGGGCTGCACCCCCAGGCCGCGCGTCGATCCCTTCCACACCACGCCGTCGATGGCCGACTTGTCGTCCTTCAGCGTCAGATAGACGTGGCCCGAGGCGTGGCGGTTGACCTTGGAGATCTCGCCCCTCAGCCGCACATGGCCGAACCGATCCTCCAGCGTGCGCTTCAACGCGAAGGATAGTTCCGAGATCGACAGCGGCGGATTGTTGTCGCGCGGGGCGGGGGCCTCGGCTGGGCCTTCGAACACATAGTCGTCGCTCATGGCGACACTCTAGCCTGCGGCGATGCGTCCGGGAACGGGGGGCGGCGGCGCCCCGTTTTCGTCTGCATGGCCGCCGATCCCCCGAACACAGACCCGTCGGACCGGGACCCGCACGAACGCGATCTAGCGCGCCGCGCGGGCGCTGGGGGCGCCATGAGCCCATGGCTGATCCTCGGCTGCATCGCCCTGCTGGGGCTGGCGGCCTATGTCGTTTCCGCCCTGATTTAACGCCGTAAGGACATCTGATGACGCGCATTCTTTCACTGGCCTCCGCCCTGTTGATGACCGCGACCGTGGCCGCCTGTTCGGACCGGGACGAGGACGTGGTGCAATCCCCGTCGCCGGGCGCCGCGCCTGTCGTCCTGCCGGATCCGCAGGCCGATACGGCCGCGACCAGCGCCGCCCTTGCCTTCGGCATGACGCGCGATCAGTTGGAGGACGCCGACATCGTGTCCCACGCCAACGTCGATCTGGGCGATGTGGAGACCCTGGTGCTGGACGCCTCGGGCGCACTGACGCATCTGGTGGTCGAGTTGAAACGGCCGGGCGAGGTGAAGGTGCTGGTTCCGGTCGCGGATGTCGCACCCATCGACCGCAACGGGGAAAAGGACCTGGTCACAAGTCTGACGCCCGGCCAGCTGCAGGCGCTTCCGCCCTGGACCCCGCCCAATCGCTGATTGACGCTTGTTTTCGGGCTTAAGCCGACAGGCGGCTTGACCGGCCCGCGCGTGGCCGTCATTGCCCGGTCTCATGAACATTCTTCTCGTCGGATCGGGCGGCCGCGAACACGCCCTGGCCTGGAAGATCGCCCAGTCGCCCCTGGTCAAACGCCTGGTCGCCGCGCCGGGCAATCCGGGCATGGAGAAGCTGTGCGAGCTTCGGGCCGTCAAGGCCGACGATGCCGAGGGACTGGCGGCCCTGGCGCACGAAATCGGCGCCGATCTGGTTGTGGTGGGACCGGAAGTCGCCCTGGCCGCCGGTCTGGCCGACCGTCTGGCGGCAGCGGGCGTCCCGTGTTTCGGCCCCACGGCCAAGGCGGCCCAGCTGGAAACCTCCAAGGCATTCTCCAAGGCGTTCCTGGACCGGCACGGCATCCCCACGGCGGGCTATGGCGTCTATGAGACGGTCAAGGACGCCAAGGCGGCCCTGGAAGCCTTCCGCCCCCCTTATGTCATCAAGGCCGACGGCCTGGCTGCCGGCAAGGGCGTGGCCATCAGCCCCGACCGCCCGGATGCCGAGGCCGAGATCGAACGGATGCTGGGCGGTCGGTTCGGCGCCGCCGGCGCCCGCGTCGTGATCGAAGAATTCATGGACGGCGAAGAAGGCTCACTGTTCGCCCTGTGCGACGGGAAACAGGCCCTGCTGTTCGGCGGCGCCCAGGACCACAAGCGCGCCTTCGACGGCGACATGGGCCCCAACACTGGCGGCATGGGCGCCTATTCCCCGGCGCCGGTCTTCACCGACGACCTGGTGCGGCAGGCGGACGAGCAGATCGTCCAACCGACCATCAGTCATATGGCCGACGAGGGCGCCCCCTATCGCGGGGTTCTCTACGCCGGTCTGATGGCGACCCAGGACGGGCCGAAGGTGGTGGAGTTCAACGCCCGCTTCGGCGACCCGGAATGCCAGGTGCTGATGATGCGGTTCGCCGGCGACATCGTGCCCTACCTGCTGGCCTGCGCGCGCGGCGACGTCTCGGGCCTGCCGGCCCCGGTCTTCAAGCCGCAGACCGTGATCTGCGTGGTCATGGCCGCCAAGGGCTACCCCGACAGCCCGCTGGAGGGTTCCATCATCCGCGGCGTCGATCAGGACTTCGGCCCGCACGTCCAGGTTTTCCATGCTGGGACAAAACGCCGCGACGACGGGCAACTGGCGGCCGCCGGCGGGCGCGTTCTGAACGTCTGCGCCGAGGGCGACGACATCGCCCAGGCCCGCGAACGCGCCTATGCCGCCGTCCGCAGGATCGACTGGCCGGGCGGCTTCAACCGCTCCGACATCGGCTGGCGCGCGCTGGAGCGGGACTGACCGCGCCGCGTTATTATTTAGCGGACTGTCATCATCATGCTATGAGCCCCGCCCTTTATAGGCGGCGGCCTTGTCGCCAATCGTTTTTCTGACTTCGGGAGAAGCCACACATGAGCAGGGTGCTGGTTATCGGCGCGGGCGGCGTCAGCTCGGTCGCCGTCCACAAGATGGCGATGAACACGGAGATCTTCTCCCACATCACCCTGGCCAGCCGGACCAAGTCCAAGTGCGACGCCATCGCCGAATCGGTGAAGTCGCGTTTCGGCGTGACCATCGATACGGCGGCGATCGACGCTGACGACGTGGCCGCCACCACCGCCCTGATCCAGGCGGTCAAGCCTGCCCTGGTGGTCAACCTGGCCCTGCCGTACCAGGACCTGTCGATCATGGACGCCTGCCTGGCCGCCGGCGTGAACTACCTCGACACCGCCAACTACGAGCCGCGCGACGAGGCCAAGTTCGAATACAAGTGGCAGTGGGCCTATCAGGATCGTTTCAAGGACGCCGGCTTGATGGCTCTGCTGGGGTCCGGCTTCGACCCCGGCGTCACCTCGGTCTTCACCACCTATATCAAGAAGCACCTGCTGGACCGGATCGACACCCTCGACATCCTGGACTGCAACGGCGGCGACACGGGCCTGCCCTTCGCCACCAACTTCAACCCCGAGATCAATCTGCGCGAAGTGACCGCCAACTCGCGTCACTGGGAGAACGGCCAGTGGATCGAGGGCCCGGCACTGAGCCACAAGCAGACCTTCGACTTCGAGGGCGTGGGCCCCAAGAACATGTACCTCATGTACCATGAGGAACTGGAATCGCTGGCGAAATTCTATCCCGAGATCAAACGCATCCGTTTCTGGATGACCTTCGGCGACAGCTATCTGAAGCACCTGGAGGTGCTGGAGAACGTCGGCATGACTTCGATCGAGCCGATGACGTTCCAGGGCCGCGAGATCGTCCCGATCGAGTTCCTGAAGGCCCTGTTGCCCGAACCCGCGTCGCTGGGCCCCATCACCAAGGGCAAGACCAACATCGGCACGATCGCCACCGGCGAAAAGGACGGCGCGCAGAAGACGGTTTACGTCAAGAACATCTGCGACCACCAGGAAGCCTATGCCGAAACCGGCAACCAGGCCGTCAGCTACACCACCGGCGTCCCCGCCATGATCGGCGCGGCTCTGATGCTGACCGGCCAGTGGAAGGGCGAAGGCGTCTTCAACATGGAGCAGTTGGACCCCGATCCGTTCATGGCGATGCTGAACAAGCACGGCCTGCCCTGGACGGTCGAGGACCTGGACGCCCCGCTGGACTTCTGAAAGGACCCGAACGACCGATGCAGACCAGGGCCGGCGATCCGGGCGCATTCGCGCATTTCGACCTGAACCGCGTCGCCTCGCCAGCCTTCGTGGTGGACGAGGTCGCGGTGCGTCGCAATCTGGCGGTGCTGAAGGATGTGCGCGAGCGGGGGAACGCTCGCGTCCTCCTGGCGCTGAAAGCCTTTTCCATGTGGTCGCTGGCGGATGTGGTCGGGGAATATCTGGACGGCGTCTGCGCCTCGGGCCTGTGGGAGGCGCGGCTGGCGCGCCAGTTCTACAAGGGCGAACTGACCACCTACTCCCCCGCCTATACAGCCCAGGACCTGCCCGAAATCCTGCGGCTGTCGGACCATGTCATCTTCAACAATCCCGCCCAGATCGCCCGCTTCGGCGCTGTGATCGCCGAGGCCCGCGCGGCGGGCGAGACGTTCGAGATCGGCCTGCGTCTGAACCCGGAGCATTCGGAGGGGGAGGTCGCCAAATACGACCCGGCTCAGCCCTGTTCGCGTCTGGGCTTCCCGGTGTCGCAGCTGAGGCCCGAGCACATGGTCGGGGTGGACGGCCTGCACATTCACGCCCTGTGCGAACAGGATTTCGAGCCCCTGTCGCGGATCTGGGCGGCGGTGGAGCCGAAGCTGGCGCCCCTTCTGCCCGGCGTCAAATGGCTGAACCTGGGCGGCGGGCACCATGTCACCCGCGCCGACTATCAGATCGACCGGCTGGTCGACTTCGTGAACGAGATCGGGCGGCGTCATCAGGTCCAGGTCTATCTGGAGCCGGGCGAGGCGGTGGCTCTGGACGCCGGCGTCCTGATCGGAGAGGTGCTGGACGTGTTCGACAACGGCATGCCCATCGCCATCACGGACATTTCGGCCACCTGCCACATGCCGGACGTGATCGAGGCGCCCTATCGCCCGGCCATGCTGGGCGAGGCTGAGACCGGCGTCACCGCCCGCCTCGGCGGACCCTCCTGCCTGGCCGGCGACATCATCGGCGACTATGTCTTCGCCGAGCGGCCGACGCCGGGAACCCGCATCGCCTTCCTGGATCAGGCCCACTATTCGATGGTCAAGACCAACACCTTCAACGGGGTGCCCCTGCCGGCCATCGTCCTGTGGAACAGCGCCACGGACCAGCTGCGGACCGTCAAGAGCTTCGACTGGACCGCGTTCCGCGACCGGCTTTCCTAGATTCAATCGACGTTCGAGAAGATAGGTCTCTTGGCTCGTCATTCCGGGGCTGAGCGGAGCGAAGAACCCGGAACCGAAGGGCGGCGCGTAGCAGCCAACCCAGGGCCAGCAGGCTGAATGTCGATTGAACCTAATCGGAAGACGTCGTTCTGGAGACTTAACCGTCCCTCGGGACCAGCCTGAGAGTGAAATTCAACGATCCCTGCCTTATCAAGGCGTTCAGCCTCAGGACCAGGCGAACAGCAGTCGGCCTTCGCCCATGCGTTCGCGCAGGCCCGGGCAGGTCGGTGTGGGCGACTGAGAAACAGCCATAGCTGCGGCCCAGCTTGCCTTCGCGCGCCAGGAAGTCCGGGTCGGCGTAGTCGGCGCCGTGGACAATGATCGCCCGTTCGCGCGCCTTGTCGTTGGAGTATTCCAGCCCGTCCAGCAGAACGTTCGGTCCCTGTTGCGCGCCCCAGTTGGCGCCGGCGGTGGCATAGGCGCCGACCGAGGACATGTTGGAATCCGGCGTGTTCGAGAATCGCTGGGCGTAGCCGGTGTGCCGGGGGTCCGAACCGCGACCGTGGCAGGTGCGCAGCACCTTGACGTCCCCGCCGATCAGATCGACCTCGTACAGCCGCTCCTCGCCCGAATATTTCTTGAAATCGACCAGATACATCCGGTCGCGCAGGGGCAGGCGGCGGTGATGGGTGTCCAGCGCCGTCATGGCGCGTTCCATCAGCTCCTTGCGGACGTGGCCCCGGGGATCGAGCGGCGGCACTTCGACGTTGGCGGTCTGGATCGTCGGCAGAGTCGCCGCAGGCGGGACGACCGGCGGCGCGATGGTCGCGGCGGTCGTCAGCGGCGCCGTGGCGCTTGCGCTGGCGCATCCGGCCAACATGGCCGATCCGCCCAGAATGAGCCCTCGTCTCGATAGCCGCATGCGACGCCCTCGTTGCGGTTTGTTCTTGAGGCGTGTTTGTTTCAAATGGTTACTGGAGAGGCAACCTGAGCCTTGCGGGGCTTTTTTTGGGCAACGACCTCGGGGGGACGCCCTGATGAAGAATCGGGGCTGGCGCTGGTCGCGCCGTTAGGGACGGCGACGGGCGCGGTGGCGCAGCAAGACCCTGTCAATACTGGGGTTTTCCGGCGCCGGCGCCACGACGTTCGTTGAGGCCGGCCGTCTGCGGGCCGATCCGGCGACCGACATTGTGCAGCGCAGTAAAACTCTCGTGATCCAAGGGAACCAAGTTGTAGAAGTGCGCGACGGCTTCGTCCGCGACGCCGCCCAGGGGTAGATGATCGCCCTGCGCCGGGCCTTCGTCCTGCCCGGACTGATCGACAGCCCCATTCATCTGACGGGCCAGCAGAACCCCAATTCGCGTCTGGAAGAGGTCACGCTGTCCGACGCCGATCGGGCCATGGCCGGCGCCCGCCACGCCGCCGCACCCTGATGGCGGGTTTCAAGCCCGTGGCGGACCTGGGCGCAAACAATGAGGCCATCCTCGCGGATGAAGTTCGTGACGAAGGGCGGGGTCGTCTATCGCGCCGACTGAATGCGTTCCGTCAGGAAGGCGGCGAAGGCCGCCTCGTCCTCGAACCGGGCGACGACCGGCCAGGCCGTAACGTCCACGCGCTGCGCGGGCGTCAGCCGCACCCAGTCCTTCTCCGTCGTGACCAGACCCGCGCCGAAGACGGCGGCTCGGTCACGCAGAAAGGCCATGTCCCGGTGGCTATAGGCCGCATGGTCGGGGAAAGGGACGAAGTCGACCAGGTCGCAGCCCGCCGCCTTCAGCGACCGCTCGACCTTCCACGGCTTGGCGATGCCGGCGAATCCGACCTGGGCGCCGGACGGCGGCGGCCCCTCGGGCGTCAGCCGTGCGACGAAGATGGGCAGATCGCCGAAGGTCCGGAACAGTTCGCCGTCCACCGTCTCCGCATCGGTCGGCGCCAGGATGACCACGGCGTCCGCGCGCGCCAGTCCGGCCTTCAGCGGCTCGCGCATCGGCCCGGACGGAAAGACCGACCCATCTCCGAACGGCCATTCGTCTCCCCGTGTCTCGCCGTCCACGACGATCAGGCTGACGGTCTTGTTCAGCGCCGGGTTCTGATGGCCGTCATCCAGCACCAGGGCCTGCGCGCCTTCGGCGACGGCCGCCTTGGCCCCCGCGACGCGGTCGCGCGCGATCCAGGCCGGCGATCCCTGCGCCAGCATCAGCGGTTCGTCCCCGACGTCGGCGGCGGCATGGACGGCCGGATCGACCTGCGTGGGCCCTTCCAGCCGCCCGCCATAGCCGCGCGACAGGGCGTGGGCGTCCAGTCCCCGGTCGCGCAGCAGACGCAGGATTTCACGCGCCACCGGCGTCTTGCCCGACCCGCCGACGGTCAGATTGCCGACGGAGATCACCGGACCACCGGGATCGACGGGCGCCGCCTTGGCGATCCGACGCGCCGTCGCGGCGGCCCAGACCCAGCCCAGGGGCTTCAGCGCCGTGCGCGTGATCCGCGCATGGTTGCTGTCGCGCACATACCACCAGCGCGGTGTGTTCAGCTTCATCGGCGGCGCGCCTTCGCGGGTGGCGTCAACGGCGCCAGCAGGCTCCACAGCCGCTCCAGCCCGCCGCCCGCCTCGGCCGCGGCCCGGCGCGCCCGCTCGCCCATGGCCTTGGCCGCGGCCGGATCGGCCAGCAGCGGCTGGACCGCCTGGGGCAGTTCGGACGGCGCCTGCACCAGGATCAGCCCGCCGGCCTGGGCCAGGGCGGCCGTCACCGTGGCCCAGTTGGCCGCGTCCGGTCCGGTGATCGTCGGCTTGGCCAGGCGTGCGGGCTCCAGCGGATTGTGGCCGCCCACCGGCGGCAGGCCCAGCGAGGGTGCGAAGGACCCGCCCATCACCACTACGTCCGCCAGACGCAGGAACAGACCCATCTCGTTCAGGGTGTCGGCCAGATAGATGTCCGTGTCCGGCCCCAGCGTCTCCCCCCGTGAGCGCATGGCGAAGGCGTAGCCGTCGCGTCGCAGGGCGGCGGCGATGTGCGGTCCGCGCTCGGGGTGACGCGGCAGCAGGATCAGGCAGGCCCGCTCGCCCAGATGATCCAGGGCGCGGATCAGGGCGATCTCCTCGCCCTCGTGGGTGCTGGCGGCGACGACCACGGGCCGGTCCCCGATCGCGGCCGACAGGCGGTTGAAGGCGCTCGCGTCGTGGGGCAGGGGTTCGCCCGCCAGCTTCAGATTGATCAGGCCGTCGATGCGCGCGCCCAGCCGGGCCAGCCGCGCGGCCGAGGCTTGGTCCTGCGGCAGGATCAGGTCGAAGGCGCCCAGGACCGCGCGCGCCGAAGCGGGAAACCGCGCCCAGCCGTCCACCGTCTTGTCCGTGATCCGCGCGCTGACCAGGGCCAGCTTCACGTCCCGCCGACGCGCCTCCAGAAGCAGATTGGGCCACAGTTCGCTTTCGACCAGAACCCCAAGCGACGGCCGCCAGCGGTCCAGGAAGCGGGCCACGGTCTCGGGGCCGTCCACGGGCGCATACTGATGGATCACGCCGGCCGGAAGCCGTTCGGCCAGGATCCGGGCCGAGGTCACGGTGCCGGACGTCACCAGCACCGTCAGGTCGGGCCGCGCCTTCACGAATCGTTCGACCAAGGGCAGCAGCGACAGGCTCTCGCCCACGCTGACGCCGTGCAGCCAGACCAGGTCGCCGCGCGGCCGCTCGACACGGGTGAAGCCCAGCCGCTCGTCCACCCGCGCGGATTCTTCCTTGCCGCGACTGGCGCGGCCGTCCAGCAGGCGCGGCGCCAGGGGCTCCAGCATCCGGGTCGCCAGCCGATAGGCGATCAGGGGCAGGGGCGTCATGGCTTCAGGCCGGTGAGGGCGTCGGCGCGGGCTTCGACGGCGTTCAGGCGCGCGGTCCAGTCGGCGACGACCTGGGCCATCTCTGCGCCTTCGGGATAGTCGGCCCGGTCCCAGACGACGGCGCCCTTGCCGAAGGGCAGGGGCAGGACCGCCCGGTCCCAGCTTTTCAGCCGGATCGCCGGGCTGCACGACAGGCCGATGAACAGAGCCGGGGCGCCCGACAGTTTCGCCATCAGGGGCAGGCCCTCTGCCATGACCTTGGCCGGGCCGCGCGGGCCGTCCGGGGTGATCGCCAGGGCGCCGACCTTCAACTGTTTCAGCCCGTCGCGCAGGGCCTGCGCGCCCCCTTTGGCCGTCTGCGCCTTGTCCTTGTTGGTCGAAGAGCCGCGCACGGCCGGAAAGCCCTGACGCGCCACCGCCTTGGCGATGAATTCCCCATCGGCCGACAGGGAGATCAGGGCCTTGGCCGGCTGCGCCCGGTTCACCGGCCAGCACGCGGGCGCCAGGGCGATGCGCGAATGCCAGAAGACGCAGAGCACCCCGCCGCCCTGCGCCCACACCGCCTCAGCCGCCGGCTGGTTCTCGTGCGTCCAGCGGATGGTGGCGACGCAGAACTGCATCCATTTCGCCAGGGTCCAGGCCAGGGCCGACTGGACGACCGGGTTGCTCAGCGGCCTCACGTCACGGTCTCGATGGTGGGCGAAGCGCCGTCCAGCGACTGCTGCCTGGCCAGACGGGAATAGAGGCCGCCCCGGGCGACCAGGGCGTCGTGCGACCCTTCCTCGACCACGCGACCGGCCTCGATCACATAGATGCGGTCGGCGTTCCTGACGGTCGACAGGCGGTGAGCGATCATCAGGGTCGCGCGACCCTGCATCAGACGCTCCAGCGCCGCCTGCACCAGAGCCTCGCTCTCGGTGTCCAGGGCGCTGGTCGCCTCGTCCAGCAGCAGGATGGGCGCGTCCTTCAAAAAGGCGCGGGCGATGGCGATGCGCTGGCGCTGACCGCCCGACAGACGCAGGCCCGCCTCGCCCGCGCGGGTGTCGTACCCTTGGGGCAGGGCGACGACGAAATCGTGGGCGGCGGCGGCGCGGGCGGCGGCCTCGATCTGCGCCTGCGTCGCGCCCGGCCGGCCGTAGGCGATGTTGGCGGCGATCGTGTCGTCGAACAGGAAGGGTTCCTGCGTCACCAGGGCGATATGGTCGCGCAGGTCGTGGATACGCAGACGCCGCACGTCCTGGCCATTGATCGTCACCGCCCCGCCGGTCACGTCGTAGAAACGCGGCAACAGGCTCAGGATCGTGCTCTTACCCCCGCCCGACGGCCCGACCAGGGCCACCGTCTCGCCCGGCGTGACCCGCAGCGACACCTGACCCAGCGTCGGGGCGTCCGTCCCGGCATAGGCGAAGGAAACGTGATCCAACGCCACCTCCACCGGCCCGGCGGGCAAGGGGGGCGGCGTCGGCGGCCTCGCGGATTTCGGGCTGGATGTCCAGGGCGGCGAACAGGCGGCGTGCGGCCGTGAAGCCCTCGCTCATGACCGTGGCCAGGTTCGTTACCTGACGCAGCGCCTGGCCGGCCGCCAGCAGCATGCCGATGAAGGCGGCGAACCCGCCCACCGTCATGTCGCCCGACTGCGCGCGCCATCCGGCATAGGCCATGACGGCGGCGACGACGATATAGGCGACCAGATCGCTGGACGGCCCGGCGAAGGCGCGGGCGTTCGCGCCCTTGATGACGTGGCGCTGGCGACGGGCGACCACCTCCGCGACGCGGTCCTGTTCGGCGGCCTCGCGGTTCTCGATCTTGATCAGGCGCACCCCGTCCAGATTCTCCATCAGGGCGGTGGACAGGTTCTCGGTCTCGGCCATGGCCCCCACGGCGGCCTTGCGCGTCTTGCGCCCGAACCGGCGCAGCACCAGCGCCACCAGCGGCACGCCCAGCAGCACCACGATGGTCAACTGCCAGTCGATGAATCCCATGTAGATCAGCACCGCGATCAGGGTCAGCAGGTTCTGGGTGTAGTTGACCACGCCAGACGTGAAGGCCTCGCGCACCATATTGGCGTCGAACAGGACGGAAGAGACGAAACCGCCCGAATGCTGGCTCCGCAGCCGCGCCAGATCGGCGCGGATCATGGCCCCGAACAGGCGAATCTGGATGTCGCCGACGATGGTATGCCCCAGCCGGTTGACCAGGGCCGCCTGACCCAGCGCCGCCAGGGTCCGAGCGATGGCGACGGTCAGGATGGCGACCGGAATCCAGACGACCGCCTTGTCCGCCGGGAAGGTCACGAGGCCGAACAGGCTGATCGGCTTGGTTCCGCCCAGGAACAGACCGTTCACCGCCGGCTCCAGCAGCTTCAGCAGCGCCGCCGTCAGCAGGCCGGTGATCGCCGCGCACAGCACCGACAGGATCAGCGATCCCTTGTGCCGGGACAGATAGTCGCGCCAGATCCGCGCCAACAGGGCGCGCAGCGGCATGGTCTCGGAGGCGGCGACGGTCATCGGCTCTCGGTCCTCCGCCCCGTCGCCCAAGTCAAGGCTTGAACCGCGATCCGCCCGTCCGCGCTTGAAGGCGACGGTCTCCTTCACTAGGTTCGGGCTGCGGGTTCGCCCGCATTGTTCTCAGGGCGGGGTGAAATTCCCCACCGGCGGTAAGGCGGCGACGCCAAGCCCGCGAGCGCTCTCCCGGTTTGGAGAGGTCAGCAGATCCGGTGCGATTCCGGGGCCGACGGTATAGTCCGGATGAAAGAGAACGGGACCAACGCCTCGTCGGCGTTCGTCGCCCCGCGCCGGGCGGCGGCTCGGCGCGTCGTCGCCCGTAACCCTGGGGAAATTGGTTACGGAAAGGACGACCCTTGAACCCGATTTCCTCGTCTAACCCCGGGTCTGATCCCGGCGCCGCCTCCATGGGCGCGCTGCTGATGCTGTCGGCCAGCCTGGCGTTCGCCGCCGCCAATACGCTTCAGTCGGTCTTGCCCCAGCAGTTCGGCATGAGCTCCACCGGCATGGCCTTCTGGCAATATCTGGTCGCCTCGGCGCTGATGCTGCCGATCGTGCTTCGGATCGGCCTGCACAGGCTGAAGACGCGCCATCCGCTGGCGCATGAGGCGCGGGCCTTATCATCGGCCCTGGGCGTCCATGTCTTCGTCTATGGCTTCGCTTCCGGCGTGCCGATCTGGCAGATGGTGACGCTGCTTGCGACCGGGCCGCTGTTCGTCATCGTCGGCTCCAGCCTGTTTCTGCGCGAACGAGTATCCGGCGCCCGGCTGGGCGCGGCCCTGGCCGGTTTCGTCGGCGCCGTCGTGGTGTCGGGCGTGGGGACGGAGCGGCTGGACTGGCCCGCCCTGACGCCGATCCTGGCCGCCGCCCTGTGGGCGACCACCGATGTCCTGACCCGCTGGCTGGCGCGCGAGGAGACGGCCGAGACCCTGACGATCTCCCTCCTGGTGCTGATCACTCCGAACCACCTGGCCATACTGCTGCTGGCCAACGCCTTCGCCTTCGTCCTGCCGGCCGGCGTCGCCACGGGCCTGCCCTTCGCCCTGCCGCAGGGCGCGGGCCTGCTGCTTCTGCTGGCGCTGGGCGGGCTGACGGCGGCGGCGCAGTATCTGCTGGCCTCGGCCTATCGGCGGGCGGATGCAGCCTATCTTCAGCCCTTCGCCGACCTCAAGGCGCCGCTGGCCGGCCTGGTGGGGTGGATGCTGCTGGGTCAGACGCCGTCCGTCTGGTTCTGGCCGGGCGCAGCCCTGATCGTGGGGGCCTCGATCTTCATCTTCTGGGTCGAAAATCGGGGGCTGACAGGCCCGACCGCCGCCCCGGTGGCAGGCGAAGGATGACGCGGCGGCCGCGGATCGCTATCTGGCCTCCATGTCGCGTTTCGACCTCTCCACCGCCTGGGGCCGCTTCAAGGCTCGTTGGCATTACTTTTGGGCGGACCATGCGTTTTTGCGCGTGGCCTTCTCCAACGCCCACTGGCTGGGGCCGGATCTGGTGCGCACCAACCAGCCGTCGCCGCGCCAACTGGCCTATTGGCAGTCGAAGGGCGTCAAGACGGTCATCAACCTGCGGGGCGAACGGGACGAGGGCTATTACTGGCTGGAGAAGGACGCCTGCGAACGCCTGGGCCTGACGCTGATCGACGCCCCGCTGGACTCCCGCGACCCGCCTCAGCGCGACCGCATCCACCGCGCCCGCGACCTGTTCAGGTCCATCGAATATCCGGTGCTGATCCACTGCAAGTCCGGCGCGGACCGGGCGGGGATGATGGCGGTCTTCTATCGCCACTTCCACCTGGGCGAACCGATCTCGGTCGCCATGAGCCAGTTGTCCAAGAAATACCTGCACTCGCGCGAGGGTCTGACCGGCGTGCTGGACTATACGCTGGAGAAATATGTCGCCGAGGTCGAACCGCGGGGGATCAGCTTCATCGACTGGATCGACAGTCCCGACTACGACCCTCAGGCCATCCGCGCCGCGTTCAAAGCCAGCTGGTGGGGCACGCTGCTGACCGACAAGCTGTTACGGCGGGAGTAGGGGGCGCCCTGTCCGTCATTCGGGGGCTGAGCGTAGCCGAACAACCCGGAAGCCCGGGCCGCGTTCCCGGCGCCGATGACTTCGACAGAGGAAAATGTCCCCCTGTGTTCCGGGTTCGGCCTGCGGCCGCCCCGGAATGACGAAGGTGTTCGCTCAGCCCCACGGGCCGGTCTTGTCGCCTTCGCCGCGCTCGCGCGCCTCGGCCGCCAGTTCGGCGTCGCGGCGGGCCTTGCGGTCGGCCTCCCACCGCTTGAACCAGCGCCCATAGCTGATCTTGTCGCGCAGCGAGAAGCTGAACAGCGCCAGCACGGCCAAAAGGCCGACCAGTTGGAAGATCTGCTGCGGTTCCAGGGTCATGGTCGCTCTCGCATACAGATTGAAACGTCGGACCGGGGCGACGGTTCGGCGCCCCGATGTCGCAGGATCAGCCCGGCCTCAGGCCGCGTCGCCGCGCGGATCGATCAGCTTGTGGGCGTGCAGGATGAAGTAGCGCATGTGGGCGTTGTCGACGGTGGCCTGGGCGCGCGCCTTCCACGCCTTCTTGGCGTCTTCATAGTTGCCGAAGGCGCCCACGAACTCCACCTGCGACAGGTCGCGGAAGGTCGGCTCGCCCAGGTGGCGAAGCTCGCCGCCGATCACGAGGTGCAGAAGTTGCGGCGCGGCGGCGTTCTGATCGGTCATCGAAAATCCTGAGGCTGGGGAGGTCCTTGACGCGCGATTTAGGCCCAGAAGGCTTAAGGATCAATCTTCGCGGGGATTTCGACCCCGGTTTCAGGACGAAAGCGGCACGTTTTTACACCGCTGCACGATCAGCGGCTGCAGTGCGGGGGCCGCGCAGACCAGGCTGGCCTGGCGCGGATCGGGCCGATTGAATCTCCACGGGCGGCCGTGGTGGTCGCTGACCTTGGCTCCGGCCTCCTCGGCGATAAGGCAGCCGGCCGCCACGTCCCAGTCCCATTTGGGCGTCAGCGCAAGCGCGGCGTCGAAGGCGCCGGCCGCCACCAGCGCCATGCGATAGGCCAGGGCGTTGCGCTTTTCGAACCGCATCGGCGGCCAGGGCTCGTCGTCGAACCAGTGCGCCTCGATCAGGCGCGCATCACCCAGGATGGAAGCGTCCTCCAGCGTGTCCAGATCGGACGCCTGGATGGGCCGGTCGTTGCGGCGCGCCCCGCCGCCGCGCACGGCTGCATAGGTTTCCTCGACTTCGGGCGCATGGATGACGGCGGCGACCACCGCCCCGTCCTCGACCACGGCGATGGGCACGCACCACCAGGGTTTTCGCTTCATATAGGCCACGGTGCCGTCGATCGGATCGACGACGAAGATGCGCCGCCTGGACAGGCGATCCGGCGAGTCCGCCGTCTCTTCCGACAACCAGCCATAGTCGGGCCGCGCCGCCAGCAGCCGGTCCTTCAAAAGGGCGTCGACCTTCAGATCGCCGCTGGTGACGGGCGACCCGCCGATCTTGGTCTCGATCTTCAGGCCCCGTTCGCGCTCGGCCACGGCCAGGGCGCCGGCGTCCAGCGCCGCCTGACGGATCAGCGCCAGATCGGCGTCCCAATCCTGTTTCGAGCGGTCGATCATTTGCCCGCGATGGCCAGGGCGTCGAACATCAGGCTGGGCACGTTGAACCCGCCCCGGAACTCCAGGTCCGATCCGCGCACCATCCGCAGGTAAAGGTCCGTCAGCTTGCCCGCCACCGTCACCTCGTTGACCGGATAGGCGATCGCGCCGTCCTCGAACCAGAAGCCGGACACCCCGGCGGACCAGTCGCCCGTATTGCCGTTCAGCGACGGTCCGAACATCGACGTGACCAGAAGCCCCGTCCCCGCGTCGACCATCAGGCCCGCCAGATCCCGCTCGCCCGGCTCCATGTGCAGATTGTGGGTCGAGACGCCCGGCGGTCCCGCCAGCCCGCGCGAGGCGTGGCCGGTCGTCTCCAGCCCCAATTGGCGCGCGGCCGCGCCGTTCAACAGCCAAGTGGTCAGGACTCCATCGTCGAACAGGGCGCGGCGTTCGACCGAGACGCCTTCGTCGTCGAAGGGGGTCGATCCCATGCCGCGCGGCCGGAACGGATCGTCGATCAGATTGACTCCTTCGGCGAACACCCGCTGGCCCATCCGGTCCTTCAGGAAGGAGGTGCCGCGCGCGATGGATGGCCCCGAGATCGCGCCGATGGCCGGAGAGACGATCTGTCCCGCCATGCGATTGTCGAAGATGACCGGCGCGGTGGTCGAGGCGATCTTGCGGGCGCCGACGCGGGCGGCGGCCCGCTCTCCGGCGACGCGACCGATGGCTTCCGCGCCCGGCAGGTCGGACAAGTGGCGGGTGGAACGGCTTTCGCCGCCGCGCTCCATCGCCCCGTCCTTTTCTGCGATGACGCCGACGCCCAGGGAAAAGGCCGATCCCTGATAGGCGCCGTCGAACCCGTGCGACGTCACCAGACGCCACCGGCTGGACGACCAGGCGGCGTGTCCGCCTTCGGACCGCGCCACGCCGGGCACGGCCAGGGCGACGGCCTCGGCCTCGGCCGACTGCCGCTCCATCGTTTCGGCGCTCGGCTCGCTGGGGTCGTAGAGATCGAGATCGGGCAGCGCGCCGCGCGCCAGCCGTTCTTCCGGCGCCAGGCCCGCATAGGGGTCTTCCGGCGCCAGCCGCGCCATGGCTACCGCCCGCTCGACCAGCCGCGCCTGCGTCGCCGCCGACAGGTCCGAGGCCGAGACGGAAGCCTGACGCCGCCCCACGAACACGCGCAGGCCCAGTTCGCGCGATTCCTCGCGCTCCAGATCTTCCAACCGCCCGTTGCGGACGCCCACGGACAGGGCGCGGCGGTCGGCGCTGACGGCCTCTGCGGCGTCGGCGCCGGCCTTCAGGGCCGCTTGGACGATGTCATGGAGAAGATCGATGGAAACGGGCGCAGCCAGGGTGTCGGTCATGCCCCGATATGGCGGACGGCTTGCTGCGCCGCAACCTGCCGCGTCCCGGGCGTCAGATCAGGGCGAAGGCGATCACACCGACCGCTGCGGTCAGCAGGGCCAGCCAGGTCAGCGCCATGCCGACGATCCTGCCCAGCGACGGTCCGGTCTGCAACAGCAGGCCCAAGGCATGAGCGATGCGTCCGGCCAGCAGGGTCGCGCCTACCCCGTGCACCATCCAGGCGGAGGCGCCCACGATGGCCAGCAGCATGGCGACCATGCCCGGCGTCGCATATTCCACCAGATTGCCGAAGGCCCGGCTGGCGGCCTGGAGATCGGCAATGGCCGCCGTCGCCGGCGGCGGATCACGGTGGCGGACATAGGGCGGCCTGAACGGCGTCCATCAGGGAAGAGGGCATGGATCAGTCCTCGCGCGCCACCGGATAGAGCAGATAGCGGTCGTCATAGAAGGGCGTGCGCTTGTAGAACCAGGCCAGACGCGCCTGCGGATCGGCCGCGAATGCGGGCTCCGCCGCCAGCTTGGCCTCGAACTCGGCCTTCAAGGCCGGATCGGCGGCCATCATCCGTTCGGCCAGGGGGGCGATGGCGTAGGGCTCGATATATTCGACCCGGCTCATGACCTCGGGGAACATGCCCCAGGCGAAGAAGCTCTCGTTCGACTGCGGCTCCAGCAGCAGCACGACGATGTCGCCCAGCGGCTGATCGGTCGGCGCCCGCACCGAGCCGGTCGGCCAGGTCCAGTCGCGGCGCTCGACCTCGACCGCCTGGACCGAAGCCTGGACGTGGCCCTCGTTGGTCCGCGTCGCCAGCCTGGGCGAAACAAGCCGCAGCATGTCGACCTTGACCGTGCGCGGCGCGGTCAGGGTCTCCATCTCGATCCCGTGGGTCTTCAGCCGTTCGATCAGATCGGTGCGATAGCCGGGGATCCAATAGGCGGTCGGTCGCCTCAGAGTCAGCGTCGGCTTGGAGCCATAGAAGGGCATTTGCCACAGATCGGGATCGGGCCGGCCCAGCCAGCGGACCTCTTTCCGGCCCGAGGCGGGGCTGTCGTACATTTCGTAAAGCACGCCGCGGAACGGGCGGGTGGAGGAGGGCGTCGCCTCCTGCTCGAAATTGGCGGGGATTTCGGCGGGCCGCAGGGCCTTGTCCTGATCGGTCGCGGCGCGCAGGCCCGCGCCCTGGTCCGCCAGCAGCCGCAGCGCCTCCTCGATGAAGACATAGGTTCCCAAGACCCGCTGCTCGTGCGGTTTCAGGCTGTGGTTTTCGATCAGGATGGTGGGGACGTGGGCCGCCGCGCCCCAGCCGTTGGAATAGCGTTCGCCCAGGCCGCCGTCGTTCAACCCGGCCTTGGGATCGTCGTCGTCCTGGCCGAAGACCAGTTCGCCGGGGATATGGCCCTGCCGCTCCAGCGCCGCGTTCATCGCCGGTTTGAACACCGTGTCCAGCCACCGCGACCCGTTCGGCGACCGGCTGAACGCCCCGTCCTCTCCGTTGAAGCCGAAGGTGACGTCGTACTGATAATCCATGCCGTCGGTCACATGGACATCGACATAGAGGTCCGGCCGGTACTTCAGGATCAGGCCGCGCACGGCCCGCATCTCGGCCTGGTCCAGCTTCAGATAGTCGCGGTTCAGGTTCTGGTTGGTCGCCGTGTTGCGCCAGCCCTGGATGCGCGGCCCGCGCTGGTTGGGGCGGGAATAGGCGGATGCCCGCTCATGCCCGTCCACGCTCAGGATCGGGATCAGGATCAGGTTCACCCGGTCCAGCAGGTCGTCCTTGCCATAGAAGGCGATGTCGCGCAGCAGCATCATGCCCGCGTCCTTGCCGTCGATCTCGCCGGGGTGGATGCCGGCCTGGATCATCAGCACGGGCTTGGCCGGATCGAAGGTCGCCCCGTCCTTCGAGGCGATCACCGCATAGATGGGCCGCCCCTCGGGCGAGACCCCGAACTGCTCGATGCGGATCAGGTCGCTGGCCTGGTCCAGCCGGTCGAACCAGGCGCGGGTGTCCACATAGTTGGGCGAAAAGTCGTGCGCCGGATCGGCCTCGAACGCCGTGACCCAGGGGTCGTCCGCGCCGCGCAGCAGGGCCCTGGACGCGCCGTCCCAAGGCAGGATCGGCGGCAGGAATGGTTGGTCCCAGGCAGGAGTGTTCGCAAGGGGCGCGGGCGGGTTCTCGGACATGGCGGGGCTCACGCTACAGAAAAGGGCGGCAAGAAGGGCAGGGATTATTGATTGACGGCGCATGGTCCTAGTTGAGCCGCATGCGAAGAGGTGACAAGGACCTATCGAGACCTTATCCGGGCTGCAGCTATTTCCAGATCGGCGTCCCGTCGCCCGGCAGGCCGAGACGGTCCCACAGGTCGTTGACGCGCGTGACCACCGCCTCGTCCATGCGGATTTCCTCGCCCCATTCACGCTTGGTCTCGGGCGGCCATTTGTCGGTCGCGTCCAGGCCGATCTTGGAGCCCAGGCCGCTTTCGGGGCTGGCGAAGTCCAGATAGTCGATGGGGGTGGATTCGATCACGGTGATGTCGCGCGCCGGGTCCATCTTGGTCGAGATGGCCCACATCACGTCCTTCCAGTCGCGGGCGTCGATGTCGTGGTCCACGACGATGACCCATTTGGTGTACATGAACTGGCGCAGATAGCTCCACACGCCCAGCATCACCCGCTTGGCGTGGCCCGGATAGGCCTTCTTCATCGACACCACCGCGATCCTGTAGCTGCACCCCTCGGGCGGCAGCCAGAAGTCGACGATCTCAGGGAACTGCTGGCGCAGCAGGGGAATGAACACCTCGTTCAGCGCCTCGCCCAGCACGCTCGGCTCGTCCGGCGGCCGGCCGGTGAAGGTGGTCAGATAGATGGGATCGCGGCGCATGGTGATGGCGCTGACCTGGAAGACCGGGAACTTCTCGACCGAGTTGTAATAGCCGGTGTGGTCGCCGTAGGGGCCTTCGTCCTCGAACTCGTCCAGCAGGACATGGCCTTCCAGCACGATCTCCGCCTGGGCCGGAACCATCAGCGGCACGGTCTTGCAGGCGACCAGTTCGGCCTTGGCGCCCCGCATCAGGCCCGCGAACTGATATTCCGACAGGGTGTCCGGCACCGGCGTCACCGCCGCCAGGATCGTGCCCGGATCGGCGCCCAGCACCACGGCGCAGGGCAGGGGCTCGCGCTTCCCGGCCTTCTTGTGCCGCGCATAGTGTTGCGCGCCCCCCCGATGCGCCAGCCAGCGCATGATGGCCTTGTCCCGGCCCAGCACCTGCATCCGATAGATGCCCAGGTTGAAGTCGTCCTCTCGCTCCTCGCTCGGCCCCTTTGTCACCACCAGGCCCCAGGTGATCAGGGGCGCGGGCTCTCCGGGCCAGCACGACTGGACGGGCAGGGCGGTCAGGTCGATCTGGTCGCCCTTCAGCACCACCTCCTGCACCGGCGCCTTCTTCACCGTCTTGGGCCGCATGGACATGACGGTCTGCGCCAGCGGCAGCATCTCCATCGCATCGCCCAGACCGCGCGGCGGCGTCGGATTCCTCAGGAAGGCCAGCAGTTCGCCGACCTCGCGCAGTTCGGCCGTCGTGGTGCGCGCCTTGCCCTCCAGCGTCACCCCCATGGCGACCCGCTTCACCGTGCCGAACAGATTGGCCAGGCAGGGAATGGGGCTGATCGCCCCGTCCGGCATGACCGGCTTTTCGAACAGCACCGCCGGCCCGCCGTTCCGCAACAGCCGGGTCTGGATCTCGGTCATCTCCAGCACGGTGGACACGGGTTCGGACACCCGCACCAGCTCGCCCTTGGCTTCCAGCTGGTCGATGAAGTCACGCAGGGATTTGTAGGCCATGAGGCTTCCGCTCTTAAATCTTCCGCTCATCCCCGCGAAAGCGGGGGCCCAGTGCTATGGGCGTTGAGATATCGACGGGACGGCGCTGCCCTCGATCCTCTGACACCCCGCCAAGCGAAAGAACTGGGTCCCCGCTTTCGCGGGGATGAGCGGCTTTTGAGATGCCTAGAGTGCTAACGTTGAACTGTCACGCGCCGCGCGACCGAACAGCCGATCCAGCCCCACGAGGCCGAGCCCGACGATCAGGAAAAAGATCAGCAACCCGCCGAAGATCGCCACGACCCGGCCCAATCCCAACTGATCTACATTGACGAAGCCATAGGGCCACCAGTGCGTCGCCAGGCCGTGAACCAGGGTCCAGCCGCCATAGATCAAAGGAAAGGCCAGCCACTTCGCCGGGTCGATCCAGCGCAGCCGCCCCTTGGGCGTGAACCACAGCCAGTCCAGCACGAAGGCGGCGGGCATGACGTAGTGCAGCACCAGATTGACTACCAACGACCAGCCGGTCGGGTTCCAGTTGGGATGCAGCAGGACGTGGTACACCACCCCGACCACCACGATGTACATGGCGATGGCCGCCCTGACGCCTTCGCTGGCTGACCATCGGGCCAACCGCGATCCTTCACCCAGCAGCGGGTCCGGTGAAGGCCAGGGCGACCAGGATGTTGGTCAGGATGGTGAAGAAGCTGAAGTAGTTTAGGGTCCGCTCCAGCACCGTCCAACCCTGAACCGGCGCCACCATCAGCAGATATTGAAGCGCCAGCGCGGTCCAGCCCACGACGGCGAAGGTCGCGCGCCACAGCCTGGGCTGGTCCCGTTTGCGAAACACCGGCGCCTCCCTGGTCCGTCAGGCGGCAGTCTTGTCCCATTCGAACGCCGGGTCCAGCCAGTCGCCCAGCCGCTCGCCGCGATCCAGGGCGTCCATGCGCTGCATCTCCTCGGCCGACAGTTCGAAGTCGAAGATGTCGAAATTCTCGCGCGCCCGGCTTTCCTTGGTGGTGCGGGGAATGGCGATGATCCCGTGCTGGATCAGCCAGCGCAGGGTGATCTGGCCGTTGGTCTTGCCGTGCGCGCCGGCGATCTCGCTGATCGTGGCGTCGTCGGCGATCTTGCCTTGCGCCAGCGGCGACCAGGCCGTGATCGACGACCCCAGCTCGGCCGCCGTCGCGACCAGTTGATCGACGCCCAGATAGGGGTGATGCTCGACCTGATCGGTCAGCAGCCGCGCCTTGGACAGGCCCTGCGCCTGGCGGAATTCCTTGGACGGGAAGTTGGACAGGCCGATCGACCTGGTCAGGCCCTGGTCCTTGGCCGCGTTCAGGGCGCCCAGCGTCTCCTCGAACGTCGGCGTCGTCTTGGGCCAGTGCAGCAGCAGCAGGTCCGGCGTCGTGCCCAGGCTGTCGGCCGATTCCTTCGCCTGCTTCAGCAGGGCGTCATGGGTGAAATGCTCGACCCAGATCTTGGTCGTCAGGAAGATGTCCTCGCGCGCCACGCCGGAGTCCCGGATGCCTTCGCCGACCGCCTTCTCGTTCTTGTAGATCCAGGCCGTGTCGATGTGCCGATATCCAATCCGCAACGCCTCGGCGACCATGCGGCGCGCGTCGTCGGGTTCCAACTGCCAGGTGCCGAAGCCCAGCAGGGGGATCTCGATTCCATCGACGGTGATGGTGGGTTGATCGCCATAGGCCATCGGGCGCTCCTTGGGCTTGCTTCGCGGGGAGGGAGAAGGTCCCTCAGTTAGGCGCCGCCCCCGTCGTCGGTAAGGGCAGGGGCGGTCATCCCCAGACTTTTCGGCGCGACCCGCCCGCAGAGCATGGGCGGAACGCCTGGGAAACGAACGATGCGCCATCAAGGCCCCGTCCGCCTGGGCCGACAAGCGTTGGGCCAATTAAAAAGGCCGCGTCCCTTCCGGAACGCGGCCCCTGATCATTTCGACCGAGCCTGAACTCAGGTGATGTCTTCGTTCAGCAGGCCGACCTTGAAGAAGCCGTTCTCCTGCATCTTGTTCATGACTTCCATGAACTGCCTGTACTTCACTTCCGGCTGGGCGCGGACGAAGACGCGCTCCTCGCGGCAGGCGCCGCCGCCCAGGGCCGAGCAGACATCGACAGGCAGGTTGTCGATCGACGACTGCTTGTCGGCGATGAAGATCTGACCATTCTCTTGGATGGTGATGTAGACTGGCTCTTTTTCCTTTTCAGGGTTCGCCGGCGGCTGCGCGGGCGGCAGGTCCAGCTTGATCGACACGGTCGCCATCGGCGCGGCCACCATGAAGATGATCATGAGCACCAGCAGAATGTCGATGAACGGCGTGATGTTGATATCCGCCTGTTGTTCGATCGTGTGCTTGTCCCCGCCGGAACCACCGAGCTTGGCAGCCATGCATCGTCTCCGTTACTCGCCGGCTGCGTTCCGCGCCGACATTTCCCTATGGATCGCCCGAAGGCTTGATCGGTTCTTGGCGTCCCGATGCGGGCTTGTAAAGCGGTTCTAAACGATCTGCCGTTCCCGAACGTCAATTATACACGACAGAGGCACGACGGTTCGGCGTTCAGGCCCTGGCCAGCTTCAAAAAACGGTCCGCCAGGGCAGGATCGTCCTTGAAGGCGCCGGTGAAGCGCGTCGTGATGGTCGAAACGTGCCGATGATGCACGCCGCGCGTGGTCATGCACTGATGCTCGGCGTCCACCAGCACCGCCACCCCGCGCGGCTGCAGGTGCGATTCGATGGCCTCGATGATGTCGTTGGTCAGGGTTTCCTGGTTCTGCAGGCGCCGCGCATAGATCTCGACCACCCGCGCCAGCTTGGAGATGCCGACCACCTTCTCGCCCGGCAGATAGGCGACATAGGCCTTGCCCAGGAAGGGGGCCAGGTGGTGCTCGCAGTGGCTCTCGACCTCGATGTCGCGCAGGATGACCATGTCGTCATAGCCGGTCACGTCCTCGAAGGTGCGGCTCAGCTCCTTGCCCGCATCGGCGTCATAGCCGTCGAACCATTCGCCATAGGCGTCCACCACCCGCTTGGGCGTGTCGATCAGGCCCGGACGGTTGGGATTGTCGCCGGCCCAGGCGATCAGGGTGCGCACGGCCTCCAGCGCCTGTTCGCGCGACGGGCGTTGCACGGCAGCATCGCTGACGAGGACGGGCTTGGCGGGGGTGACGCTCATGAACTCGATTTCCGGCCGGGGCGGGCGGTCGCCCGGTTTACCTTCTACAATCCGTCGGGACTGTATATCAGGCCGCTATATGGGACAGACCCTCCGTCCCGCAAGAAAACCCGCTGAAGACTGATCCATGCCGCTGCACATCCACGACACCCTGCGCCGTGAAAAGCGCCTGTTCGAGCCCCGGAACAAGGATCGTGTCACACTCTATGTCTGCGGCCCCACGGTCTATGACTACGCCCACATCGGCAATGCGCGCCCGCCGGTGGTGTTCGACGTTCTGGTGCGCCTGCTGCGCCGGACCTATGGGGCGGACAAGGTTCTCTACGCCCGCAACGTCACCGACGTGGACGACAAGATCAATCAGAAGGCCGCGCGCGAAGGCGTGCCGATCGGCGAGGTCACGGCCCGCTACGAAGCCGCCTATCTGGCCGACATGGGCCTGCTGAACGTCTCGCCGCCCGATATCGCGCCCCACGTCACCGACTACATCCCGGCCATCGTCGATCAGATCCAGGCCATCGTCGACGCCGGCTGCGCCTATGCCGCCGAGGGTCATGTCCTGTTCGACGTCTCGTCCTACAAGGCTTACGGCGCACTGTCGGGGCGGAACCTGGACGACATGATCGCCGGCGCCCGCGTCGAGATGGCTCCCTACAAGAAGAACCCCCACGACTTCGTCCTGTGGAAGCCGTCCAAGGCGGACGAGCCGTCCTGGCCTTCGCCCTGGGGGCAGGGACGTCCCGGCTGGCACATCGAATGCTCGGCCATGATCGAACAGACCCTGGGTCTGCCCATCGACATCCACGGCGGCGGCATCGACCTGGTCTTCCCCCACCATGAGAACGAGATCGCCCAGGGCGTCTGCGCCCACGGCCATGCCCACGGCGACAACGCCCACGACGAATACGCCCGCTACTGGATGCACAACGGCTTCCTGACCGTGGATGCGGAAAAGATGTCCAAGTCGGTCGGCAACGTCCTGCTGCTGCACGATCTGGTCCAGGCCATGCCGGGCGAGGTCGTCCGCTGGGCCCTGCTCAGCGCCCACTATCGCCAGCCGCTGGACTGGAACCAGGGGCTGCTGGATCAGAGCCGCAAGAACCTCGACCGTCTGTATGGCGTCCTGCGCGACGCCGACGCGGCTTTGTCCGACTTCGACGCGGCCACGCTGGACGAGGCCGAGATGGAGCTGGCCGAGAACGCGCTCGATCCCATTCTGGACGCGCTTGAGGACGACCTCAACACGCCGGGCGCCATCGCCCAGCTGTTCGGGCTGGGGAACGCGCTGCGCGAGCTGCTGAACGACGCCGAGGCCGATATCAACGATGTCGCCATGGCCCGCTGGAGCCTGAAGGAAGCGGCCGACCTGCTGGGCGTCCTGTGCCTGACGCCGGACGCCTGGTTCGAGGGCGGCGATCCCGCGCTCAAGGCCGAGGTCGAGGCCCTGCTGGAGCAGCGCGCCAGCGCCCGGGCCGAAAAGAACTGGGCCGAGGCCGACCGCATCCGCGACCGCCTGAACGCCCTGAACGTCGTGGTCATGGACGGCCCCGACGGCGCGACCTGGCGCGTGAAGGGCTGAAGTCGGTTTTCGTCATTCCGGGGCGCCTTTCCGGGACGTCTTGCGGGCGGCCCGAAAAGACGGTCCGAGTCCCCTGAGGTTCTCGGGGCGACGTCGAATGCGCGTCCGCCCCTAACGACGCTGGCGTCCGGCCCGTGTTTTCAGGCCCTTGTCGAACTCCATTCGCCATCTGCGCGCCTGGCTTCGCAGCCGTGGCAGGCTGCGTCGGTTTGGGTGCGAGGCGCCGCGCACGATGGGGGCAGGGATGCCAAATCGGACTGATCGGACTGTTCGGACTGTTCGGACTCCGTTTTTCGGAATCCGGACTCTATCCCGCCTTGCGGATCAGTTCGTCGGCCAGCGCTCCCGTCAGATAGCCGTCGGCGACCCGGCCGTTGGCGATCTGCCAGCGTCGCAGGGCCGCGCGGGTGTTGGTCCCGATCACCCCGTCCACTCCTTTTGTGTCGTAGCCCAGGCGCGTCAGGGCCCTTTGCGCGCCGATGCGCTGGTCGCGCGACATGGAGGGATCGTTCGGCCAGGCCTTGGTCAGCCCCGGCTTGCCCATGATCCCGTCCGCCGTCAGGCCGATCGCCAGGGCGTAGCTGACCGAATTGTTGTAGCGGCGGATGACGTAATGGTTCGGCAGGGCCAGGAAGGCCGGGCCGTTCGCGCCCTGCGGCAGCAGGATGGTCGCCTCTTCCAGCGCCTCGGCGCCGTTCGGCGTCCCGCCTTGCGCCAGACGCACGCCCTTGGCCGCCCAATAGGTCCAGTTGTGCTTCGGCCCCTCCGCCTCGGCGTAGTCGAACCCGGCGGGCAAGACGACCTCGTATCCCCAGGTCTGGCCGCGCTTCCAGCCCGCCTGGGCCAACAGGTTGGCGGCCGAAGCCAGGGCGTCGGCGTCGTCGTTCCAGATGTCGACCTTGCCGTCGCCGTCCTGATCCACGCCCAGGCGCAGATAGTTGTCGGGCATGAACTGGGTCTGGCCCATGGCCCCTGCCCAACTGCCCTTCAGGCCCGCCCGCTCGCGTCGGCCGTCCACCACGATGTCCAGGGCGTCCTTCAACTGTCCTTCGGCCCAGTCGCGGCGGCGGCCGTCATAGGCCAGGGTCGCCAGGGAGCGGATCACGTCATAGTCGCCCTGGACCTGGCCGAAGGCGCTTTCCTGGGCCCAGACGCCGACCAGGATCTCGCTGGGCACGCCGAACCGCTGGACCACCGCCCACGGCACCCGGTCGATACGCTGCTTGGCCTGGGCGATTCGCACCGGCGTCACCGCGTTCTGGACATAGGCGCCGGCGGGCTTGGAGAATTCGGGCTGGTTGCGGTCCAGGCGGATCACCGTCGGGTCTGGCGTCACATTGGCCAGCTCCCGCTCGTAGGCCGCGCGTCGCGCGCCGCCCTTGCGGGCCAGAAACCCCTGCTTCCAGCCGTCGAACCCCTGCTGGTCATAGGCGGCCAGGGGCGGGACGGCGGGCGTCGGCGCGGGCTGGGTCTGGGGGGCGGCGGCGTTCGATCCGCCCGTCTGCGGGGCGGGGCTCGGCGCGGGCAGGGGCGGCTCCGGCAACATGGGCGCACAGGCCGAAACGCAGGCGATCAACAGCAGTCGGTACGAAAAACGCATGGGATTCAGACTAAAGGGACGCGAGGCCGGGGTGAAATGACATCCGCGCGAGAGGGGGTTGCGGCGGCTCAAAACGCCTGAGACGCGATTTCGAACCCGGGAATTCCCCGTCTAGGCCCATTAACCTTGATTATGGTCGACCTCTTAGGTCGGTGCGACCTAGTATCGCAAGGTCCCTCTGAACGGCCTGATGGCGGAGCGGCGACGCAACGGGCGTGCAACCCCGTAAACCCTCCGTTCGACTCGGAGGTCAGGCCTCCACCCTTTTTCTATGTGCTGTCGCGCTTTGCGGTACTTGAGCGCGGCTGAGGGGATGCGGCCGTGGTGCAGGCGGGGACAGGGTTCTGTCAGGTTTTGGCCGGTTGCGGCTTGACCTGCGAAAGCCGTCTCTCTATACGACCGCCTCCGCCGCGATCCGACCGGGTCAGCGGCTTTCTTATTGGCTTCTTTCAGGACGTCCGACCATGAAGGTCCGCAGCTCGCTCAAGGCCCTGAAGACCCGCCACCGCGACTGCAAGATCGTGCGTCGCAAGGGTGTCGTCTTCGTCATCAACAAGACCGACCCGCGCTTCAAGGCCAAGCAGGGCTAAGGGTTTCCTCCGCCTCTTAAGATAAGGCGGCGCGCTCAGGTAGCCCGAAGGGCGATAGCGCGCTTGGGAAAGCCTACGATCCACAGGCTGCGGATGTTGTCCGCGGCCTTTTTCGTGTTCGCGGTTGAGCCGGCCGGCCCGGCATGGTTAGCGTCCGCGCCTGATTTCTGGAGTACTCCCCATGGCTGACGACGCCTCGTTCGACGGCAACCCCGATGTCCTGACCGCGACCGCCCAGGGCCGTCTGCGCACCATCATCGAGCGGTTGGAGCGGCTGGAAGAAGACAAACAGGCCGTCATGACCGACATGAAGGAGGTCTTCGCCGAGGCCAAGGGCGAGGGCTACGACGTCAAGGTTCTGCGCAAGGTCATCCGCATCCGCAAGCAGGATAAGGCCAAGCGCCAGGAGGAGGAGGCCATCCTGGACCTCTACCTCTCGGCCCTCGGCGAGGTCTGAGGAGATTAAGGGCTGAAGCGCACGCCCATCGGTTCATCGAAAGGCGGGCTGTCGCGCTCAAGCAGCCTGAAGGGCGATAGCGCGTCGAAAGTGCGCTCAAGCAGCCTGAAGGGCGATAGCGCGTCGAAAGTGCGCTCAAGCAGCCCGAAGGGCGATAGCGCCTTCAAGAAGACGCTGCCGAGCCCTGGGGATCAGCAGCGCAAGGCCGCTCAGCGATCGGCCTTGAACGCTTTGAAACGCGCCCGCCGCTCGGCAGAGCAGGCGGGCGTTTCGCTGTCCGAATGGGAGGGCGAATTCCTCGATTCGGTCGGCGAGCGCGTAAAGACCCATGGCCGCGCCTTCGTCGACCCCGAAAAGGGCGCGCCCGGCCAGGCCCTGTCCGCCATGCAGGGCCGCAAGTTGAAAGAGATCACCGCCAAGGCCAAGGGCGAGCCCCCAAAGCCCCGGTGGGGCCGCGGCAAGACGTCAAGCTCGAAACGACCGCAGGATGGCGCGGACATCACGGGGGACGATTGATGCTGATCGGTCTGGTCGTGCTTCTACTGCTTGATGGGTCGAAGACCGCGAACCGCTATGGTCCACCTGCGATCTAGCCTCACCCCGCTTCCTTCAGCTGAGCTTCCAGCCCCTGCTCGCGGACCTTGCGGTAGAGGGTAGAGCGACCGATGCCCAGGCGGCGCGCGATCTCGCTCATATGGCCGGAATAGACCTCGATGGCGTGCTGGATCAGATCGCGTTCGATCTCTTCCAGGGTTCGCAGGTGGCCGCGGTCGTCCAGGATGCGGATGGGCTGTTCCGCCGAAGGCGTGGCCGCGACACGGAGCGGCGGGGACGCGCCGGCCGTGCCCGGCAGAGGGGCGGCGACGCCCGAGATGGCCGGGAAATCATGCGGCTGTAGGAAGGGGGCGTCGGCCAGGACGATGGCGCGGAACACCGCATTCTCCAACTGGCGCACATTGCCGGGCCAGTCGAAGCCCTGCAGCAGGGCCAGGGTCTCGGGCGCGCAACCCGAGATGCGGCGGCCTTCCTCGGCGTTGAAGCGTGCGATGAAGTGATCGACCAGGGCCGGAATGTCCTCGCGCCGGTCGCGCAGGGACGGGGCCTCGATGGGGAAGACGTTCAGGCGATAGAACAGGTCCGCGCGGAAGGCGCCGTCCTTCACCTGCTGGGCCGGATCGCGGTTGGTGGCCGAGACGATGCGGACGTCGATCTTGACCGGCCGCTTGCCGCCGACGGGGTCGATCTCTCCCTCCTGCAGGGCGCGCAGCAGCTTGACCTGCATGTCCAGCGGCAATTCACCGATCTCGTCCAGGAACAGGGTGCCGCCGTCCGCCTCGCGGAACTTGCCCAGGGTCTTGTCGACGGCTCCGGTGAAGGCGCCCTTCTCGTGCCCGAACAGGATCGATTCGATCAGATTGGCGGGCAGGGCGCCGCAGTTGACCGCCACGAAGGGCTTGCCGGCCCGGTCGCTGGCCCCGTGCAGGGCGCGGGCGATGACCTCCTTGCCGACGCCGCTCTCGCCGGTGATCAGGACGGGGATCGAGGATTTGGCGGCCCGGGCGCCCAGGGCCTTGACCATCCGCATCGGGCCGCTGTCGCCCACGATGTCGTCGAAACTGGTTCGTCCCTGGACCCGCTTGGTCAGGCGTCCGACCTCTGCCGTCAGCCGGGTCATCTGCATGGCGTTTCGCACCCCGACCAGAAGTCGCTCGGGTCCGACCGGCTTGACGAAGAAATCCTGGGCCCCGGCCTGCATGGCCTTGACGACCATGTCGATGCCGCCGTTGGCGGTCAGGACGATGACCGGCTCGTTGACGCCTGCGCTACGCAGTTCGGCCAGGCATTCCAGCCCCGACATCTCGGGCATCACCATGTCCAGCAGCACCAGATCGGCCCCGCCGCCCTTGGTCATCCGGTCGATGGCCTCGCCGCCGCCCGCCGCATGGACCACGGCGTAGCCGTCCCGCTCCAACACGGCCTGGATCAGGCGACGCTGAGTCGGATCGTCATCGACGACCAGGATGGTCTTGGCCATGAAAAGCGCCCTTCGTTCCTGGACCTGTCCATACGCGACTGGCCCGTTTCGGGACGATTTCTAGGGCGACGAGGTGAAAAACGGGTGAGAGGGCGTGGTGAGCAGCCCGTTAACCGCGCGTCTGCGGTTGCGGCGAGGCGCCGGCGTCGCCACAACGGAGCTATGAACGCCCTCTTCAAGACGCCCGACGCCGACGCCCCTCTGTGGGACCTGTCCGACCTCTACGCCTCGCGCGAGGATGCGCGGGTGGCGCAGGACATGGCCAGGGCGCGCGCCCTGGTGGATCGGATGAACGCTCTGCAGGGCCAACTGGTCGAGACGCGCACGGATGCGGCGGCTCTGGGCGCCGTGCTGGACCAGGCGATCGATCTGTATGAACAGGCGTCTGACGTGCTGGGCGCCCTGGGCTCCTATGCCTTCCTGGCCGCCTCCACCGCGCGCGACGACCCGGGCGCGCAAGGGTTCGAGGCCGATGTGCGGGAAAAGATCACCGCCATCGCCACGCCGACGGTCTGGCTGACGTTGGAGATCAATCAGATCGACGAGGCCGAGTTGGAAGCGGCGCTGGCCGCCCATCCGGGGGCTGCGCGCTGGCGGCCCTGGCTGCGGCGTGTGCGGGCGATGAAGCCCCATGAGCTGTCGGCCGAACTGGAGACCTTCATCGCCGAGCGCGGGCCGATCGCAGCCCAGTGGCCGCGCCTGTTCGACGAACAACTGGCCGCCCTGCGCGCCGTCGTCGGCAAGAAGGGCGCGAACGCCGAAAGCCTGACCCTGGCCGAGGCGCTGAACCGTTTGTCGGACGCCAAGCCGGCCCGACGAAAGGCCGCCGCCGAAGGGCTGTCGGAGGCTCTGGCCGCTCGCGCCCCGACCCTGGCCCTGGTGCTGAATACGGTCGCCGCCGACAAGGCGATGGAGGATCGCTGGCGCGGGTTCAAACGCCCGGCCGACAGCCGCCATCTGGCCAACGAGGTGGACGGCGAGGCGGTGGACGCCATGGCCGAAGCGGTCGCCGCCGCCTATCCGCGCCTGTCGCACCGCTATTACGCCCTGAAGGCCAAGGCGATGGGCAAGGCGCGGCTGGACCACTGGGACCGCAACGCTCCGCTGGAGACGACCGCGCCGCGCGCCTTCAGCTGGAGCCAGGGCCGCCGGATCGTGCTGGACAGCTTTTCCGACCTGGGCGGCGACTTCGCGGACCGGGCCGCCGGCTTTTTCGACAAACCCTGGATCGACGGGCGCGCGCGGCCCGGCAAGCAGTCGGGCGCCTATGCCCACCCGGTGACGGCGGATCGCCACCCCTATGTCTTCCTGAACTGGATGGGCGAGCGGCGCGACGTTCTGACCCTGGCGCATGAACTGGGCCACGGCGTTCACCAGACCCTGGCGGCGGACCAGGGCACGCTGCTGGCCGACACGCCCCTGACCCTGGCCGAGACCGCTTCCATCTTCGCCGAGGGTCTGACCTTCGACCGGCTGCTGGCGACGGCGCCCAGGGCTGAACAGCGCGGGCTCCTGGCGGGGCGGATCGAGGACGGGCTGAACACCGTGGTGCGTCAGATCGCCTTCCACCGTTTCGAGACCCGCTTCCACGACGAGCGGCTGAAGGGAGAGGTGTCGCAGCACCGCATCAATGAACTGTGGCTGGAAGAGATGGGGGCGTCGCTCGGGCCGGCGGTGACGCTGAACCCCGGCTATGAGCACTGGTGGAGTTATGTCAGCCACTTCGTGCATTCCCCGTTCTACGTCTATGCCTACGCCTTCGGCGACCTGCTGGTGGCGGCCTTGATGGAGGCGCGGCGCAAGGATCCCACGGGTTTCGCACCCCTGTATCGCGACCTTCTGGCCGGCGGCGGGGCGCGCACCTATGTCGAGGCGCTGAAGCCCTTCGACCTGAACCCGCGCGACCCGGCCTTCTGGAGCGTGGGCTGCCGGCGGCTGGAACGGTTGATCGACCAGTTCGAAGCCCTGGGCTAGGGCTGGGGCCTGGCCGGGCTTGAGTGGCGCGCGCGGCTCGCTATAAATCGGCCTAACAACAGACTGGGGAGTCTCCATGGCCGATCCGCACCACGCCGACGAAGCGAACGCCTATGTGCGTGGCGACATGGCCATCAAGGAACAGATTTCGACCTTCCGTCTGTTCCTGAACCTGGCCAAGTGGGGTTCTCTGGCCGTGGCGTGTCTGGTCCTGATGCTGACCCTGTGGTTTCACCCCGGGCGGCGACTTCGTCGTGGCGCTTCTGGGCGCAGTGGTCCTGGCCGCGGTCGGATTTTTCGCCCTGCGATCCAAGCCCCACGCTCGCTGAGCCCTGGGGCGATGCGGCCTTCCAAGGCCGTCGCAGGGCCGTAATCCCAGGCTTGGCGTAACCGTGCTTTGACGGCTATCGCCGGAACGGCCTAACCTTCGTTCAAGAACAGAAACGAGGGGATTCGCTTGGCCGTCTCTATCGCCGCAACCCGTGAACGCCGAGAGGGCGAGACGCGCTGCGCCGTCACGCCCGAAACGGTGAAGAAGCTGATCGCCTTGGGCGCGACCGTCACGGTCGAGGCCGGAACGGGCCTGGGCTCGTCCATCGCCGACGCGGACTATGTCGCCGCCGGCGCGGTGGTGAAGCCGGACACTCGCGCGGTGCTGGACGCCGCCGACATCGTGCTGAAGGTGCGCGGCCCCACGGCCCAGGAAACCAGCGCGCTGAAGCCCGGCGCCGTCGTCATCGCCATGCTGGACGCCTGGCGCGACAAGGCGTCGGTCGAGGCTCTGGCCGGCGCCAACGCGACCGCCTTCGCCATGGAGTTCGTGCCCCGCATCACCCGCGCCCAGGTCATGGACGTGCTGTCGTCCCAGGCCAATCTGGCCGGTTATCGCGCGGTGATCGAGGCGGCCTACGCCTATGGCAAGGGCTTCCCGATGATGATGACGGCGGCTGGCACCGTCGCCGCCGCAAAATGCTTCATCATGGGCGTGGGCGTCGCCGGGCTTCAGGCCATCGCCACCGCGCGGCGTCTGGGCGCCGTCGTCACCGCCACCGACGTCCGCCCCGCCACCAAGGAACAGGTCGAGAGCCTGGGCGCCAAATTCCTGGCCGTCGAGGACGAGGAGTTCAAGAACGCCCAGACCGCCGGCGGTTACGCCAAGCCGATGTCGGCCGAATATCAGGCGAAACAGGCCGAACTGACCGCCAGCCACATCGTCAAACAGGACGTGGTCATCACCACCGCCCTGATCCCCGGCCGGGCCGCGCCGATCCTGCTGACCGCCGCCCATGTCGCCTCGATGAAGCCCGGCTCGGTCATCATCGATCTGGCGGTCGAGGCGGGCGGCAATGTCGAGGGCTCGAAACTGAACGAGGTCGTGACCACCGCGAACGGCGTCACCATCGTCGGCTGGTCCAACCTGCCCGGCCGCATCGCCGCCGACGCCAGCGCCCTCTACGCCCGCAACCTGACCGCCTTCGTCGGCCTGTTGATCAAGGACGGCGTTATGGCGGTGGATCTGGAAGACGAAATCCTGAAGGCGGCGGTGGTCACGCACGGCGGGGCCGTGGTGCATGAAGGGGTGAGGGGAACAAACTGATGGAACACGTCGATCCCACCGTTTTCCGCCTGGCCATCTTCGTGCTGGCGATCTTCGTCGGCTATTACGTCGTCTGGAGCGTGACGCCGGCGCTGCACACGCCGCTGATGGCCGTGACCAACGCCATTTCCAGCGTCATCATCGTCGGCGGCCTGATCGCGGCGGCGGCCGTGTCGGGTGATGCGACCGGCCCCAGCGCCTGGATCGCCAAGGGCGCCGGCGTCGTCGCCGTCACCTTGGCCAGCGTCAACATCTTCGGCGGCTTCATGGTCACGCGGCGGATGCTGGCCATGTACAAGAAGAAGGAGCGGCCCACGCCTAAGTCCGCTCCCGAGGCGTCTTCGTGACGGACGCCGCGCAGATCGCCATCACCGGCTCTTGGGTCGCCACCGGCATCGGCTTTGGCCTGTGGCTGTACGGTTGGTTCGGGACCAGGGTTCCGATCAAGCGCCAGCGGTTGCACGACTGCGGCATCGCCCTGGTCTTTTCGGCCATTCTGGTTCGCGTGGTGACGCAGGATCGGCCGCTGGGCGTCTTCGAATGGGCGCTGTTCTTCATCGGCCCGCTGTTCATCGCCGCCGCCCTGTGGCGGTTGGTTCGCACGTCTTGAGGGGAGGGGCGTGATGAACGCATCCTTGGCCGCATTGGCCTATCTGGTGTCCGGGGTTCTGTTCATCCTGTCGCTGCGGGGGCTGTCCAGCCCCGAGACCAGCCGGCAGGGCAACACCTTCGGCATGATCGGCATGGCCCTGGCCATTGGCGTGACCCTGTTGACGCTGGGAACGACCGGGGCGCTGGACCCCGTGACACTGGCCCTGATCGCGGGCGGCGTCATCGTCGGCGGCGGAGCGGGGGCGCTGATCGCCAAGCGGGTGGCCATGACCGACATGCCCCAGTTGGTCGCCGCCTTCCATAGCCTGGTCGGCATGGCCGCCTGTCTGGTCGCCATCGGCGCCATCTATGCGCCCGAGGCGTTCGGAATCCTTTCCGACGACGGGACAGGCATCAAGACCCTGTCGATCATCGAACTGAGCCTCGGCGTCGCCATCGGGGCCATCACCTTCACCGGCTCGGTCATCGCCTTCGCCAAGCTGAACGGCAATATGTCGGGTGCGCCGATCATCCTGCCGGCGCGGCACCTGATCAACGTCGGCTTGGCGCTTGGCTTGGTCTTCCTGATCGGCATCCTGATCGGCACGGCCGGGGCGGCGACCTGGGCCTTCTGGGGCGTCTTCCTGATCGCCCTGGTGTTGGGCGCCACCCTGATCATTCCCATCGGCGGCGCCGACATGCCGGTCGTCGTGTCGATGCTGAACTCCTATTCCGGCTGGGCTGCGGCGGCGTTGGGCTTCACGCTTGAAAACATCGCCCTGATCATCACCGGCGCCCTGGTCGGATCGTCGGGCGCGATCCTCAGCTACATCATGTGCAAGGGCATGAACCGCAGCTTCATTTCGGTGATCCTGGGCGGGTTCGGCGGCGGCGACGCGGCGGCCGGTCCAGGCGGCGTCCGGGAAACGCGCCCCGTCAAACAGGGCTCGGCCGAGGATGCGGCCTTCATCATGAAGAACGCCTCCAAGGTCATCATCGTGCCCGGCTACGGCATGGCGGTGGCCCAGGCCCAGCATGCGCTCCGCGAAATGGCCGACAAGCTGAAGGAGGAGGGGGTCGAGGTGAAATACGCCATCCACCCCGTCGCCGGCCGGATGCCGGGCCACATGAACGTGCTCCTGGCCGAGGCCAACGTCCCCTATGACGAGGTGTTCGAGCTGGAGGACATCAACGCCGAGTTCGCCACCGCCGACGTCGCCTTCGTCATCGGCGCCAACGACGTGACCAACCCCGCCGCCAAGACCGACCCGACCAGCGCCATCTACGGCATGCCGATCCTGGACGTGGAAAAGGCCGGCACGGTGCTGTTCATCAAGCGCGGCATGGGCTCGGGCTATGCCGGCGTCGAGAACGAACTCTTCTTCCGCGACAACACCATGATGCTGTTCGCCGACGCCAAGAAGATGGTCGAGGGGATCGTGAAGGGGCTGTGATGCGCAGACTGGCGATATTGGTATTGCTCCTGGCCCTAGTCGGCTGCAGCTATTCGCTATGGCTCAAGATCGAGGGTGACCTGGCTTCTCCACGCGTGACCATCGCGGCCCCCCGCATCATGCAGCCGACAACCTGCCTGGATCGGTTCTGGGTCGCAAAGGCGTCGCATCCACAGGACCGGCTCTGGGAAGCCAAGGCTGTCAACGGCGCATGCGCGCCTCAATCTCAGATCATCTACGGGCGCGCGCCCGCAGGATTTGAGGAACTGGCTGCGGCGCGTGCGTTGGAGTCGGGCGTTCTCTATGAAGCTCACGCTGTTTCGAGAGGCGTTTCAGGCGTACTCTCATTCGTTTATCTCGATGGCGGCTGGAACACTGTCACAAGACAGAGCGAACTGGCAGCGGCCCGCTAACTTCAAGCCATCTATCGCAACCCTTCTCGACCCGTTATCACGCGCCCGTGAAGACGGTCGGACATCAGCGTTTCGAAGCCTTGGACTCCCTGCGCGGGGTCTGCGCGATCCTTGTGGTGATGTTCCACATGCCCGTCGCCAGCCACTGGCGCGACTGGGGGTTCGTTCAGCACGCCTATCTGTTCGTCGATTATTTCTTCGTCCTTTCGGGCTTCGTCATCGCCCACGCCTATGCCGGGCGGCTGAAGACGGCGCGCGACGCCGGACGGTTCATGGTGCGGCGGTTCGGCCGGATATGGCCGCTGCACGTCCTGATGCTGGCCGCCTTCGTCGGGCTGGAGTGCGCGCGGGCCGTCTATCATTTCGACGCGGTGACGCCGTTCGCGCGCGACCGGTCGGTGGAGTCGATCTTCACCAACCTGGCCCTGATCCAAGCCTGGCACGTCCACCCCTGGCTGACCTGGAACGGACCCGCCTGGACGTTGAGCGCGGAATGGGCCTGCTATCTGATTTTCGCGGGTCTGGTGCTGATCGCGCCCCGGCGTTTCCGCTGGATCGGCCTGGTCCTGGCCGTGATCGGCGGGGTGATGGTGCTGCTGTATGCGCGGCGATGGATGAACACCACCTTTGACTTCGCCGTACCGCGCGCGGTGTATGGCTTCTTCCTGGGCTGCCTGCTGCAGGGCTTGTGGACCCGGATTCCGCGCTTGAAGGGGCCGGCCGCCACCGGGCTGGAGGTTCTGACACTGGCTGTGATCTGCGGCTTCATCGGTTACGCCGAAGGGCCGATCACCGTCGCCGTGACCCTGATCTTCGTCGTCGTCGTCTGGGTCTTTGCGGGCGAGGAGGGGCGGGTGTCGCGCCTGCTGGACCGCCCGGCGCTGGCGACGATGGGGCGGTGGTCCTTCGCCATCTACATGGTCCACATGTTCATCCTGACCGTGATGATGATCCTGGCCAAGCGTTGGGGCGGGGTTCCGGGCGGCCGCCGCGTGGACTTCGGCTCGGTCTGGCTGAACGACCTGTTCGCCCTGGCCCTGTTCGGCCTGATCGTCGCTGTGGCGGTCGTGGCGCACAGGCTGGTGGAACAGCCGGCCCAACGATTGATTGACCGCTGGACCAAGCCCAGGACGGCCTGATCGCTCAGGCGGCCATCCGCCATTCCGGCTGGGCCAGGTCGGCCCGGCCTTCGTCCCACAGGGCGTCTTCGTCGGAATAGCGGCCGCAGGCGGCGGCCGAGATGACGTCGATCACCTGCTCCTCGAGCCGGTCCCAGATGACGGCCAGGTCCGAGGACCCGTCGGCTTCGCACGGGACGATGATGTAGCGTTCGGTGTTGACGGCGGCGTGGGGTTGGAAACAGGCCATGTGATGATCTCCTGAAACGGTCGCCTCTTGTCGATGATCGGGTTATGAGACAGCATTACGCCAGAAACGGACGTATCGAACGGAGCGAGGGTTGAGACACGACAAGGCGGCGATGGTGATCGACCTGGCCCGGCGCATGGCGGCCAGCGCTGAAGGTCTGACCCTCGACGAGATGGCGCGTGATATGCGAACCAGTCGTCGCACCGCCGAACGGATGCGCGACGCCGTGCTGATGCTGTTCCCCCAGGCGGAAGAGGTCTCGGATCCGCCGTCCAAACGCTGGCGCATCCGGGGCGGTCTGTCGGCCTTCGAACAGGCGCCGACGGCGACGGAGATGCTGGAGCTGACCAAGGCGGCGACCGCCCTGCGCGCGGCGGGCGAACCGGCGCGGGCGGCGGCGCTGGAGGGGCTGGAACGCAAGCTGAAGGCGGCCATGCGCTCCACCACCCTGAACCGGATGGCGCCGGACCTGGAGGCCCTGGTCCGGGCCGAGACGATCGCCGTTCAGGCCGGGCCGCGCCCTTCGGCGGACGAGCCGATGCTGACCGCCATTCGCGGGGCCATCCTGGCGCAACAGCCGCTGGGCTTTACCTACTCGCGGCCGGGGGCGGAGCCGCGTCGGCGTTCGGTCGCGCCCTGCGGGGTGATGTTCGGCCGCGCCAACTATCTGGTCGCCGCCGACCGGGAGACGGGCCGTATCCAGACCTTTCGTCTGGACCGGATGAGCCACGTCGCACCGCAGGACGGCGTCGCCGCGCCGCCTGCCGATTTCGACCTGGGCGCCTTCGCCAGCCAGTCCTTTGGCATCTATCAAGACCAGATCGAGGACGTGGTTGTGCGCATCGCCCCCGAAGGCGCGGCCGAGGCCAGGGGCTGGCGTTGGCACCCGACCCAGACCTTCGAGGATCAGGCCGACGGCGGGGTGATCGTCCGTTTCCGAGCCTCGGGCATGCGCGAACTGGCCTGGCACCTGTTCACCTGGGGCGAACAGGCGGCCATCCTGGCTCCGGAACGGCTGAAGACCGTCATGGCCGAGGAGATCGCCGCCGCCCGCCGCGCCCTGGACCGGACGCCAGACTGACGAAACCGTAAGCTGACCTGTGGCGTTTGGGACGGCTAAAGCGTGAGTCAGGCTCTCGCTTGCCTCTGGAGCCTGATTCATCGCATCGGCGGAATCTCGGAGCGATTCCTCCTCGACGTATCAGGCTCTAGGCTTACAGCCTGCTTTTGTGGAGTTCGTTCTTGCGCCCCAACGCCTTCCCCTCGTCCGCTCTTGTCGCCGTCCTGCTGGCGGGGGGCGCCTGCGCCGCCGGCCCGACGATGACGCCGGCCGCCGCAGCGATGGACGCCACGCCTCAGGTCACGGTGACGCGGGACGGCGAGCATGTGACGGTCGATTATCGGTTCGGGCGCGACGCGACCGTCTGGGCCTTCATGGATTCCGCCTTGGAGACGGATTCGCGCCAGCCCTGGCGACCGCGCCAATGGACGGTGGAGACGCCGGGCGTGGTGATGGAGCGTCGCGGCTTCTACGACATCGTCCGCAGCCGCGACGGCGGCACCGTGCCGCGCGAGGTGCGGTTCCGGGTCCAGCCGCAGCCGGTGGACCTGGAGGCCGAATATCGCACCCTCGTCTTCTCCAACGGCACGGTCGGCCTGCCGACGCGCCAGTTCGACGTCTTCGCCCTGCCGTCCGTCCAGGCCGCCGAACAGCTGCCGGACGACCTGAACCGCGTGCGGGTGGACGGCGGCCCGGCGCGTGTCACCTGGCGCGATGTCGGCGGCCCCGTCCTGTTCAAGGGCCGCCGCGCCGCCGACCTGACCACGACCGACGAACGCAGCTATGTCCTTTTGGGCGAGGCAACCGTGACGGCGGGCGACGGTCTGTCGACGGTGATCGATCCCAATCTGCCGGCCTGGATCGTCCAGGAAATCCGCAACTTCGCCCCGGATGTCGGTCACTACTATCGCAGCCGCCTGGGCGAGAGCGACGCCGGCGGCGCGAACCCCATCGTCATGGCGGCCTGGAACGGCCCGACCGAGCGCGTGACCAGCATGAGCGGCAGCGTCCTGCCCGGCCTGATCGTCATGTCGTTCGAGGGGCGGGGCGTGACCACGCCCCAGGCCGAGATCCGCGAACGCTCGCGGTGGTTCATCGCCCACGAGGCGGCGCATTTCTGGCTGGGTCAGGCGGTGCGCTACCAGTTCGCGGACGAGGCTTGGATCACCGAGGGCGGGGCCGACATGATGGCCGTGCGGGCGCTGAAGGGGCTGGACCCCGCCTATGACGACCGGGCCGAGCTGCAGTCGGAAGTGGACGATTGCGTCGCCCTGGCTACGAAGCCGGTGGCCCAGGCGGGCGAGCGGGGCGAACACCGGGCCTTCTACGCCTGCGGGGCCGTCTTCGCCCTGGTGGCCGAGGGCGCGCAGCGCCAGCGGACGGGCGGCGACTGGTTCGATTTTCTGAAGCCCCTGCTGCGCCAGCCCGACGGCGTCCTGAGCCGTGAGGAGTGGCTGACGGCCCTGACCCGCGCATCGCGCGATCCGTCGCTGCGCGGCGATGTCGAACGGCTGCTGGACCAGGGCGCGTCCGATCCGTCCGCCGTGGTCGCGCGGCTGTTTCAGCGCACGGGGGTGGCCTTTCGCCTGCAGAACGGTCGTGTCGTCCTGACCTGAGGGCGAAAAAAGACGGCGACCGGTCGTCCGGCCGCCGTTTCAGTCTTCCGCGCTGGGGGAAGGTCAGCGGGGTGTTGTGGCCTGGGCGATCAGGGTGCGGGCCTGGGCGATGGCTTGGGTTTCGGGCGTCTTGCCGTCCGCCACCGCCTGGGCCAGGTCCATCAACGGCATTCCTGTGACGGCGCCGGTCTGGGCCTCTTCCTGTAGATGGACGCCGTTTCCGGCTGCGATGGCCGCGTCCCAGGCGTCGCGCACGGCCGCCCAGAACGCTTGCGTCTTCGCCCAGTAGTCGTCGCCCGGCTTGGCCGAATAGCTGTCGTTGCGGTCGTAGGTGTTTATGACGTCTTCCTGGACGATGGCGATCGGCTCGCCGCCCGCCCGACCCGACATCTTCATATTGTCCTGAATGTGAACCCAGCCGTCCGGCTTCAGGATATGGCGGTTGGTCCCCAGATAGCGGTCATAGACGGGGTTGCGCACCGCGTCGCGCCGCGCCAGCGGCCGCCATGTCGGGTTGGATGTCCAGGCCGACAGACCGTTCTCATAGGTCCAGCGGCCGACGCCGCCATAGCGCGGCGAATCGTCCGTCTGCCATACCGTCTGGGACCAGGCGCCCTGGCGTTGATCGGCCGACACGGGCGTCAGGACCCACTGGTTCGGCCCGGCGTAGGTCAGGACCGTCTCGGGCTGATAGGCCCAGTCCTGGCGCCAGTGCTTGACCACGATGGTCTGGCCGTCGTGCTCCATCACCAGGATATGCTGCAGGCTGATCCGGTCGCCCTTGTCATAGACGACGCGCACGATCTCGCTGCCGCCGGACAGCTTTTCCTCCAGCGGATCGTAGTCGGCGCGGAAGCTGACGTTCTCGCGCATGTCGAAATGAACGCGGTACTGGCCGGCCTGCGCCAGGATCGAGTGACGATCCCGCTCGAAGGCGTTGGCGGGCGCGGCGGCGGGCGGCTGGGCGGCGGTCTCCAGCGCCTGGGCGGCAGGGGCGGCGGCCAGCAGGGCGGCGGCGATCAGTATGGCGCGCATGGGGCGTGTTCTCGAAGCTTTGGCGGTCATGGCGATTACAGGCGCAGAGTCAGGGACAGGCCGAAATTGCGGCCCGGCTGGGTGTAGGCGTCCTTGACGGTCGAGGTGGCGGACAGGCCCCGCAGGTCGCTCCACCAGCCATAGGTCTCGTCGAAGACGTTGAAGGCGCCGGCGCGCAGCGTGGCCCGCTCCGTCACGTTCCAGTAGGCGGTCAGGTCCACCAGGGTGAAGCTGTCGCCCAGATAGCAGGTCGTCCCGCACGACAGATTGTAGGTCGCCTGATCCTTCTTGCCCGACCAGGTGACGGTGGCTGATCCCCCCCATACGCCCGACGGCGCGGCGTAGTTCAGGCCGGCGACGACCTTCACCGGATCGACGCTGCCCAGTTCGGTGCGACGGCCGCCGGTTGTCTGCTCGCCTTCGGCATAGGCGGCCGAGCCGATCAGGCTGAAGCCGTTGTCCCAATAGATGTCGGCGCGCGCTTCCAGGCCCCGGATGTCCACCTCGGTCAGGTTGACGTACTGATAGACCAGGGGATCGATGCCGGGGATGCCGCTGCCGGCGACCGCCACCTGGTCGATGAAGTCGTCATAGTGGGTGGCGAAGGCCGTGGTGTTCAGCCGCATCTTGCCGCCCGCGACGTCGATGTCGCGCAGGCGGAAACCGGCCTCGAAGCTCTCGCTGGTTTCCGGCGCCAGGTTCGGATTGGGAATCGAGCGATAGCCGTAGACGGGGTTCTCGAAATAGTTGTTCACCTGCATCGGCGACGGCGCGCGGAAGCCCAGGCCATAGTTGGCGAAGACCCCCAGGTGCGCGCCCGTCCAATAGACGACGCCCAGCTTGGGCGAAATGTGGTCGTCGCTCTGTCCCGAGGCGGCGGCCGGGAATTGGGCGTCCACCTTGGGCGAGAGGTCGTACCAGTCGTACCGCACGGCGGGGATGATGCTCAGCGCGCCGCCCAGCATCTCGATCTCGTCCTGGACGAACAGGCCGGCCAGCTGGAACTCGGTCTTGGGGAAGGCGCGGATGGGGAAGGTTTCGCCGACCGGCGGAGTGATCCCGTCGCGCACCCCCTCCTGCGTGGTCTTGGACCAGTCGCCGCCGAAGGTGACGCGGTGCTCGACCGCGCCGCCTGCGCCGAACACCCGCGATCCTTGCGCGGCCAGGCCATAGACGCCGTTGTCGAAGGTGGTGTCGCGTGCGCGGTCCACCGCCGGTGTGCGGTCCTCAAAGGTGTATTGCCGGGTCGTGGAGTCCTGCCAGTACAGGCTGACCGAACCATCGGTCAGGCCGGCGAAGTCGGTGAAGCGCCAGTCGCCGCTGACGCGGTCCCGCTGGGTCTTGTCGTGGGCGGTGACGGATAGAACCGTCGAGGAACGGCTGCTCAGGGCGTCGCCGGTCATGACCGAATCGAGATGGTCGTAGGTCAGACGCAGCAGATGGTTGGGCGCGGCCCGCCACACCAGCTTGCCCAGGTAGGCGTTGCTGGCGAAGTCCTGCGGATTGGCTTCGGTGCGTGCGGCGCCCACGCCGCCGACCGACCCCTTGTTCTCGGTCTCCTGATAGTCACGCCGGGTGTAGGCGAACAGGCCCGACAGCGAACCCGACCGGCCCGCGAAGGCCAGGCCCTCGGTCCAGCCTTCATCGGCGGAGTTGTACGCCACGCGAGCGCGCGCCCCGAAAGCCTGACCGCCGGTCAGGAAATCGCTCGGATCCTTGGTCTTGAAGGCCACGGCGCCGGCGATTCCGTCGGAGCCGTAAAGGGCCGAGGCGGGGCCGCGCAGGATTTCGACCGACTTTATCAGGTCCAGATCGTTATAGCCGCCGCGCCCCACCGCCTGGGCGCCGAAGCTGAAGCCTGCCGGCAGACGAACGCCGTCGTTGATGATCAGAACACGGTCGCCGCCCATGCCGCGAATGGTGAAGCCGGCATTTCCGTCGCGGCCCACGCCGGACAGCGCCAGGCCGAATCGGGAGGGAGAGGTGGGGACGCTGACCCCCGGCTCGTACCGGATCAGATCCTTGATGTCGGTCGTCAGCGTGGCCTCGATCTGCGCATCGGTGATGACGCTGACCGTGCCGGGGGTCTGGGACGCCAGCCTTTCCGAGCGGGTTCCGATGACGATGACCGGATCGACCTGGGTCGGCGCCACCTGCGGGGCTTCGGCCTGGGCCGGGGCGCCGACGAAGGCGACGGCCATCGCCGCAGCTGCGACAGTGCAGAGAAGGATATGGTTGCGCATGAGTGGCCCCGCATGAATGAAGGCGGCTTCAATAGTGCGAACGATTATCAGAATCAACCGCACTTGATGTGCGGTTGAACCTTGAGCGTGGCCCTGGCGTTGCTGCGGGATGAAATCCGCTCTGCTTCCCCTCTGCGCCCTTGCGACCGTCCTGGGGGCGTGCGGCCAAAATGACGTCAATCCGCCGACCGATCCGGCCCGCCCCTTGCAGACGCCCGAGGCGCGCCAGGTCGTGGAGGCGCGCGGTCCCTCGTCCCTGGCGTCGCGCGGGCCGACCAGTTTCGTGGGCGTGTGGTCGTCCAATCCGGCTTGGTGTGCGGCCGCTCCTGGCGCGGCGGAAGGCCCGGTCCGCATCACGCCGCTACGCTATGAGGGGCCGCAGAAGGTCTGCGACCTGGCCGAAATCCACGAGACGCCGGGCGGCTATGTGGCGACCCTGGCCTGCGCTTCGGGCGCGCGCGAGCGGGTGCATATGGCCACGGACGGCGACGTCCTGACCATGACCCATATTGATCGGAACATGGCCATCGAGAAGCTGGCGCGCTGTCCGGCCTCGCCGCGCGCGCCGGACCCCGCCAATCCCCTGGCCGAGCTGATCAAGAAGGACGGGGCTTAGTTGAACAGGAAGTTCATCACGTCGCCGTCCTTGACGACGTAGGACTTGCCTTCCGCGCGCAATTTGCCGGCCTCGCGCGCCTTGGCTTCGCCGCGCAGGGCCACGAAATCGTCGAAGGCGATGGTTTCGGCGCGGATGAAGCCCTTCTCGAAGTCGGTGTGGATGACACCCGCCGCCTGGGGCGCGGTGTCGCCGACATTGATGGTCCAGGCGCGGGCCTCCTTCGGCCCGACCGTGAAATAGGTCTGCAGGCCCAAAAGCTTGTAGGCTTCTCGGATCAGGCGGTTCAGGCCGGGTTCTTCCAGGCCCAGGGTTTCAAGGAACTCTTTCTGCTCCTCGTCGTCCAGCACGGCTATCTCGGACTCGATCTGCGCCGAGATCACGACCGAGTTGGCGTTGTCCTGGGCCGCGCGGGCCGCGACCTTGTCCGACAGCTCGTTGCCCTTGTCGGCCGAACCTTCCTCGACATTGGCGACATAGAGGGCGGGCAGGGCGGTCAGCAGTTGCAGCATATGCCACGCCTTGGTGTCTTCCTTGGACACCTCGGCCGTGCGGGCGGGCTTGCCGGCGTTCAGCTGGGCCAGGGCCAGATCGACCAGCTTCAGCGTCAGGGCCGAGTCTTTGTCGCCGCCCTTGGCGCGTTTCTCCAACTGGGGCCGGCGGCGCTCCAGGCTCTCCATATCGGCCAGCATCAGTTCGGTCTCGATGATCTCCAGATCGGCGATCGGATCGATGCGGTTTTCGACGTGGGTGATGTCGTCGTCCACGAAGCAGCGGGCGACGAAGGCCACGGCGTCGCAATCGCGGATATTGGCCAGGAACTGGTTGCCCAGACCCTCGCCCTTGGACGCGCCGCGCACCAGGCCAGCGACATCGACGAAGGTGATGCGGGCGGGAATGATCTCCTTGGAGCCGGCGATCTCGGCCAAGGCGTTCAGACGCGGCTCGGGCACCGCAACGTCGCCGGTGTTCGGCTCGATGGTGCAGAACGGATAGTTGGCCGCCTGGGCCGCCGCCGTCTTGGTCAGGGCGTTGAACAGGGTGGACTTGCCGACGTTGGGCAGGCCGACGATCGCGACTTTAAGAGCCATGGGATTCCTCGTGAGCGCGAGCCTTTAGCCGGTTCGAACCCGTTTGTCAGGCTCGCGCTTCACAGGCGTCAATGACCGCCGTGCGCCATGCCGGCCCCGCCCGTCGAAGGCATGCGGATCTGGGCCTGAACCGTCACCGAGGGCGCCGAGGCGAACCTCAGCGTCAGGGGCGTGGTCTGGCCCGCGACCAGCGGCTGGGCCAGGCCCGTCAGCATCAAATGTGCGCCGCCGGGGGCCAAAGTCACGGCCTTGCCGGCGGGCAGGGGCAGGCCGTCCTTCAGCTCGCCCATGTGCATCACGCCGTCGGCCATGCTCATTTCGTGGGTCTGGACCTGGTCGGCGGCCGGGCTCGACCCGCCTGTCAGACGGTCGTCGGTCGAGGCCAGGAAGGTGGCGTAGCAGGCCCCGGCCTGGGCGCCGTTCGGCGTCGGGCGGCACCAGGCGTCGGTCACGGCGACGGTGGCGACCTTGGACGTTTCGGCCTTCTGGCCTGGCTGACCGCAGGCGGCCAAGGTCAAGGTCAGGGCGGCCAGGGGGAAAGGGGGTTTCATCGTGGGATATCCTTTCAAGACGGGACGGTCCGGCGACGCAGAAGGGCCTGGCCGATCCTGTCGATCAGCAGGGCCGCCAGCAGGCTGAGGCCGGTCAGAGGATAGAGGATGCAAAGCGGCAGGACGATGCCCAGGACGGCGGTTCTGATCCGCGCGCCGGGCGGGGCGGGCGGCGCGCCCAACCTTGGAGACGACAGGCGCGGCGGTCGGCGCTTCCACCACATCATCAACCCGCTGATCGCCAGCAGCCAGACGCCGATACAGCCCGCCAGCATGACGAGGCGGTTCAACGGCCCGTACTGCAGCCCCTGGTGCACGGCGATGCCCCATTCGAACGCCTTGGCGCCGAGGCCGAACTGGGCCCAGCGGGCGTCGGCCAGGACCGCGCCGGTCTGGCCGTCGATATACAGGGTGCGGGCGTCTTCGGCCTGGCGCGTCACGCGCGCGACGGTCCAGGCCAGGTTCGGGCTCTTTGGAACATTGACCACATAGGGACGCGCCAGTCCCTGGCCGTCGGCGACCGCCATCACCCGCGCCAGGCTGGGGTCGTGGGCCGTGCGGCCATAGAGGACGGCGTGCTCCATGGTCCAGCCGACGCCGGAAGGGCTGTCGTGATGACCGGCGTGGCTCCAGACCTTGGCCGCCGCAGGGGCGGGCGGCCGCCCCCAGCCCTGCGCCCGGACGAAGCCCAGAACCTGATCGCCCCAGACCGCCGACCACGGCATGCCCGTCACCGCCAAGAACAGCACGATCCCCCCGACATAGAGGCCGACCAGGGCGTGAAGATCGCGCCAGAACGGCCGTCGCCGGATGTCGGTCGCCGTCAGGGTCACGGTGGCGACCCTTCGCCTCCTGGGCCACCATAGATAGATCCCGGTGGCGAACAGCACGATGGCCCAGCCGGCCGCCACCTCGACCATCAGGTTCATCGCAGACCCGAACAGGCTGAGACTGTGGATCGTCTTGACCGTCTCCATCACCCCGCCATAGGCGGTCACGCCGGTCACGCGCCCGGTGTGCGGATCGACGAAGACCGTGCGCTGCGATCCGTCCGGCCGATCGACCCGCACCCGCGCCGCCTCGTCCCCGCGCCGTGGGATCAGGACATTGGCCACGCGACCCTGGCCCGCCTTGGCCGCGACCGGCAGCCAGGCGTCTGGCGAAACGACGCCGGGGGCATCCGCCACCCGGATCATCGGTCGATAGACGGCCTGGTCGATCTCGTCCTTGAACAGATAGATCGCACCGGTCAGGGCCAGCAGCATCAGGAACGGCATGACGAACACGCCGGCGTAGAAATGCCAGCGCCAGACGGCGCGATAGGCGCCGGACAGGTCTTCCGGCGCCGTGCTGTGGATCGGGTCGGTCATCAGTAGCGCATCCTGACGCCGACATAGGCCGAGCGGCCTTCGCCGGGGAAGAAAACGGCGGTCGAGACGCCAGGACGTCGGGCGTCGGTGACGGCGCTGAAGTTCGAGACAAAGGCTTCGTCGAACAGGTTGCGCACGTCGGCGAAGACGGTCAGGCCGCCCCGCACGCCCCAGCCCATGTTCAGGTTCGCCACCATATAGGCGGGCGCCTTCAGGGTGTTGGCGTAATCGACCCAGGCGTCCTTGATCGACCACTCCACGCCGGGCGCCACGAACCAGCCGGCCGGGTCATCGTACCGCAGTTCGGCCCGGTACAGGTGCGGCGGCACGACCGGCAGGTCTGCGTCGCCGTAAACCTTGTCTCCGTCGAAGTGGAAGTCGGAAAGGGCGTAGGTCTGACGCAGCCGCCATTGCGGCGCGATCCGCCAGTCCAGCCCCGCCTCGATCCCCTGGTGAACCGTCGGCCCGGCGTTGAAGGTGGCGGCCGGAACGCCCAGGGCGGCGTTGACCGCAAAGTTCAGCAGTTCGTGCTCCAGGTCGGCGCGATAGGCGACGAGGTCCCAGGTCACGGTCGCCCGACGCCCGCGCGTGCCGATTTCCCAGGTCACGGCCTCCTGCGGGACCAGGGGCTGATAGCCGCCGGCGCTGGGCGACAGGGCCGAAAAGTTGGGCGGCTCGATCGAGCGGGTGACATTGGCGAACACTTGGGCGCCGTCCTCGCCCTCCCACAACAGACCGGCCCGGGGCGCGAACCCGTCGAAGCTCTTGTCCACGCTCAGATCGAACGTGCCCGCGACGCCGGGAACCGCATAGCTCCGATAGTCTCGCTCGGCTCGACCCCAGGTTCCGCCCACGACCAGGGCCAGCCGGTCGCTGACGAACAACCGCCACTCGCCGAAGACGTCCAGACCCTTGGCGTTTTGGAAGCTGCGGGCGCGCAGGCCGTTGTGCTGTCCGGCCAGATTGCCCCATTGCTTGGCGTCCAGATCGCCTTGGCGATACCAGGCGCCGTAGAAGGCGTCGGCGCGCAGGCCGAAGACCTGACCCTGCCAGTCGAACCGACCGAAGACGCCCTGGTTGCGGCTCTCCTGGTCGATGACCTGGAAGATGGGGTGGTCCAGATCCTTCCAGGTTCCATAGACGGCGCCCTCGAAGACGGTGGATGAATCCAGCCGCCAGCGCGTCTGCACCGTGGCGCGGATCGACTGCATGTTGCGCTGATAGTTCAGGGTCACGTTGCCGAGGTTGGCCGCTCGGGGGTTGGTCAGGGCGTCCGACAGGCTGACGCTGCCGGGAATTTCCTGATGGATGTCGCCGCCCGAGACCAGCAGCCGCACCTCTCGGTCCTGGCCGAAGCGGCGTCCGATGTTGGCCGACAGGTGCAGGGACTTGCCTTCGCTCTGTCGGCGCCAGCCATCCACGCTCTGGCCCGTGACGGCGGCGAAACCGTCCCAGTCTCCCTTGACGGCCGCCGTCTCGGCATGGGCGCGCACGGTCCCGAACGAACCCCCGTCCAGACGCAGGCTCAGGTTCGACGCCGCCGTCCGGCCGCTGGGTGTGACCAGATTGACCGCCCCGCCCAGCAAGGCTCCGCCAAACCGCAGGGCGTTGCCTCCCTTATAGACCTCGGTGTAGCGCGCGATCAGCGGGTCGATCAGCTGGAAGTCGCCGAAGCCGTCGGCCTCGTTGAACGGCACGCCGTCCTGGGCCAGCAGGACCCCGCGATTATGGCTCGCATTGCCGATGCCGGACCCGCGGATCGACAGTCGGATGTCGCCGCCCCATTTCTTCTGGGCATAGACGCCGGGCGCATCGCGCAGCACGTCGGCCAGGTTGGGCGCATAGCGGTCGGCGTAGGATTCAGCCGAGATCACGGCGACCGCGCCCGGCGTGCGGCTCAATCGGGCGCGCGCTTCGGCGACGACGGGCGGGTCATAGGCGTTGCGCCGAGCGGTGACGATGACGCTGTCGATCTGGGTCGGGGCGGCGGTCTGCGCCCACGCGGGCGCAGCCAGGGCGGCCAGCAGCAGCGCGCACGGCGCAGAAGAAGTCTTGAGAGGCATTGAAGGTCCTGAAATCAGAGAATCGGGCGCCGCCGGCGCGGGCCGGTCGCGGGATGGGTCTGGTTTCAGGCGTGGGGCGGCGCGGTGGACGGCGGGCGCGGCGGCGCGCGGACGGGCGGCGGCGGGCCGACGCCGAAAGGCGCATAGACGACGGCGCTATAGGCGCGAATTGTTCGCGCGGGTTCAGGCGTCGGCGGGGCGGGCAGGACGGCGGGCGCAGGCGTGACGCAGGCGGCGCACTTGGCCCCCACATGCTTGTCGACCGGACCGTCCGCGCCGCCCGACTGGATTGTCTGCGGTCCCTCGGCCGAACAGATGACCAGCGGATGACCCGGCTGGACCGCCGCCAGCGCCGCGAACGGCAGCAAGGTTCCAAGCACAAGCGCGAACACCGCCGCCAGGAAGGCGAGCGATTTCGAAATCGACCAGTTGTCGGCCTGGGCGCGGGTCACGCCTCGCCTCTACGGCGTTTTGCGACGCCGCGATAGGCGGCGGTTTGTCTTAAGGCGCGCCGCGCGCCGCCTGGCGGGGGCTGAACTTGGGGGCGGGGGCCAGGCGCATGACTTCGCCCTGGTAGCGTTCGTCGTCGCCCGCCACGGCGAAAGGCAGGGCGTCGGCGCAGGCTTGGAGCAGGGCGTTCAGCCAGGGCTGTTCCGCCTTGTGGAAGTCGCCCAGGACATGGGGCATGACCAGATGGCTTTCGCCCGGATGGCCGACCCCCATGCGGGCGCGGCGGAAATCGGCGCCCACATGGCTGATCAGGCTGCGAACGCCGTTCTGCCCGGCCGCGCCGCCGCCGGTCTTCATGCGGAAACGGCCGGGCGCCAGGTCGATCTCGTCATGGAAGACGATGATCTCGCTGGGCTTGATCTTGTAGAAGCGCGCCGCCTCGCCGACCGCACGACCGCTTTCGTTCATATAGGTCTGGGGCTTCATCAGCATTATCCTGGTTCCCTCGACCTCGCCCTCGGACACGACGGACTGGAATTTGGCGCGCTCGGGGCCGAAGCGCCAGCGACGCGCGATCTCGTCGGCGGCCATGAAGCCGATGTTGTGGCGGTTCTTTTCGTATTTCGCGCCCGGATTGCCGAGCCCAGCGATGATGATCATGACGTCCTCATGCCGCGTGGATCGGGCAAAGAAAAGCCCCGCCGGGCGAACCGGGCGGGGCCTGATCTTCGTCGCTGCAGCGAGGCTTACGCTTCGGGGGCGGCTTCGTCGGCGGCTTCCGACAGGGCGGCCGACGAGACCTTGATCGTGGCGATCACGAAGTCGCGGTCGGTGATGGTCGGCTCGGCGCCCTTGGGCAGCTTGATGTCCGATATGCGGAGAGTGTCGCCCAGCTGGGCCTTGGCCAGATCGACGACCAGTTCCTCGGGGATCTGGTCGGCGCGGACCGAAATCTCGACCGTGTGGCGCACGACTTCCAGCGAGCCGCCCTGGCGGGCGAAGGGCGCTTCGTCGGCGTGCAGGAAGTGAACCGGCACCTCGATCTTGATCGGGGCCTTCTCATCGACGCGCATCAGGTCGAAATGCATCGGGCGGTCCGACACCGGGTCGAACTGGACCGACTTGGCGATGACCGGCTGGGTCTCTTCGCCGTACTTCAGCGTCACCAGGTGGCCCAGCAGCTTGCCGGTATAGAGCGACTTGCGGAAGTCCTTCTCGTTCACCGAAATGGCGACGGGGGCCTTGTCGCCGCCGTACAGGACGCCCGGCACGAAACCGCCGCGACGCGCAGCGCGGGCGCTGCCGGTGCCGACGCCTTCGCGGACGTCCACGTTCAGAATGATCTCGGCCATGTGGCTCGCCTCAACAACAACGGAAACGCCGCGCCAACCCTGGGCCCGCGCGGCGGGGTCATGAACCCTCGAATTCAAGAGCGCGGGCTATTACACGCATCGAACCCATGGCGCAACCGCCTTGGCGCCCACACATCGATCTAGGCCGCGACGGCTTCGTCCTGCAGCAGGGCGCCGGGATCGGTCACGATGGCCAGAAGCTCGGCGGCGTTGAACGGTTTGGCCAGATGATGGTCCGCGCCGGCCGCCCGTCCCGCCGCAACATGGTCGGGCATCGCGTTGGCGGTCAGCATGACCACGGGCGTGCGCGCCCCGCCGGTCGCCGCTTCGTGCAGACGGATTTCCTGGGTCGCGGTCAGGCCGTCCATGACCGGCATCTGCATGTCCATCAGCACCAGATCGAAGTCCTGGGTGCGGAACGCCTCGACCGCCTCGGCCCCGTTTTCGGCGATCACCACCTGAACCGGGGCCTGGGCCAGAATCAGTTCGATCACGCGGCGGTTGGTGGGGTGGTCGTCGGCGACCAGCACTCGCAGGTCGCGGGCCTGGACCGTTCCGCCGGCGGGGGACGGGGCAGGGGCCTCGCCCGTCGGCGTCTCGCCCTGGGGTTTCGCCGGCTGGGTCCTGGCGGACGGAGCGGCGCATTCGACCAGGGGAAGGCTCAGGATAAAGGCTGCGCCGCAGCCCGGCTCGCTCTCGCAATCCAGCCGCCCGCCCATCATCTCGGCCAGTTGGCGACAGATGGACAGGCCCAGGCCCGATCCGCCGAACTTGCGGGTTATGCCGCCGTCCGCCTGTTCGAATCGGCTGAACAGACGGTCCCGCGTGGCCGCGTCGAATCCGATGCCCGTGTCCTCCACCGTGAACTGCAGCCAAGGCGCGCCATCGGCCGACTGGGTGCGCTGGACGGTCAGGCCGACGAAGCCCTTGCTGGTGAACTTGACCGCGTTGGAGATCAGATTGGTCAGAATCTGCTTCAGCCGCACCGCGTCGCCGCGCACCCACAGGTCGTCGCTCAGCGCCAGATCGACATGGAGGGCCAGGTTCTTCTCGCTGGCGTTGGGCAGGTACAGTTGGGCCGCCTCGCGCACCGTCTGCGTCAGGTCGAAGGCGTCCTCGTTCAGCTCCAGCTTGCCCGATTCGACCCGCGCCAGGTCCAGTATGTCGCTGAGCAGGGTCTGAAGGGTGCGCCCCGACGCCTGCATCAGATCCAGCATTTCACGCTGTTCGACGGACAGTTCGGTCTTCGCCAGCGCCTGGGACAGGCCGATCACCCCGTTCAGGGGGGTGCGGATCTCGTGGCTCATATTGGCCAGAAACTGGCTTTTGGCGATATTGGCGGCCTGGGCCGCGTCGCGCGCTTCCGCCAGGGCCTCGGCGTCGCGTTTCAGGGCGGTGATATCGGTGCACACGGTGACGGTGCCGCCCTCGGAGGTGCGCCGGTCCTGAATGCGCAACCAGCGTCCGTCGCTGAGGCGCTGTTCGATGTCGGCGGACAAGTTGCGACGGGCTTCCAGCCTTTCGGCCAGCCACGCTTCCTCACGGCCCAGGGCGTTTGCGTAGCAGCCTTTCGACAAACCGATCCGCAGCGCCTGGCTGAAGGTCAATCCGATGGCGAGGTGGGGTTGAAGCTCGGGGTTCGCCTCGGCGTAGCGGGCGTTCCACAGGACCAGTCGATCCCTGGAATCGTAGAATCCCAGCCCGTCCGGCATGGCGTCGACGGCTTCGCGGATGCGCCCCAGAGCGGTCGCCCGCGCCATATAGGCCATGGCGCCCAAGGCTGCGCCGCCCACGCCGATCAGCAGAAGCACAGCGGCCAGCAGAAGCCGAAGCGCCCCCTCCGACAGCCCTTGATAGGCCACGACCGTAGGATCCGGCGTCAGGACAATGGCCGACATGCCGACGAAGTGAAGCGTCAGCACGGTCAGCGACAGGCCGCCGGCGGTCACGCCGAGCCGGCCCAGGCCGCCTCGGCGATAGAAGAAGGCGGTCGTAACGCCCATGGCGGCGGCCAGGACCAGGGATGCGGCGACAAGCGTTGGGTTCCAACTGATCTGGGCCGGACCTCGAATGGCGGCCATGCCGAGATAATGCATGGCGCCGACGCCGCTGACGGCGATCAGGGCGACCAGTCCGCGCCACAGGCGCCCCTTGCCGATCAGGGTCGCGCCGACGGTCAGCCCTACGGTGGCCAGGATGATCGCCAAGGACGCCGCCGTCAGAACCGGATCGTAGCGGACAGGCACGCCCGCCACGAAACCCTGCATGGCGGTGTAGTGCGTCGCCCAGATCGCAAGGGCCGCCATGATCGAGCCGATGGCGACGAATCTCAGACGTTTGGCCGAATCGTTCGACCCGGTGCGCTCCATGAGGAAGGTGGACGCCCCCAGGCCGACGAAGCAGATCAAGGCGGCGATCAGAGTGACGCGCCAATCATGCTCGCGTGTGATGCAGGAAATAATGCTGTTCACGGTCATCCCTTTTCAGGTGTGACGATCCCAGAAAGTTCTAAAGAAAATGTGCGGTGCAAGCTTTCCCGTCGTGGGTTGTCGGCGCGCCGTCACAAAATCCGTGCAAGGATCAGGCGTCCCCACGTCTCTCGGTCTTCTCCAGGCATGCCTTACGAAATCGCACCCTCGCCGGTCGCGCCGATCTCGACCTCGCGGTTTTGGACGACGGGGGGCAGCATCGGAATGGCCATTCTGGTGCTGACGGTGCTGGCCTTCGTTCACCCGGATCTGTCGCCCTGGCTGTTGGGCGGCGCCCTGCTGGTCGGGGCCACGGCCTGGGTGCTGAACGCGCCGCTGCGCGGCGGCGACACGGCGCCCGCTCGATCTCCCGCCGCGCCCGATCCGGAAACGTCGACGGGCGCGCTTCTGGACCGCGTATTCGAGAGTATCGACGATCCGCTGCTGGTTGTCAGCGGGGGAGAGCCCGACGACATCGCCGGACGGAGGATTGTAATGGCCAACGCCGCCGCCCGTGATCTGCTGCGCATCCAGCGTCAGGGCGCCCTGCTGGTTCAGGTGATCCGCGAGCCGGGCGTTCTGGAAGCGGTGGACGAGGCCCTGTTCGGCGGTGTGTCGCGCACCACCGACTATACGACCGGGGGCCAGCGGGATCGTCGCTGGCGCGCCTGGACCCGGCCGCTGCCTGCCGAGGCAGGACAGACCGCCCAGGGGCAGGACCTAGCCCTGATCGTCCTGCGCGACGAGACGGACGCCCGTCGCATCGAAATGATGCGGGTCGATTTCCTGGCCAACGCCAGCCACGAACTGCGCACGCCCCTGGCCTCGCTGAGCGGCTTTATCGAGACTTTGAAAGGCCATGCGCGCGAGGACGTGGCCGCCCGCGACCGTTTCCTCGACATCATGGGGGCCCAGGCCGACCGCATGAGCCGACTGGTCGCCGACCTGCTGTCGCTCAGCCGCATCGAACTGAACGAACATATTCCGCCGTCCGGGCGCGTCGATCTGGACCGCGCCGCCGCCGACGTGGTCGACGCCGTCAGCGTCCTGACCCAGGCCAGGGACGTCACCGTAAAACTGGATCAGGGCGAGGCGCGCGCCTCGGTCAGCGGCGATCGGGATGAAATCCTTCAGGTGGTTCAGAACCTGCTGGACAATGCGGTGAAATATTCGCCGTCAGGCGGGACGGTGGAGATCGTCGTCCGTTCGGATCTGACGTTCGATCAGGTCTCGGCCGCGCGCGTGCCCGGCGCGACGCGCCTGCCATTGGTCACGCCGGACCGCAGTACGGACATCGTCTATGCCGCCGTCACCGTGCGCGACCACGGCCCCGGCATGGCGCGCGAACATCTGCCGCGTCTGACCGAACGCTTCTATCGCGTCGAGGGGCAGAAGAGCGGCGAACGGCAGGGAACGGGCCTGGGCCTGGCCATCGTCAAACACATCGTCAACCGCCACCAGGGCGGTCTGATGGTTGAAAGCGCGCCCGGCGACGGCGCCGCCTTCACCGCCTGGTTCCCCATGGTGGTGGAGCGCCGCGACCTGCGTTGACGTGTCTGGCGTCGCTGTTACCGAACTGTCATTTATCCGTCTTAATCCGCTGACCATTCGCGGGCAGTAGTCGCGCCACGGCGGGACCCCCGGTGATCCGGACCCTGTCGATTCGCGCCAGCCGCTCTCGGACCCCGGATGATCTGGATTTTTCTGCTGATCCTCGCCGCCCTCGGCGTCGCCGCCTATCTGGGCGGTCGCAACCTGGCGCGTCGGCGTTCGGTCGGGGCCAAGCCCCACTCTCGCCCCGGCCAGCACGGGGCCTACGCCCTGATCTGGGTCGCCGCGCCCGCCCTGCTGATGCTGATCCTGGCGTCCGTCTTCTCGACGCCGCTGGAGCGTCGTCTAACCGTCGTCGGCACGCCTGCCGCCGTTTCGGCGCTGGAGCCCTTCCGCCGCGACGCCTTCTTCGCCGACGCCCACCGCGTCGGTCGGGGAGAGCAGGCCCTGCAGATCTGGGAGCGCCCCCTGGCCGAGCAGTTGCCGGTCGAGGCGCGTCGCATGGTGGGTATCGAACGCACCCTGCAGTGGGGCGGGGCCGTCGCCGCCTTGCTGGCCGCGATCCTTGGCGGTCTGTTCGCCATGACCCAGATCAAGCCCAAGACCCGCGCTCGCAATCGCGTGGAGGGCTGGATCTACGGCGCCCTGTTCGTCTGTTCGGCCATCGCGGTCCTGACCACCATCGGCATCATCGCCTCCCTGGCCTTCGATTCCTTCCGCTTCTTCCAGAAGGTGCCGGTCTTCGACTTCCTGTTCGGCACGCAGTGGAGCCCGCAGATCGCCATCCGCGCCGATCAGGTGGGTTCTTCCGGCGCGTTCGGCGCCGTGCCCCTGTTCGCGGGCACCCTGCTGATCATGGTCATCGCCATGTGCGTGGCCGCGCCCATCGGTCTGCTGTCGGCCATCTATCTGTCGGAATACTCCGGGCGCGGCATGCGCGCGGTGGTCAAGCCGCTGCTGGAGATCCTGGCCGGGGTGCCGACCGTGGTTTACGGCTTCTTCGCCGCCCTGACCGTCGGGCCGTTCCTGCGGGTCTTCTTCAACGAGATCGGCCTGTTCCTGATCGGCGGTCCGCTGGACGGCCTGGGCCAATATCTGGCCCTGGTGCAGAACCAGATGGCCCTGACCGCCGGGGCGGTGATGGGCATCATGCTGATTCCCTTCGTTTCATCCCTGTCGGACGATATCCTGAACGCCGTGCCCCAGTCGCTGCGCGACGGCTCTTCGGCCATGGGCGCCACCAAGTCCGAAACGGTCAAGCGCGTCCTGCTGCCCGCCGCACTGCCGGGCATCGCCGGGGCCCTGCTGCTGGCCATGTCGCGCGCCATCGGCGAGACCATGATCGTGACCATGGCCGCGGGCCTGGCCGCCAATCTCACCTTCAATCCGCTGGACACGGTCACGACCGTCACGGTCCAGATCGTGACCCTTCTGACCGGCGACCAGGAGTTCAACAGCGCCAAGACGCTGTCGGCCTTCGGTCTTGGCCTGACCTTGTTCCTAGTGACGCTGATGCTGAACATCGTCGCCCACCGGATCGTCCAGACCTATCGGGAACAATATGACTGACGCGACCCCCGACCAGATCGTCGGCGCGGCGGACGCCGATCGGCTGGCGCGACTGCGCGCGGGCCTGAAACGCCGCCATGCGCGCGAGGCCCGGTTCAAATGGTATGGCCGCCTGGCCATCGGCGCGGCCATGGTCTTTCTGGCTATCCTGTTGATCCGCATCGTGGAGCAGGGGCACACGGCCTTCTACGCCCACACCGTGACCATCCCGGTCTATATGGACCCGGCGCGGATCGACCGCGCCTATCCGCAAGGCTCCAACTTCGAGCAGTTGGCCGCCGAGCAGGAGCTGACCCGCTGGGGGATCGCCGACGACGCGGCCGGGACCCGGGCCGCCCAGATGAAGCGGCTCTTCTCGTCCGAACTGAAGTTCACGGCCGCCGCACTGGTGGCCAAGCGGCCCGACGTCATCGGCCAGACCGTGCCGTTGGCCGTGCCCCTGTCGGACGATGCAGACCTGTTCCTGAAGGGCGAAATCTCAAAGGCGACGCCCGAGGATCAACGCCGCCTGACGGACCAGCAGATCGCCTGGCTGGAACGGATGAAGGCCGAGGGGGTGATCGGCGCCCACTTCAACACCGTCCTGTTCACCCAGGGCGATTCCACCCAGCCCGAGATGGCGGGCGTGCTGGGCGCGGTGGTCGGCTCGGCCCTGATGCTCCTGGTGACGGCCCTGATCGCCATCCCCCTGGGCGTCGGCGCGGCCATCTGGCTGGAGGAGTTCGCGCCCAAGAACAGGCTGACCGACATCATCGAGGTCAACATCAACAACCTGGCCGCCGTGCCCTCCATTGTTTACGGTCTCCTGGGTCTGGCCCTGTTCATCAACTGGATGCACCTGCCGCGCGCCAGTCCGATCGTCGGCGGTCTGGTTCTGGCGCTGATGGCCTTGCCTACCCTGGTCATCGCCACCCGCTCCTCGCTGAAGGCGGTGCCCCCCTCGATCCGCGAGGCGGCCCTGGCCATGGGCGCCTCGCGCACCCAGACGGTGTTCAGTCACGTCCTGCCGCTGGCCATGCCCGGCGTCATGACCGGCGCCATCATCTCCATGGCTCACGCCCTGGGCGAGACGGCGCCCCTTCTGCTGATCGGCATGGTCAGCTTCGTGCCGGGCGTGCCGCACGCCATCGACCAGCCGGTCGGGGCGCTGCCCTCGCTGATCTATATCTGGGAGAACGCCTCGGAGCGGGCGTTCCACGAACGCACCGCTGCGGCGATCATCGTCCTTCTGGTCTTCATGATCGTCATGAACGCGGCGGCCATCATCCTGAGGCGGCGCTTCGAGCGCCGGTGGTAAGAGAATGAAATTCCGTATCTTCCGCTCTGCCGACGACCAGTCGGGCGCCGGTTCCGCCGATCCGACCCAGGCGCCCCGCATGGGCGGTCAGGTCCTGCCTGACGTCACAGGCGCCGCGTCTGCGCGCGAACCGCGTCTGGAAGACGCCGCTCCCGCGACCGGCCCCGCCGTGGTCGACACTCCGCCCGCCGGGCCGATCAAGATCGCCGCCCGCGACGTCTCGGTCTTCTACGGCGACAAGCAGGCGCTCTACGACGTCTCGATCGACATTCCGGACAAGACCGTCACCGCCTTCATCGGCCCATCGGGTTGCGGCAAGTCGACCTTCCTGCGGACGATGAACCGCATGAACGACACCATCGCCGGGGCCCGTGTCGCCGGCCGGATCGCTATGGACGGCGAGGACATCAACGACCGCTCCATCGACCCGGTCCTGCTGCGGGCGCGCGTCGGCATGGTGTTCCAGCGCCCCAACCCCTTCCCCAAGTCGATCTACGAGAACGTCGCCTACGGTCCCAAGATCCACGGCCTGGTGTCTTCCAAGTCCGAGATGGACGGGGTGGTCGAAAGCGCCCTGAAACGCGCCGGTCTGTGGGAAGAGGTCGCCGATCGTCTTCAATCCTCGGCGATGGGTCTTTCGGGCGGGCAACAGCAGCGCCTTGTCATCGCCCGCGCCATCGCCGTGAACCCCGAGGTCATCCTGATGGACGAGCCCTGCTCGGCCCTGGACCCCATCGCCACGGCGCGGATCGAGGAACTGATCGACGAACTGCGCGAGCGGTTCTGCATCGTCATCGTCACCCACTCGATGGCCCAGGCCGCACGGGTGTCGCAACGCACCGCCTTCTTCCACATGGGCCGCCTGATCGAGACGGGGGACACGGAAGACATCTTCCAGAACCCGCGCGAGCGGCGCACCCTGGACTACATCACGGGACGCTTCGGCTAATGAACCAGCACACGGTCAAGGCCTATGGCGACGAACTGAACCAGATCACGGCCGAGGTCGCCCGCATGGGCGGCCTGGCCGAGGCCCAGGTCGCCGACGCCGTCGATTCCGTCGCCCGCCGCGACATCGCCCTGGCGCGCGCGGTGGTCGAGCGCGACCTGAAACTCGACGCCCTGCACCGGGACATCGAGAAGAAGGCCATCCGCCTGATCGCCCTGCGTCAGCCGGTCGCCAGCGACCTGCGCCGCACCCTGGGGGCCATGAAGATCGCCACCGATCTGGAACGCACCGGCGACCTGGCCAAGAACATCGCCAAGCGCGCCCTGATCCTGGCCGAGAGCGAGCCCATGCAGCCCCTGACCCGCTCCATCGAGCGTATGGGCAAGCTGGTCTCCACCCGCCTGCGCGACGTGCTGGACGCCTATACGGCGTCCGAGGTCGACCGGGCCGTGGCCGTCTGGCAGACCGACGACGAGGTGGACGAGCATTATAACGCTCTGTTCCGCGAGCTGCTGACCTACATGATGGGCGATCCGCGCATGATCGGCGCCTGCACCCATCTGTTGTTCATGGCCAAGAACCTGGAGCGGATCGGCGACCACGCGACCAATATCGCCGAGACCGTCCACTACGAGATCACGGGCGACGAGATCGTGGGCGAACGCCCCCGCGCCCAGCCCACGGCCGCGGATTCCGATCCGACGCCTAACCTTCCCACGCACTGACCCGAGACCGGAGACCCGACGTGCAGCCCTATATCCTTGTGATGGAAGACGAGGACGCGCTGGCGACCCTTCTTCAGTACAATCTCGAAAAGGAAGGCTATGACGTCGCCGTCGCATCCGACGGCGAGGAAGGCATGCTCCAGATCGATGAGCGCTTGCCTGATCTGGTCCTGCTGGACTGGATGCTGCCCAAGCTGTCGGGCATCGAGGTCTGCCGCCGCATCCGCGGCAAGGCCGAGACGCGCAATTTGCCGGTCATCATGCTGACCGCGCGCGGCGAGGAGAGCGACCGGGTCCGCGGCCTGGACACCGGCGCCGACGATTATCTGACCAAGCCCTTCTCGATGGTCGAACTGATCGCCCGCATCCGTGCGGTGCTGCGCCGCATCCGTCCGGGTCTGGCCGACGACCGGCTGAACCACGGCGACATCGTCGTGGACCGTGTCTCCCATCGGGTGAAGCGCAACGGCAAGGAGGTCCACCTGGGGCCGACCGAGTTCCGCCTGCTGGACCACTTCATGCAGCATCCGGGCCGGGTGTTCAGCCGCGAGCAGCTGCTGGACGCCGTCTGGGGCTCGGACGTCTATGTCGAGGCCCGCACGGTGGACGTCCATGTCGGCCGCCTGCGCAAGGCCCTGTCCATCGGCGACGACGCCGCCAACCCCATCCGCACCGTCCGCTCGGCCGGCTATTCGCTGGATCTGGAGGGCTGATCCCTGCTGTCGGCGCGCCTCGCGCAGCCCGAATTAAGCGTGAAGGATGCTGACGGTTTTTGTCAGCATGGCGTGAGAGAGAGGGGCGTCAACCGCAAGGACCGCCCGCAATGCGCCTCTACTATCACCCGCTTTCCACCTGCAGCCGTCGCGTTACTCTGGCGGCGCACCATCTCGGGATCGACCTGGACCTTGTCGTGGTCGATCTGTTCCGCGACGAACAGAACGCCCCCGCCTTTCTGGCGATGAATCCCAATCACCGCGTGCCGGTGCTGGACGACAACGGCTTCGTGCTGTGGGAATCCTACGCCATCATGCAGTATCTGGCGGATATGACGCCCGGTCAGTCGCTGTGGCCGGCCGATCCGCAGGGGCGGGCAGACATCGGTCGCTGGCTGTTTTGGTGCGGCCAGGACTTCATGCCGGGCTGCAGCCTGTTGAACTGGGAAAATTCGATCAAGGCGCTGGGCGGCATGGGACCCGCCGACGCCGTCCAGGTCGCCCGTGGCGAAGCCCTGCTGGGCGCCGCTGCAGCCGTTCTGGATCGCCATCTGGAAGGGCGCACGTGGATCGGCGCGGATCTGTCGCTGGCGGACCTCGCTGTCGCCGCGCCCCTGGCGGATCAGTCGCGGGCGAGATTTCCCGTGTCCGATCTGGCCAATCTCCAACGCTGGTTCCGACAGGTCCAGGCGCTGGACTGCTGGCGGGCGACGGAACCGGCCTAGATCTGGGCCGCCACGACCTCGTCGGGCGTCACTTCATAGACCTTGGCGCAGTATTCGCAGGTGACGCGGATGGCGCCGTCGTCCTCAACCATGTCCGCCCGTTCGGCCGGATCGAAGGCGGCCAGCATGCCGGCGATCCGGTCCTTGGAGCAGCGGCAGATCGCGGTCAGGGGGCGCGCCCCTTCCAGACGCACGCCGTCCTCGTGGAACAGGCGGAACAGCAGGGTCTCGGGCGAGATCGTCGGGTCGATCAATTCGTCGTCGGCCAGGGTGCCGAACAGGGCGCGGGTGCGGTCCCACACCTCCTCGGTCGATCCGCGCGTCTCGTCGCCGGCGATGATCTGGATCATCGCCCCGCCGGCCCGCCATTGGGAACCGGCCTCGGTCTGAACCTCGCCCACGGCCAAGCGCACCTTGGTCGGCACCTGCTCGGACTGCTGGAAGTAATGTTCGGCGCACAGCGACAGGCTCTCGCCCTCGATGGGGGTGATGCCTTGCGTCCGTTCGAAGTCCGGCCCGCGATCCAGGGTCATGACGAAGACCCCCTTGCCCAGCAGGGTCCGCGCGCCCGGCCGTGCGAAGCCTTGAGACGCCGCCGCCAACTCGGCCTCGTCATAGCGGCAATAGCCGCGCAGCGTCCCGTCCGTGCCATAGTCGGCCACGACATAGCGCACCGCCCCGTCGCCCTGGGCCTGGACCAGCAGCCGGCCGTCGAACTTCAGGCTGGACCCGATCAGGGCCGCCAGCGCGCAGGCCTCGCCCAGCAGGGCGGCGACCGGCTCGGGATAGGCATGGGCCGCCAGGATGGTGTCGATGGCGCCGCCCAGCCGCACCAGGCGACCGCGCACGGGCCAGCCGTCGATCTGGAAGGCGGCGGCCAGGTCGTCGGAAATCGGAGAGGCGGGCGCGTGATCGGTCACGGCGGGGTCCTTGGCGTTCGTCATTTCGGGATCGCGGCTATTTAGGCGCCCGGACCGCGCTTGATAAGGGGCAGGGGCGGCTGTGCGAAAGCTTCGCCGCAGCGGCGGAACCGATTACGGTGCGGTTCGCTCTTTGTCCGACAAGCGGAGCCGCCGCTCCGCGCTCGCTAACGTCCACGACGAAAAGGTTCAGCCGATGATCCGCGACATCGACCCGATTGAAGAAATCCGCAAACACCCCGGCGTCACGGCGGGCGGCCTGGCGGCGCTCGTTCTCGGCGCGGCGGCTGTACTGTACCTGGCCCAGCGGACCGGCCCCACCCGTTATCAGCGGATCAAGCGTCGCATGGACCCGCGCGCCTGGGTGGATGCGGCCGATCTGCGCGGTCGCCTGCATGACGCGGTCGACGCCTTCCGCAGCCGGGCCGAGGATTTCGGCGACCGCGCGCGCCCGTCTCACCGACGACGCGCGCGGCCGCGCCGGCGACTGGGCTGACGACCTGTTCCGCAGCGCCCGCAAGACCACCAGGAAGGCCGCCAAGCGCGGCGGCGAGACCGCCCGCCATTACGCCGACGACGCCCTGGATTATGCGCGCGATCACCAACGCGAGGGCGGGGCGCTCCTGGCCGTCGCGGCCCTGGCCGCCGTCGTCGGCGCGGCGGTTCTGGAGACCCGCCGTCCCGACAGCCAGATCCGCCGCATCGCGCGCTTCTGACAATTTTCTTGCCGCCCGCCGACCGAATGGCGCGTTGGGCGGCATGGTTCGATCAAGGCGAAGCCGGGTTTGGTCACAACCCGGCTTTGCTGTGTCTGCGAAGGCCGCTAAGACGCGGGCCATGAGCGCGCGCCCGACCCTGATCTTCGACTTCGATTCGACCCTGGTGGATTTCGAAACCCTGGAAGCCCTAGCCGACATCGCCTTGGCGGGAACGACCGAGGCCGAGGCCATCCGCACCCAGATCGCGACCCTGACCGATCAGGCCATGGGCGGAGAGATCGCCTTTGGCGAAGCCTTGCGTCGCCGGCTGGCCCTGCTGCCCCTGACGCGCGACCATGTGGCGGCCTTGGCTGAAACGGCGCCGGACCGGCTGACCCCGTCCTTCCGGCGCAACCTGGCCTTCTTCCAGCAGAACAAGGGGCGGGTCTTCATCCTGTCCGGCGGTTTCCGCGAGGTGATCGCGCCGGTGGCCGAACTTCTGGGCGTCGCCCCCGACCATGTCCTGTGCAACGACCTGGCCTATGACGCCGAAGGTCGCGTCATCGGCGTGAACGGCGCCAATCCCTTGTCCGAAGCGGACGGAAAGCCCGCCGTGATTCACGGCCTGAACCTGTCGGGCCGGATCGTCATGGTCGGCGACGGCTGGAACGACGCCGAGGTCAAGCTGGCCGGCGCCGCCGACGCCTTCTACGCCTTCACGGAGGTGGTCCGCCGCGACCGGGTGGTGCAGGTCGCCGACGCCGAGGCCGCTTCCCTGGACGAAGTTCTGCACGCCGAGGGCCTGGTCGGCCGGTGGTCCTTCCCACGCAGCCGCATGAAGATGCTGCTTCTGGAGAACATCCACCCGGCCGCCGTCGAAAGGCTGGAGGAGGCGGGCTATTCCGTCGAAACGCAGAAGGGCGCGCTGGACGAAGACGATCTGATCGCCGCCATCAAGGGCGTTCATGTCCTGGGCATCCGCTCCAAGACCACGGTGACGCGCCGGGTGCTGGAAGAGGCGGACAAGCTGATGGCCGTCGCCGCCTTCTGCATCGGCACCAACCAGATCGACCTGGAGGCCGCCTCCGACCACGGGGTGGCGGTGTTCAACGCCCCCTATTCCAACACCCGTTCGGTGGTCGAACTGGCGGTCGGCCTGATGATCGTCCTGATGCGCGACGTGGTCGACAAGTCGGCGGCCATGCATCGGGGCCAGTGGAACAAGTCGGCGACGGGCTCCAAGGAGTTGCGGGGCAAGACCCTGGGCATCGTCGGATACGGCGCGATCGGCAGCCAGTTGTCCGTCCTGGCCGAAAACCTGGGCATGCGGGTTCTGTTCTATGACCTGTCGGAACGGCTGGCCCTGGGCAACGCCCGGCGGATGCGCTCGCTGGACGCGCTTCTGGGCGAAAGCGACGTCGTCACCCTGCATGTGGACGGCCGCAAGGAGAACACCGCGATCTTCGGCTCGGCCCAGTTCTCCCGGATGAAGGAAGGGGCCCTTTTCCTGAACCTGTCGCGCGGCCATATCGTCGATATCGGCGCCTTGGCCCAGGCCCTGGGCTCGGGCCGCGTCGCCGGCGCCGCCGTGGACGTTTTCCCCGAAGAGCCGCGCACCAACTCAGACCCGTTCGAAAGCCCGCTTCAGGGGCTGAAGAACATGATCCTGACGCCCCATATCGGCGGTTCGACCGAAGAGGCGCAGGAAGCCATCGCCGAGTTCGCGGCCGAGCGCCTGCTGGGCTATCTGAACCGGGGCGACACCACCTTCAGCGTCAACCTGCCGAACGTCCAGTTGGCCGAGGTGTCCGGCGCGCACCGCATCCTGCACATCCACCGGAACCAGCCCGGCGTCCTGGCCGAACTGAACCGGGCGCTGGCGGCGGCGGGCCTGAACATCCTGGGCCAGCACCTGAAGACGGACGAGCGCACCGGCTATGTCATCACCGACGTGGACCGCGACTACGACCCCGAAGCGCTTCGCACCCTGCGCGCCGTGCCCGGCACGCTGAAGTTCCGCACCCTGCATTAGATCACGGTCGCGTTTTTCTTCCGTAAGCTGACGCAGAGGCATCTTGCGCTCTGCGTCAACTGGCGCATCCTCCGCGTAACGGCCGCGATGCACGACGGCCTTGGGAGGATCCATGTCACGCTTTCTCACCGGCGGCGCCGTCGCCGCCCTGGCTCTGGCCGCCTGCGCCTTCGCAGGCTCGGCCTCGGCCCAGACCTACAACCGCCTGGTCGTCTTTGGCGACAGCCTCAGCGACAACGGCAATCTGTATCTGATCTCGGGCGGAACACAGCCGCCATCGCCGCCCTATTACCAGGGCCGATTCTCCAGCGGGCGCGTGTGGACCGAGCTGCTGGGCTTCAACCCCGCCAACTTCAATGGCTCCGTCGGCGGCAGCATCAACTACGCCTTCGGCGGTTCGCGCACCGACGCCTCGGCCGGCGTGCCGTTCGGCATGCTGAACCAGCTTTCGCGCTACACCGCCGCCGGCGGCCGGTTCGGCCCGGGCGATCTGGTCACGGTCCTGGGCGGCGCCAACGACATCTTTCAGGCCCTGCCGACGGCCGGCGCCTCGGCCAGCCCGGTCGCGGCCATGACCCCGGTGGTCACGGCGGCGGCGGCCAACGTCAACGGCCTGGTCAACACGGTGGCGGGCGCGGGGGCGGGGACCATCCTGGTCTCCAACCTGCCCAAGCTCAGCCTGACGCCTCAGTTCCGAGGCACGGCCGCTGCGCCTCTGGGCCGACTATTCCGCCACGACCTTCAACACGGCGCTGCAGACCAATCTGGTCGCCACCGCCGCGGCGCGTCCGGGCGCCAACATCGTCCTGATGGACCTGTTCAAGGTCGGCGACACCCTGGCCGCCAATCCCGGCGCCTTCGGCGTGACCAACATCACCCAGCCCTGCTTCAACGGCGCGACCGTGTGCAGCAATCCGGACAGCTATTTCTACTTCGACGGCGTTCACCCCACGGCGGCCGGTCATCGGATCATCGCTCAACTGGCCAACGACTACCTCTATTACGGCGACCTGGGCGCCCAGACGGCGCTGCAGGGCGAGACGACCTATCGTCACCGCGAGGACGGGCTGGACGCGGCGGCCGAGGCCCTGTCGGGCCGCACGCCGTGGGAAGCGGGCGTGTCCGTGACCACGGCGGCCCTGGTCGACAGCGTCGACACCGATGCGCGCGGCCCCGTGACCTCTTCGTCCAGCGACGGCTGGGGCGCCCGCATCGCGCTGGAGGCCGGACCCTCGGCCAACTGGCGCTTCGGCCTGGCCGGCACGGCGAGGAAGACCGACGTGCAGAGCCGCAACCTGAACTTCAACGTCGAAAGCTTCGGCCTGGACGTCTATGGCGGGTGGCGCTCGGGCGACGTCTTCGTCAATGCGGCCGCCGGCGTGGCGCGTGACAATGTCGACGACATCGAACGCATCACCAGCCTGGCGCCGATCGTCCACACGGCCGAGACCCGCGCCCTCAGCACAGGCGCGCGCCTGCAGGGCGGGATGTGGTTCGACTGGGGCGGCTTCGCCCTGTCGCCCCGCGCGGCCCTGGCTTATGTCGCCAGCGACGTGGACGGCTATGTCGAACAGGGCGTCGCGGCCCAGTACCAGTACGGCGACCGCACGGTGAAGGCCCTGACCGGCGAGGTGTCGCTTCGCGCCGAGGCCGAGATGGGCGGTTTCAACCTGTTCGCCGAGGGCGGCTATCGCGACGCCCTGGACGACAGTTCCGATCCCGGTCCGCGTCGGCATCTACAACAACCCGGCCCAGGTCCTGTCGCGCGAGGTCGACGATCCGTTCGGCGGTCAGATTCTGGCCTCGGCCGGGGTCGAGGGCGACGTGGGGCCGGTCCAGATCACCATCGGCTATCGCGGCCGTTTCGGCGACCACGCCGACAGCCACATGGGCGGCGTCCAGCTACGTCTGCCGCTGTAAGGAAGACGGGCGGGGAAGGGGGCTTTCAGCGCCCCTTCTTCCGCACCCACATGGCGGCGTCCGCCTCGGTCAGCCAGATTTCGGGATCGGTGTGGCCGTCCCAGGCGCGCACCCCGAACGATCCGCCCAGCGGCGCGCGTTCGCCTTCCCAGACGAACCCTTCGGAGGCCAGGGCCTCGGACAACTGGCGCGCCTTGGCGCGGCCTTCCTCCAGCCCGGCGTTCAGCATCAGCAGGGCGAACTCGTCCCCGCCCATCCGGCCGACAGCGTCGGACTCGCGCAGATGCGTCAGCAACAGGCGGGCCACCGTCACCAGGGCCGCGTCGCCGGCGGCGTGGCCCAGACGGTCGTTGACCCCCTTGAACCCGTCCATGTCCAGATACAGCAGGACCGCCGGCACATCGTGCCGCTGGCAATAGGCCATGGTCCGCTGCATGGCGGCCACGAAGCCGCGTCGATTGAGGGCCGGGGTCAGGACATCGTGATCGGCGGCGGCCTCGGCGGCGGCGGCGCGGGCCTTCCAGGCGTCCAGTTCGGCGCGGAGCCGTGCGATCTCGGCGGTCAGGTCGTGTTCGGCCACGTCGGTCACGGCGCAGGCAGGCTCCGATGGCGCGCGACTCACTCCGCGCGCGATTGAGCGATGGTAGAGCGTGAATCTCCCACTTAGAAGGGCGGTCTGGGCCGGAAACCGCCGCTCTGCGGGTCATCGCGCGCCTGTCCGGTTGCGGGCGCAGCGTCGGTGCTGTAACCGGCCCCTTTCCGCAAGGGGCCCGACGGATATGGCGACTTCCGCAACGCCGGTGGCGATCATCATGGGCAGCCGTTCGGACTGGCCGACGATGAAGCTGGCCGCCGATCGTCTGGATCAGCTGGGCGTGGCCTGGCAGGCCAAGGTCGTCAGCGCCCACCGCACGCCCCAGCGCCTGGTCCAGTTCGCCACGGGCGCCAGGGCCGCCGGATACAAGGTGATCATCGCCGGGGCCGGGGGCGCCGCCCATCTGCCGGGCATGGCCGCCTCCATGACCGAACTGCCGGTGCTGGGCGTGCCGGTCCAGTCCAAGGCGCTGAAGGGCATGGACAGCCTGTTGTCCATCGTCCAGATGCCCGCCGGAGTGCCGGTCGCCACCCTGGCGATCGGGGAGGCGGGCGCCGCCAACGCCGGCATCCTGGCCGCGCAGATCCTGGCCTTGTCGGATGACGGCCTGGCCCGGCGCCTGGCCGATTTCCGCGCCGCCCAGACCGAATCCGTCGCCGAAACCGTCGAGGACTGAGTGCCCCAGCTTCCGCTTTCCCCCGGTTCCACCCTCGGCATTCTCGGCGGCGGCCAACTGGGCCGGATGCTCAGCCAGGCCGCCTCGCGCCTGGGTTTCGACGTGGTCGTCCTGGACCCCGAGCGCGACAGCCCCGCCGGCCGGGTCTCGGCCCATCAGATCGTCGCCGCCTATGACGACCCCGACGCCCTGACCGCCCTGGGCCGCGCCGCCGACGTCGTGACGTTCGAGTTCGAAAATGTCCCGGCCGCCTCCATCGAGCGTCTGGCCGACGCCGGAGCCCTGGTCGCGCCAGGCCCCACGGCGCTGCGCGTGTCGCAGGACCGGGTGGACGAAAAGACCTTCCTGAACGCCGTCGGCGCCCCGACGGTCGCCTTCGCCGTCGTCGACACTCTGGACGATCTGGTCGTCGGCCTGACGGAACTGGGCCTGCCCGCCCTCCTGAAGACCCGCCGCGAAGGCTATGACGGCAAGGGCCAGGTCTGGATCCACGCCGTCGAGGACGCGCCCGCCGCCCTGGAAAGCCTGGGCGGCCGCGCCGCTATCCTTGAGGCCAAGGCGACCTTCGTGCGCGAACTGTCGGTCATCGCCGCCCGCGACTGGGACGGTCATATGACGGTCTATCCGCTGGGCGAGAACCGGCACGAGGGCGGCGTCCTGCGCACCACCCTGGCCCCCGCCGCCGTGGACGAAAAAACGCAGGTTCGCGCCCGCGCCATAGCCGAGGCGATCCTGGACGGGCTGGATTATGTCGGCGTCCTGGGCGTCGAACTCTTCGACCTCGGCGACGACGTGCTTCTGGTCAACGAGATCGCCCCGCGCGTCCACAACACCGGCCACTGGACCCAGGACGGCTGCATCTGCGACCAGTTCGAACAGCATATCCGCGCCGTGACGGGCTGGCCCCTGGGACCCACGACCGCCTGCGCCCGCATCGAAATGACCAACCTGCTAGGCGACGAGATCGACCAGTGGCGCGTCCTGTCCGCCCAGGCCGACGAACGCCTGCACCTCTACGGCAAGGCCGAGGCCCGTCCCGGCCGCAAGATGGCCCATGTGAACCGGGTGCTGGGTTCGGTCTAACCAAGCCCCGCCCGCCGTCATCCTCGGATCAAGCCAGAGGATGACGGAGAATAGGGCGCTATGCCCGCGCCCCATACCGCACGCGGCTCAACACATCCGTCATCTTGCGCAGCGGCGCGTCGAAATCCTTGCCGGCCTTCCATTTCTCGAAGGCCATGACGTTTTCGATCCGGCGGGCGACGAAGTCTTCCGCCGCCCTGCGCCCGTCGAACCAGCGCAGGGTCAGGGCGGGGATCAGTATGCCCGACAGGATGGTCCGCTTCGAATAGTGGTTCCAGTCGGTCGCCTCGTCCCCGGCCCAGCGCCACAGGTGGTCGGCGCTGTCCCACGCCAGCTTCAGCCCCAGATCGGCGTTGACGGGCAGGGCCAGGAAGGCGGCGCAGCGGCGCGCAGCCTCCAGGTCGGCGGCGCCCGCCTCCATCCGCTCGGACACGGCGCGGGCGATTCGCTCGCGAATCTTCAGGCTGGCGGGATCGACGGCGCCGAGGGCTTCCAGCGCCCGCGCATCGTGCCGGCGCGACAACAGGGCGGCCAGATCGCGCGCGCCATTGGGCAGCAGCAGCTCCTCGTCCCCCAGCGACAGGCCGCAGGCTTCACTGGCCTCGCGCACCAGACGGGCGTTCCAGCCCAGGGCGGGCGCGCGGGCGAGGGCGGCGTCCAGCACGGCCTGTTCGGTGCGTTCGGCCCAGTCGGGGGTCTGTGTCATGGCGCCACCATACGCCCGTCGCGCCGGGGTTTCGAGCCTGCAAGAATGGTCGGACGATCTGGTCGCGCGATCTGGACACATGGGGGCGGGTCGTGTATCAGCGCGCCTTCATCCGAGAGCCCTGCTTTCGGGAGAGGATTTTATTTGTCTGCCCGTCTCCCTTCGAAAGGACGCGGCGGGCGGCCAAAGGAGAGTTTAACCTGGTTCAGATTTTCGTCCGCGACAACAACGTCGACCAAGCGCTGAAGGCCCTCAAGAAGAAGATGCAGCGCGAAGGCAGCTTCCGTGAAATGAAGCGCCACGTGCATTACGAAAAGCCGTCGGAAAAGCGCGCCCGTCAAAAGGCCGAAGCCGTCCGTCGCGCCCGCAAGCTGGCCCGCAAGCGCGCCCAGCGCGAAGGGCTGCTGCCCGCGCCCAAGCCGCGCGTCCCCGGCGGCCGTTAAGACCCCTCCCGCAAGGGATTGGCGAAAGCCGATAGATCAAAGGCCGCCTCCGTTCGGAGGCGGCCTTTTTCTTTTCCTCCTTGCAAAGCGGGGAGGGGGACCGCGCGCAGCGTGGTGGAGGGGCGGTCGAAGCTGCGCTGATCTCGTCAGGACGCAGGGCCCCTTCGTCACGGCGCAGGAAGCGCCGCGCCACCTCCCCATCGCTGCACGACAGGAAGGAGAAGCCGGCTTACCCCCGCCCCGTCACGGCCCGTCCGAAGCTCTTCCAGCTCAGCTTCACGTCCGACAGGGCGCCGGCGCGGAAGGCGCGGCCGGCGATCCAGACCATCAGGGCGGCCATGGCGAACATCCCGATCAGCGTCAGGACGACCTCGATCAGCGGCGGATCGCTGGGCGCTCGCGCGCTCATCAGGAACGGGGTGAAGAAGGGAATCCACGACAGGATCCGCACCACCGGCGCGTCGGGACTGGTCAGGGCCATCTGCATGACCAGGATCGGCACGACCAGCACCATCATGATCGGCCCCATCAGGGTCTGGGCGTCGCGCGGCGTTTCGCAGAAGGCCCCGATGGCCGCGAACAGCACCGCATACATCAGGTATCCGCCGACCATATAGGCGACGAAATAGAACATCAGCCCGCCGTGCAGCAGCACCTGGCCCGCCTGGGCCGCCACCTGGGGTGCGGCCGACACCAGGCCGAACGCCCCGATCCCGCCCCACACCCCCATCACCGTCAGGGTCAGCAACGCCACCCCCAGCACCTTACCCGTCAGCAACTCGGTCGCTGAGGCCGAGGACAGCAGCACCTCCAGGATTCGGTTCGACTTCTCCTCCATCACGCTGTTCAGCAGGATGGACGCTCCGGTGATCACCAGCGACCACAGAAGGAAGCCCGCCCCCAGGCCGATGAAGGTCGGCAGCCGGTCACGCAGCGATACCTCGCCTCCGCTGGCCGCATTGGGCGAGAAGGCTTTCACCTCTGGTCGGAAGTCCTGAATCTGCGCCACCAAGGCCGGGGCGACCCCGGCGGCCGTCAGGGCCTGGTCGCGATAGCCGTCGCGCAGGGCGCCGCGCACGAAGTCGCGCACTTCGCTGTCGGTGGCCCGGCGGGTCCAGACCTGGGCCTGGGGCTTGCCGTCGTCGCGGCTCAGAAAGACCACGGCGTCCAGCCGTTTGTCCTTGGCCGCCTCGCGGTCCAGCACGGCGCGCAGGGCCGCATCGCGCGCGGCGCCGGGCGCGGCCTCCGCGACGGCGGCCGGGGCGGGAACCAGCCGGATGCGCGGCGAATCCAGGGCGGCGGCGGCGTGTCCGGCGGCGGTCTGACCCGCGCCGGCGATCTCCTTCAACTTTGCGCTGCGTTTTTCGGCGTCTTCCTGCAGGGCCTCGCGGACCTGGGCGGCCAGACCCGTAGCCTGGGGGCCTTCCTCGATCAGGGCGACGGTCTTCACCGGCTCGGACGAGCGCAGCAGCAGCGGAATCCCCCCGCCCAGCACCGCGAACAGCGGAAAGGCCAGCAGCGACAACCAGAAGCCCACCGTCTTGGCGTAGGCGACATATTCACGCCGCGCGATCAGAAGGATGCGTTTCATTGGGCCGTCTCCTTGACCGCGGGCTGATCCGGTCGGTCGCCGGTCAGGCCGATGAAGGCGTCGTGCAGCGTCGGCTCCTTCAGGGCGAAGCCGCGCACGTCCAGCCCGCCCAGGAAGGCCGCCTTCAGCGCCTCCTGCCCGCCCGCGCCCGGCGACAGGGCGATCTTCAGTCGTCGGGGCGCGCCCGGTTCGGCGATCACCTCCACCCCGGCCACGCCGGGCAGGGCCGCCGCCGCCTGGGTCGTGATGTCGCCCTCCAGGTCCAGAAAGCGCGGCGCGGTGGCCTTGGCCTGGTCCACCGTTCCCTCGAACGCCTTTCGCCCGCGCGCCAGCAGCACGACCCGGTCGCACAGCCGCTCGGCGTGCTGCATGACGTGGGTGGAGAACAGCACCGTCGCCCCATCCGCCGCCAGCCCCCGGATCATGGCCTCCAGCCCCTGCTGATTGACGGGGTCCAGGCCGGAGAAGGGCTCGTCCAAAATCACGAACTCGGGCCGATGTACGACCGAGGCGATCAATTGCACCTTCTGCGCCATCCCCTTGGACAGCTCCTTCATCTTCTTGTTCTGCGCGGCGCCCAGGCCCTGCTGCTCCAGCATCTGGCGCGCGCGCGTCTTGCCCTCGGCGGTCGGCAGGCCCTTCAGGGCGCCGAAGAAGGCGATGGCCTCCACCGGGGTCATCTTCTTGTAGAGGCCCCGCTCCTCGGGCAGGAAGCCGATCCGGTCGCGCACCATCCGGCCGTCGGGCGCGCCCAGAATCTCGATCCGCCCCGCCGTCGCCGGCTGCAGCCCCAGGATCATCCGCAGCGTCGAGGTCTTGCCCGCGCCGTTCGGCCCCAGAAAGCCGCAGATCGACCCCTTGCCGACCTGAAAACTCAGATCGCGCACGGCGTCGAAATCGCCATATCGCTTGCTTACGTCTTCCAGCGTCAACGCCGCCGCCATGCCGCCCCCCAGTGTTTTGAAGGCCAGCCTATGGCGACGCCGCGCTCTATGCCAGAGCCTACTTGAGCACGGGCAGATCGATATAGGAGGCGTCGGACCCGGCGTGGTGAATGGCGTTGTCGGCGACTCGGCCTTCACGCTCGCTCTCGTTCGGACCGCCGGTGTTCAGGTTGCGCACGAACTTGGGGAAGTTGGAGCTGCTTACTTCGATCCGGATGCGGTGGCCGGGCAAAAACGTGTTGCTGATGGTCATCGGCGTAGGCTGCACCGTCGCCACCTGGCCGGGCGTCAACGAGGTAGGCCGATCATAGCCATCGCGGTATCGCGCCCGCATGATGGTGTCGCCCAGGATATAGGCCGTTCCGTCCGGCGCAACGTCCACCAGCTTGACCGCGAAGTCCGTGTCCGGCGCCGAGGACGACACCTTCAAAACTGCGTCGATGAAGCCCGTGACCTGCATCGGCTGGTTCAGCGGCTCGGACGTATAGACCAGCACATCGTCGCGCGCTTCGATGGGCCGCTGGTCGAAGGCTCCGGCCGTGACCAGCCCTCCGTTGCAGCAGTCGCCCCCGCCGATGGTCTGGACCGGGTTCATGGGATCGTAGCGATAGCGATCGGCCGTTTCGCCGGGCGGCGGCGCTTCCAGGCTCAGCCGTCCATCGCCGTTCAGGCTGTTGGCCGCCCCGCCCGAGCGCAGATACATCCGCACCGTCTGCACGCCGGCCGGCGGCCATTGGGCGGCGGTGCGCCAGGCGTTCTCGCCCATGTTGAAGTACTGGACGTGGGGCGTGCTGTCCGGGAAGGCGCGGCGTTCGCCCTTCAGCCAGCGGTCGAACCAGGCGTGAACCAGGGCGTCGCTGTCGAAACTGGCGTCGCCCAGGTCGCGGTCGCCCGAGCGGAAGCCCGCCTTAAAGCCCGCAAAGGCGCAGTGGTTGTTCGGCCCCACCACCACATACTGGTTCTCGGCCGCCTCGCGGTCCTGGGCCGTCGTTCTGGCGTGGTTGAACAGCTCCATGTTCGGACCGATGGACACGTCGTACCAGCTGTTGAACCACAGCGACGGCACGCCCCAGCCCATGTCGTCGTGATAGAGGCCGCCCTGACGCCAGGCCGGATCGGCGGGCGTGCGGTCGATCAACTGCTCGAAGGTCGCGGGCGGCTCGCCCAGGTCCGCCAGCATCTGATCGACGGGCAGGTGGCGGATCTGGCTGGGCCAGTTCACCTCGGGCTTCTTGGCGTCCAGGTCGTTGTAGAGGAACAGCCGCGCGCGGGTCTTCTGGTCGATGTCGGTCGGAATTTGGGCGCGCAGCGGATTGTCCACGCCGTACAGCCAGACGAAGAACAGGCTGCGTGGCACGCCGCCTGTGTACCAGTTGCCCTGTTCCTGGAAGCGTCCGACCTTGCCGATGCCGGCGCCGGCCGCCTGGGGAACCATGGCGGCGTGGGCGGGGTGATTCTGCGCCGCCAGGGCCAGCTGCCATTCTGCGGACGACGAACAGCCCAGCGTCCCGACCTTGCCGTTCGACCAGGGCTGCGCCGCGATCCAGGTCAGAGCGTCGTAGCCGTCGGTCTGCGGATAGCCCAGAATCTGATAGTCGCCGCCCGAGAAGTAGCGCCCGCGCTCGTTTTCGATGACGAAGGCGTAGCCACGGTTGACCCAGGTCAGGGCCGTGCGCGTCGTGCGGGCGTTGTTGGCCAGCTCGTTGTAGGGCGTCCGCACGAAGACCGTAGGCAGGGGCGCAGTAGCGTTCTTGGGGCGATAGACGTTGGTGGCCAGGCCGATCCCGTCGCGCATTGGGACCATCACCCCGATATCGACGTCGGCGATGCGCGACAGTTCGCTCTGCGCGGCGGCGTCGCTATAGCGGCCATAGTCCTGGGCCTCGGCCGCCATCGGCGACACCGCCAGAATGCTCGCGACCACGGCGGCGACGAAACGGTTCATCTTCAAGCCCCTCCCAAAGGCGAGGCGAGGTTAGGCCGATCGGTCTCCTCGGTGCAAGCGGGGCGGCCTCAGCCCTGGGGCTTCACCGCGATCTGGAAAGGACGATCCATCACCCTGGCTGGGTTGATCTGGGCGCCGTTGCGGCGCACCTCGAAATGCAGGTGCGGGCCGGTCGAATAGCCGGTGGAGCCGACCAGGCCGAGCCGCTGGCCGGACGTCACGGCATCGCCGCGCGCCACGTCCACGCGGCTGAGGTGGCCATAGAGGGTGGTCATGCCGTTCGGATGCGCCACCTCGATGAAGGCGCCATAGCCATCAGGGTCGAATCCGGTCCGCAGCACCTGTCCCTCGGCGGTGGTGAAGACCGACGTGCCCATCGGCGCAGCGATATCCACCCCCTTGTGCGCTCGGGCCTTGGCCTCGACGGCCAGTTTGCGCAGACCGAAGTCGGAGTTGACGGCGTAACCCTTCACCGGCGCGGTGAAGACGATCTGGCGCATCACGGGGCCGGCGGCCTCGGCCCTGGCCTGCAGCGGCGGGGCGACAGGCGCTGCGAGCGACGCCCTGGGCGCGGGCGTCGTCACGCCGGGGGCGAAGGCGGCGACGAACAGGGCCAGGGCGCTCAGGCCCAACGTCTGGCCCAAGTGGATCGACAGGGTCTTGCAACGCGCCATCGGCGCGTCGATCAGCAGGCGTCGCATTCGGCGGCGTCTCCGGCGTCTCTACGCGAGGGAGAAGTGGGGCGGGCGACATCAGAACGACGTCTAGCCCCGGCGAGGCCGGGCTTATGTCAGGCGGGTGGGGCGACTTTTGGACCCTGGCGGGGCGCCGGTGCGGAGGCTTTCGGGCGGTCGTTCAGGCGATGATGTCGGGCAGGATGCGGTCTTCGATCTTCACGATCTCGTCCTTCAGCGCCAGCTTCTTGCGCTTCAGCCGGGCGATCAGCAGCTGGTTGGGAATGGCGGCCTGGTTCAGGGCCTCGATGGAGGCGTCCAGATCGGCGTGTTCCTGGCGCAGCAGGCGGACGCGGTCATGAAGCGCGGCCTCCTCTTCGGTGATGTCCGGAATGTCGTCGTTCATGATGCGATCCCCGACAAGGTTATAGCCACGACCGCCTCAGGCCGGAAGGGCGTCGGCCAGGCGGATCAGCGCCGGACGCGGTGTCACCGGCGCCCAGATCCGCGCCGTGGCGACCAGGGCGTCCAGCGTCGGGCGCGGCGATCCGGCCGGCGGCGGCGCCAGGGCCTCCAGCGCCTCCAGCAGATGGCGTTCAGCCTCCAGCTCCAGCCCCTTGACGCGGTTGCGCACCGCCTCGCGCGGGCCGTCGTCGATGTCGGGGATCGGCGCCTTCAAGGTGCGGCGGATGGCCCTCAACGGCGCGACGACCACCCCGTCCCAGGCGCGGGCGGTGTCGCAGGCGGCCTCTATCGTTTCCGCGTCCGGTCGCCGCCCGGTCGCCGCGATCCAGGCCGACCACAGCAACAGGGGCGCGTTCTGTTCGTGGCTGTCCTGCAGGGCCAGGCACGCCTCGCTGACCTCGGGCGCGCCATAGGCCGCGACGGCCCAGTCCCACAACCTCACTTCAGCCCGTCCCAGCGCTTCACCGCGCCCCAGTTCAGGCCGAACAGGTCCAGGGCCCGGCCGACCGACTGATCGACCATGGCGTCGATGGAAGCGGGCCGCGCATAGAAGGCGGGCAGGGGCGGGGCGATGATCGCCCCCATCTCGGCCAGGGCCGTCATGGTCCGCAGATGGCCCAGGTGGAACGGCGTCTCGCGCACCATGAGAACCAGCGGCCGGCGTTCCTTCAGCACGACATCGGCGGCGCGGGTCAGCAGGGTGGAGGTCACGCCGCTGGCGATCTCGCTCATCGTCCGCACCGAACAGGGCGCCACGATCATGCCGAGCGTCCGGAACGAGCCCGACGCGATGGCCGCCCCCACATCGGCCAGTTTGTGCGCCACCGACGCCTTGGCCGTCAGGTCTTCGGCCGTCAGATCGGTCTCCTGCGACAATGTGAGCAGGGCGGCTTTCGTGACCACCAGATGGCTTTCGACGCCCAAGTCGTTCAGCGCATCCAGCACCCGTGCGCCATAGATCGCGCCCGAAGCCCCTGAAATTCCGACCACGATCCGGGCGGGCGGCGGCTGTACGGCTCCGTTCACAGGATTGTCCATTTTTGAGGCCAGCCTCCATCCCGTCCGGCGCGGCGGTCTGTCACCGGAATGTGATTCCACAGGCCGTCGAACCGGGCGCTCACTCTACTGGTCCCTAACCTGAGGAGGCGCAAGCCATGACCATCGAGGCTCGTATTCGCGAACTGGGTAATCGTCATCGGATGCTGGATCAGACGATCCAGAAGGAGCTTACCCGTCCGTCCGTGGACACGTTGCAGGTCAGGGAACTGAAGCAGAAGAAGCTTCGGCTCAAGGAAGAGATTTCCACTCTGGAGGCGCGCGCGACCTAACCGCGTCGCCCCTTCCTGAAATGACGACGGCCCCGGAGATCGCTCTCCGGGGCCGTTTTCGTTCGGATCGGGTCCGCGCGATCAGTCGCGCTTGCCGAAGACGGATTCCGCCGTGGGCTCGGCGCCCGGACGCGCGCGTTCCTCGGGGACGAACTCGGGTTCGGCCTCTTCCACGACGGGCTGCAGGGTGCCGCCGCCGTTCTTGGCGTCGTCCTTGGCCTTCTTCTCGGCGGCCTTCTTGACCACTTCGTCCAGCACCAGCTGGCCGACCAGGCCCAGGGTCACGGGATCGACCGGCTTGATGTTGGCGCTGTTCCAGTGGGTGCGGTTGCGCACGCTCTCGATGGTCGACTTCGTCGTGCCCAGCAGTTTGGCGATCTGGGCGTCCGTCACTTCCGGGTGGTTGCGCACGAACCAGGCGATGGCGTCCGGGCGGTCCTGCCGACGCGAGACGGGCGTGTATTTCGGCGCCGGCTTGGCCGACTTCAGCAGTTCGGCGTGACGGCTGACGATGGCCTTCATGCGATAGTTTTCGTCGGCCTGGGCCTTGTCCAGCTCTTCGCGGGTCAGCTGGCCGCCCGTGACGGGATCGACGCCGCGAATGTCGCGGGCCACGTCGCCGTCGGCGATGCCGCGCACTTCCAGCGGGTGCAGGCCGCAGAAGTCGGCGATCTGCTCGAAGCTGAGAGAGGTGTTGTCGACCAGCCAGACCGCAGTGGCCTTGGGCATCAGAATGTCGCTCATGGGGCGTTCGTCCCGGTGTTATGAGGCCGCCGAGACAGAGGCTCGGCCAGCGTTGAAAACGACGGCGCCCGACCTTTCGGCCGGGCGCGAGACCTCGTCTATAGGCTTATTCGCGGCAAAAGAAAACGTCGCCCGACAATCCCATACAGCAACGGTTCATCCGCCCTGACGCAACCTTCGCGGCAACGAAGCTTTTTCGGAATCGGGAGAGGAGAACCACTATGTCCATTCTGCTTGGCGCGGCCCTGGCCGCCGCGATGGCCTCGGGCCAGGATTACGGGCCGCAACGGGTCGCTCCGCGTGGGGGCTACGCCCAGTCGTGCTCCGAGGCGTTTGTAAACCGCGGCCGGCTCTATGCCGACTGCCGCGACATGCGGGGTCGGATGCGCGGCACGTCGATCGAAGTGGCGCGCTGCGGCGACGAAGAGATCAACAACGATAACGGCCTCTTGGTCTGCGGTCGTTTCCGGGGCGACTACGAAGACAGCGACCGGCCCGGTCGTCCGGGCGGCGGCTGGGGGCCAGGCAATGGAGGACCGGGCAATGGAGGGCCCGGCTGGGGCGGACCGGGCTGGGGCGGCCCTGGCGGCGGCCCTGGCGGCGGATGGCGCCAGCCCTCCATCACCGTCTATGACCAGCCCAATTTCCGAGGCTCCTCGCGGGAATTCACCTCGGAAGACCGCAACCTGGGCCGCACCCCCTTCAACGACCGCGTCGTCTCGGTCCGGGTAGAAGGCCGGTGGGAGGTCTGCACCGACGCCCAGTTCCGGGGCCGCTGCCGCGTGATCGACGGCGACGTGCGCCGTCTGGACGGCGCCTTCTCGCGCAGCATCTCGTCGCTGCGTCCGGTCGGCCGCTACTGATCAGACGGTCAGCACGATCTTGCCGACGTGATCGCCCGCTTCCAGCGCGCGGTGCGCGTCGGCGGCCCGGTCCAGGGGAAAGGTCGCCTGGACCGGCGGCCTGACCGCCCCTGACGCCGCCCACGGCCAGGCGGTCGCCTCCACGGCGGCCGTCAGCCGCGCCTTTTCGTCCGCCGGCCGGCTGCGCAGCGTCGATCCGGTCAGGACCAGCCGCTTCAGCATGATCCGCATCAGATCGATCTCGACCAGCGATCCGGTCAGGCTGGCGATCACGACCCAGCGACCGCCGGGCTTCAGGGCCTTCAGGTTCAACTCGGCATAGTCGCGCCCCACCATGTCCAGAACCACGTCGGCCCCGCCCGCCTCGGCGATCTTCGCCGCCAGGTCGTCGATCCGGGCGTCCAGGCTGACGTCCGCGCCCAGAGCTCTGGCCGCCGCCGCCTTGTCCGCCCCGCGCGAGGTGGCGATGACCCGCGCGCCCGCCGCCTTGGCCATCTGGATGGCCGTGACGCCGATGCCGCTGGTCGCGCCATGGATCAGCAGGGTCTGGCCCGCCTTCAGGGCGCCCGCCTCGAACACATTGGCGAAGACGGTGAAGACCGTCTCGGGCAGGGCCGCCGCCTGGACATAGTCCAGACCGTCGGGGATGGGCAGGACGTGGCGGGCGTCGACCAGCGCCGTCTCGGCGTATCCGCCCCCGCCCAAGAGGGCGCAGACCCGGTCGCCGACGCGCCAGCGCGTCACGTCCGCCCCCACCGCCGCGATCTCGCCGGAGACTTCCAGCCCCAGGATGTCCGACGCCCCGGGCGGCGGGGGATAGACGCCGTTCCGTTGCAGCAGGTCGGGGCGGTTCACGCCGGCCGCCCGCACGCGGATCGTCACCTGGCCCGCGCTGGGCTTCGGCTCGGGTCGTTCCGCCGGTTTCAGCGCCTCCGCCGGGCCTGATCCGTTCTCGATCTCGATCACCCGCATGGGGCCTCCGCTTGCATTCGTCAGTGTCCAGGCGTGAAATAGGGACGACGGCCCGTATTGGCACGACTGGTATTGGCACGAGTGCGCAGAAAGGCGACGACGATGTTCGAAGATATCGAACCCCGCCCGCAACGTGGCGAACCCCTCCGCGCCCTGTCGCGCGAAGACCTGGACGTCTATTCCATCGAGGATCTGGAGCAGCGCATATCCGCCCTGGAGGCCGAGATCGCGCGCGCCCGCGCCGCCATCGAAGCCAAACGCTCCAAGAAAAACGCCGCCGACGCCCTGTTCAACTTCGGCTCCTGATCTCGCGCCAGCACGTGTTCCGTGGCATGACGATTGCAGATTTCAAGCGACAGGCGGCTTCGGCGGCCGATCGCAGTACGGACGCCCATACTTCTCATGACCCTGTCTGAAACGACCCCGGCCGTCGCGGACCGCATGCGCACCGTCAACGACTTCGCCCGGTCGGAGTTGTTCGACCGCACCTTCCGCGAAGGCATGGAACTGGTCGAGGAGACGGCCGCCTATCTGGACGGCGAGGGGCGCCGGGATTCCAAGCTGCTGTCGCGCGCCGCCGCCCTGGCCTATGCCGCCGAAAGCATGAAGCTGACGACCCGGCTGATGCAGATCGCTTCCTGGCTTCTGGTCCAGCGCGCGGTGCGGGAAGGGGACATGAGCGCCGCCTCGGCGTGCGAGCCGCGCTACCGGCTGAGCGACCGCCAGATCGAGGACCGGCCCAGCCACGCCGAACTTCCCATCGCCCTGGTCGAATATCTGGTCCGGTCGGAAAAACTGTTCGACCGCGCCCTGCATCTGGATCGGCGCATGTATCTGGACGCCCAGGACGAGACGCCGGTGAACCCGGTCCTGAACCAACTGGGTCTGCTGGAGGCCGCCTTCCGCAACTGAGGACGGACGCCCTCCCGCCAGAGGGGGAGGGGCGAACCGATCCCTTACGGCCCGACGTCGTTCGCGTCGCGGCGGCCGTCGTCCACGGGCTTGGGCAGGTTCACGCCGATGCCCAGGGCCTGGGCCAGCTTGTCGTCGCGGCCATAGACGTCCTCGCGGAACGCCACCCGGCCCTGTCCGTCCACGAACGTCGTCCAGTACAGCAGCCGCACATTGATCTCCCGTCCGGTGGTGACGCGGGTGGTGTCGCGCGTGTCCTGGGCCGTGTCGAATTGGGCCAGTTTGGCAGGGTCGGGCGACAGCAGCAGCCGGGCGAAGTCCACCGCGTTCTGCACCCGCACGCAGCCGTGGCTGCGCTGGCGCATGGACAGGTTGAAGGCCGCCTTGGACGGGGTGTCGTGCAGGAAGATGGCGTAGCTGTCGCGCAGCTCGAACTTCACATAGCCCAGGGCCGAGCGCGGGCCGGCGCGTTGGACGACCATGCCGTCCTTCACATACATGTCGTTGGCGGCCAGATAGCCCGGCCCCTTGGGCAGGATTTCCCGACGCGCGATGCCGGCGGGCACATACCAGGGCGGATTGGCCACGACGGAGGCGAAGGGCTTCTCCAGGCTTGGCGTCTGGTTCTCGACCGAGCCGACCACCACGCGGTTGGAGTGGACCGGCTTGCCGTCCTTCCAATAGACCATGATGGCGGCGGCGGTGTTCACCTCGATCCGCTCGGGGGCCAAGTCGCGCTTCAGCCAGCGGCGGCGTTCCAGGTTCAGGGCGATCTGGCGCGCCCGATCCTCGGCCGAGGCCGACAGCGACCGCTGCGTTCCCGTCCCGATCCGACCGTCGGCCCCCAGGCCGTGACGCACCTGGAAGCCCTGAACCGCGCGTTGCAGTTCGGGGCCGTAGGTCAGGCCCTGCGCCTTCAACCGCGCCCCGTCGGCCGCGCTCAGGTCGCCTTCCGCCACCAGCCGGTCGATGATGATCGGGATGCGCCGGTCGCTCATGTTCGGCTCGATCGTCGCGCCGGGGACGAAGCGGGGCCAGCCGCCGCCGGCCGCCAGGCGGCGATAGCGGACATAGCCGGCCGACAGGTTCTGATAGCCGATGTCGGTGGGCGCCAGACCTTCGAACCAGTCCAAGAGGCCGGCGCCGGCCAGGGCGTCGGTCAGACCGCGCGGCAAGTCCACGCGGTTCTTCTGCATCTCCCACAGGTCTTCGACCGTCTCGGGCCGCACCTTGCCCTCGGCCAGGACGCGCGCATAGGCCAGGGCCGCCGCCGTGGTCCGCAGGTCCGCGCTGGCCGGATCGGCCGCCAGGCCGACGAAGTCGAAATAGTCCGCGCCCGACAGGCCGTGACGGTCGGCTCGCGCCGAGACGGCGTTCAGCGCCCGGACGCGGTCGGCGTTCCACACCGGCCGCCAGCCGTTCATCTCGTAGAAGGCGCGCACATCGGCCTGCAGGGTTTCCGCCAGGCGCGAAATCTGATCGTTGAAGCTGTTGTAGAAGGCGGTCGCCGCAGGGCCGCGCTGCACGAAGACCTGTTGCGCGCGCGCCGTGGAGCCCAGGGTCACGGCCGCCGTGGCGACGCCCAGACCCAATTCCCGTCTATTCATAACTCGTCCGCTTCTCGATCGGCGCGATCCCTGGGATCGTCGCCCTTTGTCTTGTCATACCCCGAACGCCGCCGATGTTATCGACGTTCCGGACAAACAAAAAGCGCCGGCCTTTCGACCGACGCTCTTCGTGACCAGAATGCTGCAGTTTGCCGCAGCCGAGGGCGTTACTTCTTGATGAAGCCGGCGAACTTGTTGTTGAAGCGCGAAACGCGGCCGCCCCGGTCCATCAACTGGGCGTTGCCGCCGGTCCAGGCCGGGTGCGTCGACGGGTCGATGTCCAGCGCCAGCTTGTCGCCTTCCTTCCCGTAGGTCGAACGGGTCTGATAGGTGCTGCCGTCGGTCATCACCACGGTGATGAAGTGATAGTCGGGATGGGTATCGGGCTTCATGGTCGTCGTCCGGTCTCTGGCGCGATGACGATGCCGACCGTCTGTGCGCGTGAAATTGAGAATTCCGCTGAAAGGTCCAGCGGAAAAGAGCGCGGCGTTTACACCGAGGGGCGTTCCGGGGCAAGAGGCGGGCGCCATGACCGATCTTCCTTCCGCCGCCGCCCCCGCCCCGAACCGCGTGGAGGCCCGGGGCCGACCCAGCGCCGGCGCCCTTCTGGCCGAACAGATGTCGGAAGCCGGAGAGAAGCGGGCCAAGCGTCGCGACATCCGCCCCCTGGCCCGGCTGATTCCCTACGCCCTGCGTCACAAGGGCCATGCCCTGATGGCGGTCTTCTGGCTGCTGCTGTCCACCGCCGCCTCTCTGGGCCTGACCGCCCTGGCGCGCGGCGCCATCGACCACGGGTTCGAGAACGGCGGGGCGCACCTGAATCTGTGGTTCCTGCTCCTGGGCGCCAACGCCCTGTTCCTGGGTTTGGCGACGGCGGTTCGCTATTTCTACGTCACCCGCACGGGCGAGCGGGTGATCGCCGACCTTCGCAAGGGCCTGTTCGACCGCATCCTGACCCTGGACCCGGTCTTCTACGCCCATATGCGGACCGGCGAGGTCCTGTCACGCCTGACGACCGACATCGCCCTGGTCGAGACCCTGATGACCACCTCGGTCTCTTATGCGCTGCGCAACTTCCTGACCCTGATCGGCGGGGTGATCCTGTTGTTCTTCGTCAGCCCCAAGCTGACGGGCTTCGTCCTCCTGATCGTGCCCTTCCTGCTTGGGCCCATCTTCATCTTCGGCCGCAAGGTGCGAAAGCTGACTGTCGCGTCCCAGGATCGGTTCGCCAACGCCGTGGGCTTCGCCGGGGAAAGCGTGGACGCCATCGAAACGGTCCAGGCCTTCGGCCGCGAGGGCAGCACCATCGCCCGCTTCGGCGCGGCGGTGGAGGACGCCTTCTCCGCCTCCCTGACCCGGATGCGCGCCCGCGCGTGGATGACGGCCCTGATCATCGTCGTCATGTTCGGCGGCGTGACCCTGGTGCTGTGGCTGGGCGCCCAGGACGTGGTGAAGGGTTCGATGTCGCCCGGCGCCCTGCTGCAATTCGTGCTCCTGTCGGTCTTCGCCGCCGGGGCGGTGGGGGCTCTGGGCGAAAGCTGGGGCGACGTGCAGAAGGCCGCCGGCGCCATGGAGCGGATCGAGGAGCTGATGCGGGCTGTGCCCGGCATCGCGCCGCCCGCCCATCTCGTCGCCCTGCCGCAGCCGCCGCGCGGCGAGGTGTCGATGTCCGCCGTCGGCTTCGCCTACCCGGGCCGCCCCGACCTGCCGGCGCTGAAGGGATTCAGCTTGACCGTCCGTCCGGGCGAGACGGTCGCCCTGGTCGGCCCGTCCGGGGCGGGCAAGTCCACGGTCTTCCGCCTGCTGCTGCGCTTTTACGATCCCCAGACCGGCCTGGTGTCGGTCGATGGCGTGGACGTGCGCCAGGCCGATCCCGTCGCCGTGCGCGACCGTTTCGCCTGGGTCTCGCAGGAAACGCCCCTCTTCTCGGGCTCGGCGCTGGAGAACATCCGCTTCGGTCGCGAGGACGCCACCCTGGAAGAGGCCCGCGCCGTCGCCGAGAAGGCCCAGGCCCTGGGCTTCATCGACGCCCTGCCCGAAGGTTTCGACACCCCTCTGGGCGAACGCGGCAAGAGCCTGTCGGGCGGTCAGCGCCAGCGCCTGGCCATCGCCCGCGCCCTGGTCCGCGACGCCCCCATCCTGTTGCTGGACGAGGCGACCAGCGCTCTGGACGCCGAAAGCGAACGGCTGGTCCAGACCGCGCTGGATCAGGCGATGGAGGAACGCACCACCCTGGTCATCGCCCACCGCCTGGCCACTGTGCTTCGCGCCGACCGCATCGTGGTCATGGACGACGGCCGCGTGGTGGAGGAGGGGACGCACGACCAACTGGTCGCACAGGGCGGTCTCTACGCACGCCTGGCCGAACTCCAGTTCCGCGCGGGATAGATCCAATTGCACACAGGGTGTGCAATTCGGCTTATGTAAAACAAGGGTTAGCTGAAATTGCACCATTTTCGACGGTGCAGTTTAATTGGGGGCCGGGCGCCGCGTCTTGGATATTATTTGATAAAAATCAATGCTTTGTCAGGCCGCTGCGCGCCAGGGCCGGAAAGTCGCTGAAGATCGCATCGACCCCCGCCTGGGCGAAGGCGGCGGCGTAGCCCGCCATGTCGCCATGGTCCGCGATCCCTTGGCCGCGACGCCGCTCTGCGGGCAGGAAGGCGTTCTCGGCCCGCAGGGTCCAGACTACGACCTTCAGGCCCGCCGCATGGGCGTCGCCGACCAGGGCGCTGGACGTGGTCGTGCGGCCCTCGGCGTCGCGCGGCAGAACCAGGGTTGCCTCTGGCGCGACCCAGGCGGCGTAGGTCGCCGTGGTTTTCAGACCCTCGGGCGTGATCATGACGGCATAGGTCAGGTCCGGCCGATCCGCCGGCCCGCCCTCGGCCGCGACCAACTGGGCCAGGGGTGCGGCCACCCGTTTCGACAACCGCTCCAGGGGCCCGACCTCGAAACACTGGACGATGATCGGGGCGTCCGCCGCCGTCAGGTTCAGCCGCGTCAGCGCCGTCACGAAGGCGTCCTCCATCGGCAGACCGAGGCCGGCGAAGTAGGACGGGTGTTTCAGCTCCGGCGCCACGCCTATGGTCCGTCCCGTTCGCGCCGACGCCGCGCGCGCGATGGCGACCACCTCGTCGAAGGTCAGGATCGGCTCGCGTCCGTCATAGGCCGCGCTGCCGTGCCGGAAGGCAGGCAGCCGCTCCTTGGCCCGCAACGTCTTCAGCTCGGCCAGGGTGAAGTCCTCGGTGAACCAGCCGGTGATCGAAACGCCGTCGATGGTCTTGGTCGTCCTGCGATGCGCGAACTCCGGCCGGTCGGCCACGTCCGTCGTGCCGCCGATCTCGTTCTCGTGCCGATCCACGAAGACGCCGTCGCGCGTCATCACCAAATCCGGCTCGATCACGTCGGCCCCCTGTTCGATGGCCAGTTCATAGGCCGCGCGCGTGTGTTCGGGCCGCTCTCCCGAGGCGCCGCGATGGGCGATGATCAGCGGCTGGGCCAAGGCCGGCGTTCCCGTCAAAAGGATCAGGACGGTCAGAATGAAGCGGAACATGACCCCTGGATAGGGCCGCCCGGCGACAGGGCGATGACGAGGCCGCCCTTAAGCGCCTTGCAGCACCTTGCGGAGCTGCGGATGCAGTTCGGTGTTGGCGGCCAGGATCGACACCCCCGTCTTGGGATCGCCCTCGTCCTCGATGGTGGTGACGCGCCCGCCCGCCTCGGTGACGAACAGCACGCCCGCCGCCACGTCCCACGGCTTCAGATTGCGTTCGTAATAGGCGTCGTACCGGCCCGCGGCGACCCAGGCGAAGTCCAGGGCGGCCGAGCCCAGACGGCGGATGCCGGCGACCCGCTGGCCCATGGCGTGGATGTCTTTGATGGCCTGGGCGTGGCCCGTCTTGCCGATGAAGGGCAGGCCGGTGGCGATCAGGCTTTCCGACAGGTCACGACGGCCCGCGACGCGGATGCGCTGGTCGTTCAGATAGCAGCCCTTGCCCTTTTCGGCCCAGAACAGCTCGTTCATCACCGGATTGTAGGTGACGCCCGCTACGATCTCGGACGACCCGTCGGGCGCGCGCCGCTCCAGCCCCACAGTGATGGCGAAGTGCGGCATGGCGTGCATGAAGTTGGTGGTGCCGTCGATGGGATCGACGATCCAAGTGTGGGACTTGTCCGTCCCTTCGACCATGCCCCGTTCCTCGCCCAGGAAGCCATAGCCGGGCCGGGCTTTCATCAGCAGTTCGAACAGGGTGTCTTCCGCCTTCAGGTCGGCGGCGGTGACGAAGTCGCCCGGCCCCTTGCGCGACACCTGCAACTGCGACACCTCGCCGAAGTCGCGCATCATCGGGCGGCCGGTCTTGCGAACCGCGTCGATCATGACCTGAAGCAGGGCGGAAGCGAGGGCCATTGGCGTGTCTCAGTGGCGAGTGGTTAGTGGCGAGTGTCGAGCCGAACGAAGACTGCGGCGGATGGAGTGACCTGTGGGCTTACAATACTCGCCACTGGCCACTCGTCACTCGCCACTTCGAGATCAGTCCGCGCGGCGGACGTATTCGCCGGTTGCGGTATCGACGACGATCTTCTCGCCGGCCGACATATAGGGCGGGATCATGATGCGCACGCCGTTCGACGCCGTGGCGGGCTTGTAGGAGGAGGAGGCGGTCTGCCCCTTCACGGTCGGCTCGGTCTCAGCGACTTCCAGAACCACATGGTCGGGCAGTTCCAGGCCGATGGGCCGGCCTTCGTGCGACTCGATCACCACCTTCATGCCCTCTTGCAGATAGGGGATGCGGTCTTCGCCGACCCAGTCCTTTTGCAGCTCGATCTGCTCGTAGGACTGGTCGTCCATGAAGACCAGGCTGTCGCCGTTGTCGAACAGATAGGAATAGTCGCGCTGTTCCAGCGTCACGCGCTCGACCTTGTCTTCCGAGCGGAAGCGTTCGTTCAACTTGTTGCCGGTTTCCAGATTCTTGGCTTCGACGTTGGCGAAGGCGCCGCCCTTGCCGGGCTTGACGTGGCTGGCCTTGGTGACGACCCACAGGCCGCCGTTGTGCTGCAGGACCATGCCGGGCTTGATGGTGTTGCCGTTGATCTTCATGGGGTCACATCGGAATTGGGGTGGCGCCCGCGCGCCCGTTCCGGTGCGTGGCGAAGGGCGCGATCCCTAGAGGAAGCCCCGCCAAAGGGCAAGGCGGAGGCTTAGTGCAGAGTGCGCGCGCCCGTCGCCTTCTCGGCCTTGCGATGCAGGAAGTTGCCCAGCCGCACGCCCGATCCGGCCGGGGCGGCCATCTTGCCCGCGCCCTCGTCCAGCTTGCGCGCCTCGTGGGCGAAGGCGGCCGCCAGACCCGCCGAGGACATGGCGGCCATGACCTGACGCGCCATCGAGGAGGGCCGCAGGCCCAGCCAGACCGCGTTCACCGTCTGCGCCGCCAGCCACAGTCCCATGGCGCGGGTCCGTTCGGGCCGGGGCGGGGCGTTCCACACCCGCACGGCCGACAGGGTGGTGGCCGAAAACACCGCCGGCAGGATCAGGCTGAAGGCGCCCCTGGGCTTTTCGGTGATCGGCAGGTCGCGGTTGCGGACATGCTTCAGATTTCGACGCGGTTTCAGCGCGCCCGAGGCGATGCCGTGGGCCAACAGGGCGAACCCCACCGTCAGGGCGATACCGGTCACGACATGCACCGCGCTGCGTCCTTCGCTGTTCAGAAGGTCCGTGGCGGCGTCGCGCACGTCTTCCAGGGCGTCGTCGATATCGGTCATGGTCCGCTCCCGCTTGTCCGTGGACTGCAAATGGCCGGAGCGGACCCTGGTTCCGCCTCAGCCGCCGGTGGCGGCGCCGTCGGTCACGATCTCCTTCATGGCCGACTGCAGATAGTTCTGCGCGCCCATCAGCTCGATCAGCTTGTGCTGGTTCTCCAGGAAGTCGATGTGTTCTTCGGTGTCGGCCAGGATTTTCATTAGAAGGTCGCGGCTGACGTAGTCGCGGGCTTCCTCGCACTGGGTCACGGCGGCGGCGGTGGCGACGCGGCTGTCCAGCTCCAGCTGCAGGTCGGCGCCCAGGCATTCGATCGGGTCTTCGCCGACCTTCAGCTTGTGCAGGTCCTGCAGGTTCGGCAGGCCGTCCAGAAACAGGATGCGCTTGATCAGCATGTCCGAGTGCTTCATCTCGCCGATCGACTCTTCGTAGATCACGTTGCCGAGATGAGCCAGGCCCCAACTTTCGAACATTCGGGCGTGCAGGAAATACTGATTCACCGCCGTCAGTTCGTTGGTCAGCACCGCATTCAGCGTGCGGAGGATTGCGGGGTCGCCCCTCATGGCCTGGGTCCTTTGTCTCTGTACGGCGCAGTCGCCGTCTGTCGAGCCAGGCAATAGCACAGTAAAACTCGCGTTGTTTATTTGCGAGTTTTTATCACCACATTGATATTGCGAGTGATTTTCGGATACGGCGGCCGATAAGGACTATTCGGCTGCGAGTGCGAACGCTTCGCGGTTGTCTTGGATCATCTGACGCATTTCACACACGCATTTGGCGCACTGGGCCTGGCACTGGTGGCGGGCGAAGATGTCGCGCGGACGCTGGGCGCCGGCCTCGATGGCCTGGGCGACGTCACGCTGGCGAAGACCGTTGCAGTTGCAGACGTACACGAGAGGGCGGGCGCTCACTGATTGCGACTGGTTCGCTATAGCAGGCCCCAAGGCGATTGCAAGTCGTTCTCAGACCTTGCCGGGAACGGCGCCCGTTGACGGATCGTCGCGGGCGAGGGCACTGAACGCCATGGCCAAAGCTCCGCCCAAGACACCGACCGTTCCCGACCGTCCGCCCTGCCGGCTGTATCTGATCACCCCGCCGGCCATCCCTGACCTGGAGGCTTTCGCCGCGACCCTGGATCAGGCCCTTGCCGCCGGAGATGTGGCCGCCCTGCAAATCCGTCTGAAGCCGGCGCACGAGGCCGCAATCCGCCAGGCGGTCGCGGTCCTGGCGCCGATCGCCCGGCGTCACGACGTGGCGGTGATTCTGAACGACCGGCCCGACCTAGCGCGGGCGACCGGCTGCGACGGCGTCCATATCGGCCAGGAGGACGGCTCCCTGGCCGAGGCGCGGCGGACGATGGGGCCGGACGCCATGATCGGCGTCACCTGCCATGCGGACCGCGACCTGGCCTGGGATGCGGCCGAGGGCGGGGCCGACTATGTCGCCTTCGGCGCCTTCCATCCGACCGACACCAAGGACACGGTCCATCGTCCGTCGCCCGACCTGCTGACCGTCTGGCAGGAGACGGTAGAGGTCCCCTGCGTCGCCATCGGGGGGATCACCGTCGACAACTGCGCAGACCTGGCTCGCGCGGGGGCCGATTTCGTGGCGGTCAGCGCCGGGGTCTGGCGCCATCCCGAAGGTCCGGCCGCCGCAGTCAAGACCTTCAATCAACGATTGAAAATCTGATTCCATCCTCGACTTCAGGGGATATTAGGAACCCTGTGGTCTGGTCGTCGGTCAGTATCGTTCTGAGACCCCGATGACCGCAAGCTCCGCGCTTCCCCTGGCGATCGAAAGGCCCTCGGCCGACCCGCACCCGTCCGTCATCCGGGCGGGGGACGACGGCGCGCCCAGCGCCGCCCATCCGTTGGTTCCGGTCCTCATGGGCATCGGAGTCGCCGTTCTGGTCGTCATGGCCGTCATGAACACGCGCAGTTCGGGGGCGGTCGCCGGCCTGTGGGGCGCGAACGGTCTGGCCGTCGGGGTCTGGCTGCGGACCGCGCGCGGCCGCCGTCAGGACGCTCTCTACGCCCTGGTCCTGAGCCTCAGCATCCTGATCGCCGAGCTGGTGGTCGGCAACAAGCCCGCCCTGTCCCTGATTTTCACCGCCGCCAGCATGCTGGAGGTCGTGACCGCCGTGGTCCTGGCCCGCCGGTTCGCCCCGACGCTGGACATGGGCACGCTCGGCGGCATGGTCCGGTTCCTGATCTGCGCGGCCCTGGTGGCCCCGATACCGGCCGCCGCCTTCAGTTCGCTGGCCCTCGACCAAATGGGGCCGCACGATCTGGTCGAGGGCTTCCAGACCTGGTGGTTCGGCCACGCGCTCGGCATCGCCGTGATCGGCGTGCTGATCCTGTCCCTGACCCCGTCGACCGTCGCGCGCCTGGGCACGCCGCGCAAGCTGCTGGAGGGCGTCGTCCTGCTGAGCGCCGTGGTCGGCGTCTTCCTGGTCGGCTTTTCGGGGCAGCCCAAGCTGGGCTTCGTCATGATCCCCGTGTTGCTGGCCGTCGCCGTGCGTTTGGGCGTCGCCGCCACCGGCGTCTCTCTTCTGGTTCTGGCCGTTCTGGTCGTCGGCGGGGCGATCGCAGGCGACGGCCCCTATACGGCCGGCCTGACATCCGGCGAGCAGGTGCTTCTGGCGCAGATGATGGTTCTGGTCGGCTTCTTGCCCATGCTTCCAATGGCCGCCGCTCTGGAAGAGCGTGATCGCCTGGCCGAAACCACCCAGGAGGGGCGTCGACGGGCCGAACGGGCGTCGGAGGCCAAGTCCCGCCTGCTGGCCAATGTAGCCCATGAGATCAAGAGCCCCGTGGCGGGCATCATCGGCATCGGCGACCTGTGGGCGCGCGGCGGTCTGGGCCCGGTCACGCCTCAGCAGGAAGAGATGGCCGACATGCTGGTCCGCACCGCCCGCCAGGTCGAGGCCCTGTCCCACGATCTGCTGGACGTCGCCCGCGCCGAGGCCGGCAGCGTCAAGGTCGAACTGCGTCCCACCGAGGTCTGCGGCCTGCTGGAGGACGTGCGCCGCGCCTCCCTGCTGCGCGCCGAGACCACCGAGGTCGAGATGGAGGTGGTCTGCGAGGGCGAGGGACTGATCGCCCTGGCCGATTCCCAACGCCTGGCCCAGGTGCTGCACAACCTGACCTCCAACGCCATCAAATACGGCGCCGCCGGCGGGCGCGTCGTGCTGCGCGCCACGCGCGTCCATGACGACATCCGGGTGGAGGTGATCGACTTCGGCCCCGGCCTGACGCCGCAGAAACAGGCCCAGCTGTTCGAACCCTTCAACCGCCTGGGGCTGGAGCGTTCGACCATAGAAGGGCACGGCGTCGGCCTGGCCCTGGCCAAGCGGCTGATCGAGCTTCAGGGCGGCGTCATCGGCGTTCAGTCCACGCCGGGGCAGGGCGCGATCTTCTGGATTCAGATTCCGGCCGCGTGATTCCCGGACGGCCTTGCCGATCCGCCGCTGCGGGGCCAAGGTCCGGCCATGTCCATCCTCGTCCTCGCCGCCGCCCTTCTGTCCGGCCAGAGCGCCGCGCCGCGCACCGGCTCCGACTTGACCCGCGACCTGAACAGCGCCCCGCCCTCGGCCGTCCAGCCCCAGCGCCCGTCCGCCGCGCCTCCGGCGCCGACCCAGGCTCAAGCCCAGATCCAGGCCCCCGCGACGGCGCCGCGCCGCGCGCCCGCCGCCGCGCCGCGCACGACCCCCGCTGTTGCAACCCCGGCTCCTGCGGCCCAGGAGGGTCCTGCGACTCAGGTTCCTGCGACCCAGGCCCAGCCCGCGCCGCGTCCTGTGACTACGCCCCCGACCCCGGCTCAGGCTGCGCCCCCGCCTGAAAGTCAGCCGGAAGCGCCGCCGCCGCCTGCGCCTGCGCCCCTGACGGCCGAGGCCATCGCCGCCTTGCCCTTCCATCTGGAGCTGCCGGCCGATGCGGTCGTGACGGCCTCGCCCGCCGGCTCTGACGCCAATATCTATGCCGTGCGGCGCGGCGGGCGGACCCTGCTGATGATCTACGCCGGTCCGGCGTCGCAGTTTCCGATCTTCGACGGTCAGACGGTTCGCGCGGGCGGCCGCACGTCCGTCGTCGTGACCGAGGGCGGCCGACGCCTGGCGATGGAGCATCTGTTCCAGCGCGCGAGCGCCCCGACCGAGATCCACGTCTGGGTCGCCAGTCCCGACGGCCCCGACCGCGATCTGGCCGAACGCATCGGCCAGTCGGTCGACGTCCGCTAGAGCCTGATGGTTTAGGCCGTCGTCAGTCCTCGGACCAGACGGCCAATTCGGTCCCGGCCGGATCGGTGAAATGGAACCGTCGCCCGCCGGGGAAGGCGTAGATGGGCTTCACGATGCGCCCGCCCGCCGCCTCGACCTTGACCTGCATGGCCTCCAGGTCCTGGGCGTAGAGGACGGGCAGGGGGGCCGGCGTCCGGTCGGCGGGATCGGCGTCGAACCCGCCGTCCAGCCCCTGGTCGAAGGCGGCGTAGGTCGGGCCATAGTCGATGAAGGTCCAGCCGAAGGCCTGGCCATAGAAGGCTTTGGTCTGCGGCAGGACCGTCGCAGGCAGTTCGAGATAGTCCAGCTTTCCGTCTTCACGCACGGTTGATCTCCCGGATCGAAACGCCACCGCTCAGACCTCTTGCATGGCGACGAGTCCTGCGCAAACCTGCAAACGGTTCGCAGTTGCAGGAGTCGGCGATGATCGTGATGACGACAGGGCTCGCGGGCCTGATGGCCCTGATGCGACAGGACGCCCGCCCCAGCCCGCGGCCGACCTCCGCCCCGCTGGCCGTCGCCTCGCTGACCGTCGCCGGGCGACGATCCGGTGGTCCGCGGCCGAACTGATCCGATCAGCCGACCTGGGCCCGGTGCCTCAGGAAGGCGTCGGCCAGGACGCAGGCGGCCATCGCCTCCACCACCGGCACGGCGCGCAGGGCGACGCACGGGTCGTGGCGCCCCTTGGTCCTCAGATCGGTCTCGGCGCCGTCGCGCGTGACGGTCTGGCGCGGCGTCAGGATGGAGGAGGTGGGCTTGAACGCCACACGCGCTGTCACCGGCTGGCCCGTCGAAATCCCGCCCAGGACCCCGCCCGCCTGGTTCGACAGGAAGACCGGCCGTCCCTCGGCGTCCAGCCGCATCTGGTCGGCGTTCTCCTCGCCCGTCAGTTCGGCTGCGGCGAAGCCTGCGCCGATCTCCACCCCCTTGGCCGCGTTGATCGACATCAGAGCGGCGGCTAGTTCGGAATCCAGCTTGCCGTAGATCGGCGCGCCCCAGCCGGCGGGAATCCCCGTCGCCTCCAGCGCCACCACCGCCCCGATGGAGGAGCCGGCCTTCCGCACCTCGTCCAGATAGGCTTCCCACGCCGGAACCACGGCGGCCGAGGCGGCGAACAGCGGGTTGTCGTGCACGGCGTCGAAATCCACGGCCTCGGGCTCGATCCGGTGCGGTCCGATCTGCACCACGCCGGCCCTGATCTTCACGCCGTCGCCCAGCACCTTGCGGGCCACCGCCCCGGCCGCCACGCGGCTGGCCGTCTCGCGCGCCGAGGACCGGCCGCCGCCCCGGTGGTCGCGCACCCCGTATTTGGTCTGATAGGCGAAGTCGGCATGGCCGGGCCGATAGGCGCGGACGATCTCTCCATAGTCCTTGGACCGCTGGTCCTCGTTCTCGATCAGGATGGAGAGGGGCGTCCCCGTCGTCACCGGCCCTGCGCCGTCGTCGAACACGCCCGACAGGATGCGCGCCGTGTCGCTTTCCCGGCGTTGGGTGACGAAGCGGCTGCCGCCGGGCTTGCGCTGGTCCAGCCAAGGCTGCAGATCGGCCTCGGTCAGCGGGATCATCGGCGGGCAGCCGTCCACGACGCAGCCGATGGCTGGGCCGTGGCTTTCGCCCCAGGTGGTCACGCGAAACAGATGGCCGAAGGTGTTGTGCGACATGGGGCCGACTTAGAGCATGATCGTTTCGGACGGAACCGCTGTTCGCCGCGGGCGCGGGCAAGAAACGTGCGCGTCAGGCCGCCAGCCGCTCGGGCGTCCACGCGCGGGTGAAGCGCAGCAACAGGTCTCCCGCCGCCGACGGCGTGTCCTGGGTAGGCGTCAGACTGACGAACAGATGCCCGGCCGGACGTGATCCGCGCGCGGGCAGGCCCAGCCCCTTCAGCCGCACCCGCACCGGCGCGGCCCTGTCGGGCGTGATCCAGGCCGAACGCGGCCCGGCGTGGGTTTCGATCTCGACCCGGCCGCCGTCGGCCATCGTCCGCCGTTCGACCGGCCAGGTCATGAACAGGTCGTCGCCCAGGACGGACAGCCCGTCCTGGGCCCGGATCAGAACCGGCAGATACAGGTCGCCGCCGTCCCTGGCCCCGCCTCTCAGCCTCAGATGATCGCCGGTCCTCAGGCCCGCCGGCGCCGCGATCCGCACCGTCCGGCCGCCCAGACCTGAGCCCAGACGCAGCTCGACCGGCGCGCCCGTCACCGCCTGCAGGGGGGTGACGACCAGCACGGGCGCGGGCGGGGGACGATCCTGGGGCGCCGCCAGGGCGGGGCGCGCCGGCTGATGCGCCTGGATCAGGCGATAGGCGGCGATCACGCGGCGGAACCGCTCGGCGTCGCCCTGAACCTGGTCGGGCCGCGCCGCCTTGACCGCCGTGCGGAAGGCGGCCTTCAGCGCAGCCGCATCCGCGCCTTCGCTCAGCCCCAGCGTGGCCAGGGCGTCGCGGACGCCGGAGACGTCGATGGAAGAGGCGCGCGCGTTCATCTCCTCAAGCTTGGCCCGAACAGGGTCAACGCGCGGTTAACTGCTTTTTTGTTTGGCCTACCGTGCTTCGCGCTGCTTGAGGCCATTGTTCTGCGCCTACCGCGCGTTGCGCTGCTTGAGGCCATTGTTCTGCGCTTACCGCGCTTCGCGCTGCTTGAGGCCGGGGCGCCGCCCGGTTTTGACTCGGATCATTTTCACCGCGCGCCAGAGCCGCTAGACCCCTCTCATGACCGCACCCGTGATCCCGCCCAGCCCGTCGCGTGAGGAATACGCCCGCGATTACGCCGCCGCCCTGGCCGCCAATGGCGACGAGACCCTCTTCGACCGGCCCGAGCCGATCGGCCTGTTCACCCAGTGGCTGGCAGAGGCCGGGGCGCATGAGATCAACGATCCCAACGCCATGACCCTGTCCACCCTGGACGCCGACGGCCTGCCCGACGCGCGGATCGTGCTGCTGAAGGACGTGGATGAGCGCGGCTTCACCTTCTATTCCAACCGCGAAAGCGCCAAGGGCCTGCAATTGGCCGTCCATCCCGTCGCCGCCCTGACGTTCCACTGGAAGAGCCTGCGCCGTCAGGTCCGGGTGCGTGGAACGGTCCAGCCCGTCACGACCGAGGAGGCCGACGCCTATTTCGCCAGCCGCGCGCGCGAAAGCCGCATCGGCGCCTGGGCCTCGGACCAGTCTCGCCCCCTGTCGGATCGCACCGTGCTGGAAGAGGCGGTGGGCCGCGAAACCGCACGGTTCGACGGCCAGGACGTTCCACGTCCCGAACGCTGGACCGGCTGGCGCGTCGTGCCGACGGCGGTGGAGTTCTGGCGCGACCGGCCCTTCCGCCTGCACGACCGACTGCGCTTCACCCGCGACGGCGACGCCTGGACCCGCGAACGCCTCTGGCCCTAGAGTCTGATCGTTTCAAGCGGGATCACGCCCGGAACAGCAGCGACCCGTCGCCATAGGAATAGAACCGATACCCCTCGGCCACCGCATGGGCATAGGCCGCCTTCATCGTCGCCTGGCCGGCGAAGGCGCTAACCAGCATGAACAGGGTCGATTTCGGCAGGTGGAAGTTGGTCATCAGCACATCGACCGCCCGGAACCGATAGCCGGGCGTGATGAAGATGGCCGTGTCGCCATGGAACGGGCGGACCTCTCCATCCTCGGTCGTCGCGCTTTCCAGCAGCCTCAGCGACGTGGTGCCGACGCAGACGATGCGCCCGCCGTTCGCGTGGACGGCGTTCAGGGCGGCGGCGGTGGTGGCTGATACCTCGCCCCATTCTCTGTGCATCCTGTGGTCGGCCAGGTCGTCGGCCTTGACCGGCAGGAAGGTGCCGGCCCCGACGTGCAGCGTCACCGCATGGGTCGACACGCCGCGCGCGCGGATGGCGTCCAGCAGGGCAGGGGTGAAGTGAAGCCCGGCCGTCGGCGCCGCGACCGACCCGTCGTGTTCGGCGAAGACGGTCTGATAGTCGGAACGGTCGCGGTCGTCCTCGGGCCGTTTGGCGGCGATATAGGGGGGCAGGGGCATGACCCCGACATCGCGGATGACATCGTCCAGCGCAGGACCCGACAGGTCGAACTTCAGCGTGACCAGACCGTCCTCGCCCTTGGCCTGGACCGTCGCATCCAGCCGCCCCAGGTCGCAGGCGGCGTCCCCCGCCGCGCCAAATCTTATCTTGTCCCCCGCCTTGATCCGCTTGCCCGGCTTCATGAACGCGGACCAGACGTCGGGCGCGTCGCGGTGATGCAGCGTCGCCTCCACCTCCACCGTCAGCCTCTCGCCCTCAGGGCTGATCCTTTGGCGCACGCCCGACAGCCGTGCCGGAATCACCCGCGTATCGTTGAACACCAGGGCGTCGCCGGGACGCAGGAATTCCGGCAGGTCGCGCACGATCCGATCTTCCAAGGTCTCGCCCCGAACCACCAGCAGCCGGGCGGAATCACGCGGATCGGCCGGCCGCAGGGCGATGCGGTCCTCGGGCAGGTCGAAATCGAAATCGGCGGTCTTCATCGCGCGCTCTATAGGGGCGTCCGGCGGGCCGCGCCATGTCGCGGCGACCTGGGCGCGTATGGTCGATGCATCATGCCTTGTTTCCCCTGCGGATTTTCCGTCCCGCCCGCCATCTTCCGATCAAGCCTCGCCGCCGTGGTAAGCTGACGCACGGTCTTTGACAGCGTGATTTCGGACTAGTCGGACTGATCGGACTGTCTGGACTCTATTTTTCCAAAGTCCGGATTTCGGACTGTTCGGACTGTTCGGACTGTTCGGACTCCGTTTTTCCGGAGTCCGGATGTCAGTCGTAACCCGGCGCAAACGCCCCGGCCCAGGCGCCATAGCGGTTCAGCGACAGGTCCCGGGCCTCGATCTCGGGCGTCTTGCCGCCCATCAGGTCGGCCAGCACCCGGGCCGAGCCGCAGGACATGGTCCAGCCCAGGGTGCCGTGGCCGGTGTTCAGATACAGACCGGGGACACTGGCGGCCCCGATGACCGGCGTGCCGTCCGGCGTCATCGGCCGCAGCCCGGACCAGTAGCTGGCGCCCTTCAGGTCGCCGCCGCCGGGGAACAGGCTGCCGACCGACTGTTCCAGCGTCTCGCGGCGCAGGGCGGGCAGGCTGTTGTTATAGCCCGACAACTCGGCCATGCCGCCGACGCGGATGCGGTCTCCCAGGCGGGTGATCGCCACCTTGTAGCTTTCGTCCATGACGGTGGAGACGGGCGCCCGGTCGGCGTCCACGATCCGGGCCGTGATCGAATAGCCCTTTACCGGATAGACCGGCAGATCGAGCCCCAGGGGCTTGGCCATCATCGGCGAATAGGATCCCAGCGCCAGAATCACGGCGTCGGCGGTCAGGACGCCCTTGCTGGTCACGGCGCCGGTCGCGCGACCGTCCTGGGTCGTGATCGACCGGATTTCCGTTTCGTGGTGGAAGACGACGCCGCGCTGCGCCGCCAGCTTGGCCAAGGCGTTGGTGAACAGGAAGCAATCCCCCGTCTCGTCGTGCGGAAGGCGCAGTCCGCCCACGAAGCCGACGCCGGACGCGGCCAGGCCCGGCTCGGCGGCGATGCAGCCGGCGGGGTCCAGCACCTCGCACGGCACCCCGGCGGCCTTCAGCACGTCCACGTCCTTGTGTACGTCGGCCAGTTGTTTCTCTGTGCGGAACAGTTGCAGCGTGCCCTGCTGGCGGCCGTCATAGGCGATGCCCGTCTCCCGACGCAGCAGGTCCAGTTGATCGCGGCTGTATTCGGCCAGTCGCACCATGCGGCTCTTGTTCAGCGCATACCGGGCGTGGGTGCAGTTCCTCAGCATGGCGACGGTCCAGCGCACCATGGCCATGTCCAGTTGGGGCCGGATGATCAGGGGCGCATGGCGCATCAAGAGCCATTTCATCGCCTTGACCGGGATCGAGGGCGCGGCCCACGGGGCGGAATAGCCGGGCGAGACCTGGCCCGCATTGGCGAAACTGGTCTCCAGCGCCGGACCCTGTTCGCGGTCCACCACCACGACCTCGTGGCCGGCCTGGCTCAGATACCAGGCGGTGGTGACGCCGATGACGCCAGAACCCAGAACCAGAACCCGCATATCGACCTGCAATTTCGCCGTTTGAAGGTTCAGGATAGCCGCGCTTGTCTCGACGATCCTGTCTGTTTGCGCAACAAGCGGCGACTGATAGGCTCCCGACGCAAGAATATGCGACGAAAAGACGGATAATTGCGATGCTGCTCGATCCCGTGGACCACCGCCTGCTGCAACGGCTGCGCGCCGATGGGCGGATCAGCAATGCGGACCTGGCGGCGGCGGTGGGCCTGTCGCCCTCGGCCTGCCTGCGCCGCGTCCGTCGGCTGGAGGAGCGGGGCGTGATCCGCGGCTACGCCGCTATCCTGGCCAACGACGCCGACGACGGCGTGGTCGCCTATGTCGAGATCACGCTGGAGAAACAGACCGACGACCATATGCGTCGGTTCGAGGCGGCGGTCAGGAACCACCCGGAGATTCGCGACTGCTATCTGATGGCGGGCGCGGCGGACTATATCGTCCGGGCCGTGGCGCCCGACATCGCCGCCTATGAGGTGATCCACAAGGATGTGTTGTCGCGCCTGCCGGGCGTGGCGCGCATCCATTCCAGCCTGGCGATCCGCAACGTCCTGGCGGCGCGGGGCTGAACCTTCGCCGTCATGGCGGGTTGTGGCGACATGAAAGCCCTCGAACTCCTGCCTTCCGTCCTGATCGGCGCCGTCGCCAGCGCCCGGTCCATGACCCCGATGGCGGCCCTCGCCATCGCCGAACTGGCGCACAAGCCCTTGCCGGGCCGAGTCTTCCTGCTGAACCGCCCGCTGTTCAAGTTCGGCGCCCTGGCCATGGGTGTGGGCGAACTGCTGGGCGACAAGATGAAGACCGCCCCCGACCGCACGGTCTTCCTGGGCCTGCTGGCGCGGGTCATGAGCGCGGGGATAGCCGGCGCCGCCCTGGCGCCGCGCGGACGGGAAAGGCTGGGCGCCGGTCTGGCGGTCGGGACGGCCGTGCCCCTAGCCTATCTGACGCTGGCCGGCCGCAAGAAGGCCATGGCCCGCATCGGCCAGACCAGGAGCGGCCTGATCGAGGACGCCCTGATCGCCGGCGCCGGCGCTCTGGTCGTCGGCCTGACAGTCTCGCGTGTCGGTCGCCGTTAGGCCCTCGACAGCCGGCCGTCGCCGGCGATAGGTGAAGGGCGTTTTCGAAGGACCCATCGCCATGATCACCCGCATCCAGCCCGGCGCCCGCATGAGCGAGGCCGTCATCCACGGCGACACCATCTATCTGGCGGGCCAGGTCGGCGAACCCGGCGACGATGTCGTGGCCCAGACCAAAACGGCCCTGGCCGAGATCGACGCCCTGTTGGCCGAGGCGGGCAGCGACAAGTCCAAGATCCTGATGGCCCAGATCTGGCTGGCCGACATGGCCGATTTCGATGCGATGAACAGCGTCTGGGACGCCTGGGTCGACACCGCCAATCCGCCGGCCCGCGCCACGGGCGAAAGCCGTCTGGCCTCGCCCGACTATCGGGTCGAGGTCATCGTCATCGCGGCGAAGGGCTGACAAGGGGCGGCAAAGGGCGGCGGAACGGTTGACCGCACGGTTCGCAGACTGCAAACCGCCGCCCATGCTGCAGAACCTCGAAACCCTCGCCCGCGAGGCCAAGTCCTGGCCGTTTGAGCAAGCCCGCAACCTGTTGGCCCATGTGCTCAAGAAACGCCTGGACGAGGGCGACCGCGCCGAGGCCCGCACCCTGATCGAGGCCGGCCGCACGGCCGAGGCCCTGGAGCGCTTCCCGGCCTTGCAGCGGCCGGTGATCCTGGAGACAGGCTATGGTCCCTCGGGCCTGCCGCATATGGGCACCTTCGGCGAGGTGGCGCGCACGACCATGGTGCGCAACGCCTTTCGCGCCCTGACCGGCGACCGCTGGCCCACGCGGCTGATCGCCTTCAGCGACGACATGGACGGCCTGCGCAAGGTGCCGGAAGGCGTGCCGAACCCGGAGATGCTGCGCGAGGACCTGCATCTGCCGTTGACCCGGGTGCGCGATCCCTTCGGCACGCACGACAGCTTCGGCGCCCATAACAACGCCCGCCTGCGCGCCTTTCTCGACGGGTTCGGCTTCGACTACGAGTTCATGTCCTCGACCGAGACCTACAGGTCCGGCCGGTTCGATGCGACCCTGCTGACCCTGCTGGAACGGTTCGACGCGGTCCAGGCCATCATGCTGCCGACCCTGGGCGAGGAGCGACGCGCGACCTATTCGCCCTTCCTGCCCATCAGCCCGATCACCGGCCATGTGCTGCAGGTGCCGACCCTGGCGCGCGACGTCGAGAAGGGCACGATCACCTTCGAGGACCCGGCCGGCGCGCCCGGCAACCGCACCGAGGTTCCCGTGACCGGCGGCCATGTGAAGCTGCAATGGAAGCCGGACTGGGCCATGCGGTGGACCGCCCTGGACATCGACTACGAGATGTCGGGCAAGGACCTGATCGAGAGCGTGCGCGAAAGCTCAAAGGTCTGCCGCGCCCTGGGCGGCACGCCGCCCGAAGGCTTCAACTACGAGCTCTTCCTCGATATCGAGGGCAAGAAGATATCCAAGTCCAAGGGCAACGGCCTGACGATGGACGAGTGGCTGCGCTACGGCACGCCCGAGAGCCTGTCCTGGTATATGTTCCAGTCGCCCAAGTCGGCCAAGAGCCTGCACTTCAACGTCATCCCGCGCGCCATCGACGACTATCTGGCCTTCATCGAAAGCTACAAGACCCAGGAGCCGGCCAAGCGGATCGACAACGCCGTCTGGTCGATCCATGCGGGCGATCCGCCGACCCACACCTCGCCGGTGTCCTTCGCCCTGCTGTTGAACCTGGTCGGCGTCGCCAACGCCTCCACCAAGGATCAACTGTGGGCCTATTTCGCCAAATATCTGCCCGACGCCACGCCGCAGAACGAGCCGCTGCTGGACCGGCTGATGGACCATGCGCTGAACTATTACGAGGACTTCGTGAAGCCCTCGAAGTCCTATCGCCGGCCCGACGACAAGGAGAAGGCGGCGCTGCTGGATTTGGCGGAAAGGCTGAAGGCCCTGCCTGCCGACACCACCGATGGCGAGCTGATCCAGAACGAGGTCTATGCGGTGGGCAAGGATCACGCCTTCGAACCGCTGCGCGCCTGGTTCGCCGCCCTCTATGAGGTGCTGCTGGGCGCCAGCCAGGGGCCGCGCTTCGGCTCCTTCGCCGCCATCTACGGCCTGCCGCAGACGATCGCCCTGATCGAGGCGGGCGCGAGGGGCGACTTGGCCGATTGATCTCCTTGCCGTTCAAACCGCGCGAAGGGCGGTAGTCGCTGCGTTGCGGCTCAAGTCGCGCGAAGGGCGGTAGTCGCTGCGTTGCGGCTCAAGTAGCGCGAAGGGCGGTAGTCGCTGCGTTGCGGCTCAAGTAGCGCGAAGCGCGGTAGCCGCTGCGTTGCGGCTCAAGTAGCGCGAAGCGCGGTAGCCGCTGCGTTGCGGCTCAAGTAGCGCGAAGCGCGGTAGCCGCTACAAAGATGAACGGAAAATAACGGCACGCTCTGGGAGCCTTCAGGTTCGACTGTGCATTGTCCCGCCATCGACAACGCGATGACAGGAGAACAGCCATGTCGAAGAAGATCATGACCACGGGTCTGGCCACCGCCGCCGCCCTCGCCGCCCTTGTCACCGCCGCCCCGATGGCGGCGCAGGCTCAGGCCAACGGCATCACCAACTGCGACGCCCCCGGCGGGCGTCAGACGGCCGGCGCCCTGATCGGTGCGGTCATCGGCGGCGTGGTGGGCTCCAACGTGGCCCGTAACGAACGCACGGCCGGCACGGTGATCGGCGCGGGCGCCGGCGCTGCGGCCGGCTCCTACATCGGCTGCAACCAGCAGCGGACTCGCGCCGCCGCCACCGCTTCGAGCGGCCAGTATCGCGCCACGTCGAACCTGCGCATCCGCTCGGGCCCCGGAACCAACTATCGCGCGGCCGGCGCCCTGTCGGCGGGCCAGCCCTTCACGGCCATCGGCTCGCAGGGCGAGTGGATTCAGATCGCCGGCGGCGGCTGGGTGAACGCCCACTACGTCACGACCAACTAAGATCAAAGGTGGCGGCCGACTGATCGGGCGGGTCCTATCGCCCCGTCCTGTCCCGTTCGACGGTCGGCTGAAGGCTCGCGGTTTCGCCGTTCGAGCCGTCAAGGCCCCGTCCGGTTCGCCGGGCGGGGCTCTTTACTGGCTGACCCACAAGATCCGAGCCATCCATTCGATGTCGCCCCGCGCCACGATGCGGGGCGGATAGTCCGGATTGATCGAGGACAGGGTGACGGCGCGCGCGGTCAGGCTGGAGATTTCCTTCGCCAACACTTCACCGGACGCCAGCCGTGCGACGACCCGGTCGCCGCGACGGACCTGCGCCGCGTCCCGGTCCACGATGACCCGGTCGCCCTCTCGATACAGGGGCGCCATGGAGTCGCCGCTGATCTGCAGGCTGAACAGGCTGTCCTTGGCCTTGGGCAGTTCGGTCTGTTCCCAGCCGTCGCCGGTAGGCAGGCCCGCATTGTCGAAGAAGCCGTCCTGTCCGGCGCGCGCCAGACCCAGCAACGGGATCGACACGGGGGCGTCGGAAGCGTCCCCCGCCAGGTCCGCGAATTCGCCCAGAGACAGATCGGTGGTCGCCAGCACCTGCATCAGGATTTCGGTCGAGGGCCAGCGCGGACGAGGCGGATCGCCGGCGCCGAAGCGTTTGGAGGGGTTGAAACTGGTGGCGTCCAGTCCGGTCCGGCGCGCAAGTCCCGACGGCGTGAGACCCTCGCGGCGGGCCAGGGCGTCCACCGCATCCCAAAGTCTGGCATGCGTCAGGGTCATGCGACGTCCCGAAATCGATTCGGGCCAGTTTAACCCAAAGAATAGGAATTTCTACCTATTCGAAGCCCGCCGCCTTGCGGTTCTGCCAGGCCCAGAAGACGCCTACCGCCAAACAGGCGATGATCAGATATCCGTTCAGATTCATCACGGTGTAGAGCGACGTCCGCGATGTATGCGCATTGGTCAGGATCAGAATGTGGCTCATGACCGTGACCAGCTGGATCGCGGCCGCCCAGACGGGCCACGACCGTTTCGACCGCCACGCCAGGGCCGCGAACACCCCCAGCATGATCAGATCGATCAGGAACACGCCAATGGGGGCGTCATGGATCACGGGACCGTTTTCCTGCATCACCAGAGAGGCGAACCAGGCGAGCAGATAGGCGCCGGCGCCGTTCTTTTCGCTTTTATCGCCCTTGAGAAAAGCGAATACCGCCATGGCCAGCATGAAGACGGCGCCGACGACGGCATAGATCATGTTCATGCAAAATCGCCCCCGACGCTCTGACGTCGAGGGCGACTATGAACGGGTTTTGGTCAGGCCGAAATGGATTCAGCCAAACCTTACGTCGATTTCACCCAACCGAGCGCAGACGTTGCATCGGCCGGGCGTCCTTCGGATCCAGCCAATCGTCGGGCTTGCCGATCGGGCCGGCGGCGTAGGTTCCATAACCCATGCGGCGATGGTCCTTTTGCAACTCGGCGTGGCAGGCCACGATGGAGTCGCGCGCGGCGGCCAGGGCGGCGATGGTCTCCATCGCCTTGGCTTGCGAGGCGGAGCCCGCCACCGGCGAGATAGAGAGGGCGGCGCGGGCGCCGATAAACGATTGGATCAGTGTCGTCGCCTGGGTGATGGCGGCGTCGATGGCGTGTTCCGTCGCATGCAGATCGCCAGCAACGCTGGCGATGACTTCAGTTCGTTCCATAAAGTGACCCCTCAGCCAGTTTTACTACGACTGAATGGTTATCACGATTTAACCATCCTTGGTAGAGCCTTGTTAAGACTGTCTGTCTCGTCTCGGCCGAGCCGCTGTCCGGGTGTCATTACGCTGCGGCTGGGTGGGTCATCCTGGATTGTCCAGCAGGAAGTGGGCGGTCAGGGAAGCGATGGGGGCGTCGCGCGCCTCCTGCCAGGCGTCGGCCTGAACGTGCGCGATCCGACGCCCGGCGCGACTGATGTGGGCGCGGGCGAAAACGTCGGTCGGCCGACCCGAGCGCAGATAGGCGACGGTGACGTTGATCGGCCGGGGCAGACGGGCTGACGGATAGCTGAGGGCCACCTGCGCCATGGCCGTCATCTCCAGGAGGGCGGCGGTCGATCCGCCGTGCAGGGCGGGCAGCATGGGATTGCCGATCAGCCGCTCGGCGAAGGGCATGATCACCGTGGCCTCGTCGCCGCTGACGACCAGACGAAGGTTCAGAAAGCGGGCGTAAGGCATGCGGTCCAGAATATCGCTCATGCCGCAGCCTCCGCCCGGACGACGCGGTCGCGCGGCTTGTTCAGCACATAGGCCGCCTGGGAGGCCGCGACAGGGTCGGCCGCCGTCTCCTCGAACGCCCAGGCGCGAACGAAGGCGATGGTCGGCGTCATCCGGTAGCAACGGGCCTGGGCGAAGAGATCCTGACGCGGCCGCGCCGCCCGCATGTAGTCCACGCGCAGATCCAGGGTGGCGATCGGCTGAAACTGGTCCAACACCGTCCAGACCGCCAGCCCGCCGATGTGGTCCAGCAGGGTCGTGACCAGCCCGCCGGCCAGGACGCCTGTGTCAGGGTCGCCCACCAGATCCTCGCGCCAGGGCACACGGATGCGGGGTTCGTCATCGTGCAGACCCTCGAAGGAGAAGCCCAGCGCACCGGTATGGGCGGCGCCGGCCGCCAGTTGCGGCAGGATGGTCGAGACGAAGTCGTCGGGCATGGGCGATCCTTGGCGGCGCAGGACGGAATTCCGAGGGAATCCTGTATGGCTGCGGCGCCCGGCGGCGTCGAGAGCGTTAGAAGCCCATGATCCGGCCCGAAGACCTGCTGCATCCCACGCCCGGCGGCCTCTATTGCCCGCCTGGCGACTTTTATGTCGATCCTGTCCGGCCGGTGGATCGCGCGGTCATCACCCACGGCCATTCCGACCATGCGCGTGCGGGCCATGGGGCGGTCCTGGCGACGCGCCAGACGCTGGCGATCATGGCCGAACGCTATGGCGAAGATTTCGCCCGCCGGACACAGGCGGTCGATTATGGTCAGACGACCGCGATCAACGGCGTGGCCCTTCGCCTGGCGCCGGCGGGGCACGTCCTGGGCTCGGCCCAGATCGAGGTGCGATGGAAGGGGCTGACCATGGTGGTGTCAGGCGACTATAAGCGTCGCCGCGATCCGACCTGTCCGCCCTTCGAGCCCATGCCCTGCCACGTCTTCATTTCAGAGGCGACGTTCGGCCTGCCGGTCTTTCGTCATCCGCCGGCCGAGGAGGAGGTCGGGCGGTTGATCCGATCGCTGAAACAGTTTCCCCAGCGCGCGCACCTCGTGGGGGCCTACTCCCTGGGAAAGGCGCAGCGGATCATCCGCCTGTTGCGAGAGGCGGGCTGGGAGCGGCCCATCTACACCCATGGCGCCATGGAGCGGTTGAACGCCCTCTATCAACGCGAAGGCGTCGATCTGGGCCCGCTGGCGCCCACGCGCGACCTGCCCAAGGGCGCTCTGGGCGGCGAGGTCGCCATCGCCCCGCCGTCGGCCATTCAGGATCGATGGGCGCGGCGTTTCGCGGACCCCGTGACGGCCTTCGCCTCAGGCTGGATGGGCGTCAGGGCGCGGGCTCGCCAGCGAGGCGTCGAACTGCCCTTGGTGGTGTCGGATCACGCGGACTGGGCCGAACTGACGGCGACTTTCGAAGAACTGAGACCCGAAGAAATCTGGATTACCCATGGTCGCGAGGAGGGCTTGTTGCGCTGGGCCGAGATCAACGGTCAGAAGGCGCGCGCCTTGCGCCTTGTCGGTTATGACGAAGAAGACGAGGAGCGGCTGGATGTCCGTCCCGACTGATCGTTTCAGCCGTGCGCCTGGCGCGGATCGGCGTCGTTTCTTGCAGCGGCTTCGGCCTCCGCTTGGGCGAGGGCGGCGTTCATCGCCATGCGAAGGCGTTCCGGCTTGATCGGTTTTTCGACGACGGCGGCCATTCCGATCGACAGATAGTGTTTGGCGTCGTCTGGATCTGCGTTCGCGGTCAGGGCGACGATGGGAATGCGGCTCACGGCGCCGTCCAGGGCGCGAATGGCCTGGGTCGCCTGAACGCCGTCCATGCGCGGCATCTTGATATCCATAAGGATCAGATCGTAACGGCTCTCCTGAACGGCGGCCAAGGCCCTCCAGTCCGTCTTCAGCCAGTTCCGAGCTGCAACCGAACATCTCGCACAGGGCCTGAGCCACCACGCGGTTGGTCGCATTGTCGTCGACGATCAGGATGTGCGGCGCCGACTTCAGGTTCAGTTCCGACAGGTCGGACACATTCGACGGGGCCTGCGCCTCGACGATGGCGCGGCGAGCGTTCAGGTCGAAGGCGAAGGTGGCACCTCGGCCCTTGTTGTTCTCGGCCCAGATACGGCCGTTCATCCGATCCACGATCTGGCGGCAGATCGACAGGCCCAAGCCCGCGCCGTCGGGGCCGGACCCGTGGACGAAGGGTTCGAACAGGGCCTCGATCCGGTCCTCGTCGACGCCGGGGCCGTCGTCGCGGACGCGGGCCTCCATTCGCACCTGATCGCCTTCGACCCAGGCCTTCAGACTGGTTTCCACTACGCCGTTGCGGGCGAATTTCAGGGCGTTGCCGATCAGATTGCTGAACACCTGCTTCAGGCGAACGCCGTCGATCATCGCGGCCAGTTCGGTGTCGCCTTCGTATCCCACCAAAAGGGTGACGCCGTCCTGAGAGGCGCGCGGCGCCCACAGGGCCTGGATTTCGTCCATCAGGGTGCGCAGCGGCGTGGGGACGGGCGATAGTTCCAGTTCTCCGGCCTCGGCCTTGGACAGGTCGACCGCGTCCTGGAGGATGCGCAACAGGGACTCCGACGAGTCCATGATGGTCTGGACGTGGGCCTGGGCGGCGGCGTTCAGCGGTTGGCGACGCAGCAGTTCGGCGACGGCCAGCACCCCGTTCATCGGCGTGCGCAGCTCATGGCTCATGATGGCCAGGAACTGGCTCTTGGCGCGCGCGGCGGCCATGGCCTGGGCGCGGGTGTCGTTCAGGATGACGGCCTGGTCGGCGAGCAGGGCGTTCTGCTCGCGCTGAAGATCGTGAACGACCTGGAGCAGGGTGGCGGCCGTGCCGACGCCCTGATAAAGGCCGTTCTTGGTGACAATAAAGCCCCGCAGCAAAGCTGCAGGGCCGCCTCGGAGCATGATGTCGCAAAGAGCGTCCAGCCGGACGTGGCCCTCGACCACCGCTGGCTCGTCATCCATGGCGAAGGTGACGGGACGACCATCGTAGAGGGCGTGGCCGAAGCGTCCTGCGATCTTCTCAAGGAAGGCGGTGCGTTCGATCAGACCCAGCGGTCGGTCGTTCTCGATGACAGGGATGACCAGGGTGTCCGGCTCTTGGCGGAAACGTGCGAGCACTTCCTGACCCAGCGTCGCCGGGCCGACCGGGACGACCCGCTCGCAAAGACTCTCAACTGTCGGCATGCCGCCTGGAACTCCCTACAAATCCCAACCTGCACGACAGCGCTTGAGGAAACGTTAAGTGTCCCTCGAACGTCTTGCGGGCGCTGGATTTTTGCACCCCGGCGTCGGGTGGTGTATGAGCCCCGTCCGGCCGACATCGGCCTTCATCCCTTTGTGCATGCGCGCGGCCGACCGGCCGACCGCAGGTTTGTCATGAGCGTCATCCTGGAAAAGACCCCCACATCGGCCCTGGTTCTCTTCTCCGGCGGACAGGACAGCGCGACCTGCCTGGCCTGGGCGCTAGAGCGGTTCGAACGGGTCGAAACGGTCGGCTTCGACTATGGCCAGCGCCACGCGGTGGAGATGCAGGCGCGCCAAACCGTGCGCGACGGCATGGCGAAGGCCCTCCCGAACTATGCCGAGCGACTGGGCGACGATCATGTGGTGGACCTGACCGGCTATGGCCGGATCGCCGAAAGCGCCCTGACCGCCGATCGCAAGATCGAGATGGACGCGCGCGGCCTGCCCACGACCTTCGTGCCGGGCCGCAATCTGATCTTTCTGGTCGCGGCGGCGGCTCTGGCCGATCGGCGGGGCCTGGAGGTCCTGGTCGGCGGCATGTGCGAGACCGACTTCTCCGGCTATCCCGATTGTCGGCATGAAACGATGGAAGCGATGGCGCGGGCGCTGTCCCTGGGCTTGGACAAGCCGGTGGCGATCGAGACGCCGTTGATGTGGCTGACCAAGGCCCAGACCTGGGATCTGGCCGACCGGATCGGCGGCGAGGCCCTGGTCGAACTGATCGTCGAGGACAGCCATACCTGTTATCAGGGCGACCGCACGCATCGGCATGCCTGGGGCTACGGCTGCGGCGAATGTCCGGCTTGCGAGCTGCGCGCGGCGGGCCATGCGGAATGGGCCGTGTCCCAGAGCGCCAGGACGTGACCTATTCGGCCAAGGAAGTCTTTCTGACGGTGCAGGGCGAGGGCGGGCAGGCGGGTCGTCCGGCGGTCTTCCTGCGGTTCGCCGGCTGCAATCTGTGGAGCGGGCGCGAGCAGGACCGCGCGAACGCCGTCTGCACCTTCTGCGATACGGATTTCGTCGGCGTGGACGGAGACGGCGGGGGCAAGTTCGCCACGGCGGAGCTGTTGGCCGATCATGTCGCGGCGATGTGGCGGGGGCGGGAAGGCGATCCGAAACTAGTGGTCTGCACCGGGGGCGAGCCTCTGCTTCAACTGGACCCGCCGTTGATCGGGGCCCTGCATGCGCGCGGCTTCGAGATCGCCATAGAATCCAACGGCGTACTCGCCGCGCCGGACGGGATCGACTGGATCTGCGTCAGCCCCAAGGCCGATGCGCCGGTCGTCCAGACGCAGGGCCAGGAGCTGAAGCTGGTCTATCCGCAGGCCAAGGCCCTGCCCGAGCGGTTCGAGCTCCTGGATTTCGAGCGGTTCTGGCTTCAGCCCATGGACGGCCCCGACCAGGCGGCCAACACCGCCGCCGCCATCGAATACTGCCTGACCCACCCCCAATGGCGCCTGAGCGTCCAGACCCACAAATATATCGGCGTCCGCTAATGCCCGTCTTCGAGATCACCAAACAGGCCACCTTCGACGCCGCTCACCACTTTCCGAACGAGCCGGAGGGCAGCATCTATCGCCGAGTCCACGGCCATTCCTTCACGGTCGAGGCGACGGTGCGGTCCGAGGTGCTGGACGCCGAACACGGCTGGGTCGCGGACCTGGGCGCACTGGATCGGGCTCTGAAGGCGGCGGCGGAACAACTGGACCACGGCATGCTGAACGAACATCCGGGACTTGAACTGCCCAGCCTGGAGAACCTGTGCCTGTGGTTCGCCAGGATGCTGAAGCCCGACTGGCCGGGGCTGTGCCGCATTCAGGTGGCGCGCCCGACCATCAACGAGCGTTGCGTACTGAGCCTGTGATCTTGGCGATCCGTCGCCATCGTCTCGCCCTCCCGCGTGGAGGCGACCCTGATCGGCCCCTTCGTCCGCAGGGCGGGGATCTGCGGGCCGAACAATTCGACGGTGCAGGTCAGGCCCGGAATCAGAACGATGGGCGTCATCTCAGCAGTTCTTGCCCTGGCGCTGGCGCTGTTCGCAGCGGCGTTGCTCACGCTCATAGTCGCGCCGCTCGCGCTCGCGGCGCAGCTTGGTCTCTTCGTCCGAGGTCGTGACGGCGTCGATACCCGCCCCGACGACGGCGCCCGTGGCCTTGGCTGCACCGCCCACGACCGCCGCCGTGCCGCCGACAACGGCGCCGACCAGACAACCTTGCAGCATCAGACAGCCGCCCAGGACGACGACGATTTGAGAGACGGCGAAAAGACGATTTCGACGACGCATCCGGACTCCTCCGAAGACAGCGGATACCGGCCCGCGATCCGAGGTTAGACCGAACCGCGTCGCGCCGTCAGCCCCCGCGTTGCGGCAGCAGGCGACGACGTTGGCGCGCCACGGCCAGCGGCGTTCCGTCCGCGCCCCAGGCGGTGGCTTCGTCCACCGTCCAGCCCAGGCCCAGATCCAGCATGGCGAACTCGAAAAAGGCCCACCCGTCCGGCGCCGTTTCGGGCGTCAGATCGGCCAGGATGTCGATGCGAAAATCGACCGTGGTCATGGCGACGGGCGCGGGGTCGAGCGTCCAGGCAGGCGGATAGAGGGCGTCCAGCAGGTAGCACAGCGTCGTTTCGTCCAGCGCTCGACCATCCCGCATCCGCATCCAGGTGCGTTCGACCGCCGGCTTGCCGGCATTGCCGCCCAGGATATGGGGGCCGCCGTCGAAACGGTATTCGACGTGGCGCGCGAAATGCGGGGCCATGGGGCCGTCGATGGTCGCGGCGGCGTCCAGGCTGTCCAGCGACGGGGGCGGGCGATGCAGCGGCGACAGCGGCGGGGTCTGACTGTCGCGCCCATAGGTGCCTGTGGCGTGATGGGTCGGCCGCCCGTCCTGATCGGCCTCGACCGAGGCGTAGAGGACATTGCGGCCGCCGCGCAGCAGGCGCGGACGAAACGCCAGGGGCGCGTCGAAGACGGCGGCCGACAGATACTGCACCGACAGGGTTCTTAACGGCGTCTCCAGCCCCAGCCCACGCCGCATCGACAGAGCGCACAGCGCCGCCAGCAGGCCGCCGAACGGAAAGCCCTTTTCCGAGGGCAGGGCGGCGGGGCCGTTCGAGAAACACCCCGGAACCACGGTCGTCAGCGCGCCGTCCTCGGGCGCAGCGAAAGCCAGAACGTCGTCCAAGGAAACCAGTGGTGTCATGGCGCGATCCTGCGTCAGGCGGCAAGAGGACGGAAGGCCCGATTCGGGGAATCGGACCTTCCGCCAGTCAAAGGAACAAGGACGACGCGCCGGGGAGTGCGGTTTGTCCGTTGCCAAACAAGACTGACCTACTGCGTTCCGATTGGCAACCCTCTTGCCAACAGGCTGACGCGGGGTCACTTTCCATTCATGGGACGCACCGCCGACTACAGCCGCCAAAGCTGCTCCATCGCCGCCACGCTGGAGGTGATCGGCGATCCGTGGACGCTTCTGGTCATCCGCGACGCCTTCAACGGCGTAACGCGCTTCGAACAGTGGCAGGACAATCTAGGCGTGGCCCGCAACGTCCTGGCCGCCCGTCTGAAAAGCCTTGTCCAGCACGGGGTGCTGGAGCCGCGACCCTATTCCGAACGGCCGCCGCGCAACGAATATGTGCTGACGGCCAAGGGCAAGGACCTGTACGGGGTTTTGGTGACGCTGCACGGCTGGGGCGCCAAACACGTCTATGGCGACACCGACAGCGGTATCGACATGATCCACAAGACCTGCGGCCACACCCTGACGCCCCGCATCGCCTGCGGCTGCTGCGGCGAGATCGTCAAGCCGCGCGACATCCTACTGGTCCGCTCCGAGAACCGGCCGACAGTCGGGGACGTGATGCCGAAGGAAGCGGCGTAGCTTGGTGCTCAAGCGTCTTGACTGATCTGCTCGTCAAATCGCTGATCGGAACAGCCGTCATCGTGGCGGGCGTTTCTGGAGGGTGGGTTTACAAGCGGGAGGACGACTGCAGACGCCTGCTGGCTTCACTCAATCCTCAAGGCGACGTCCAAGTGCGCAGGACCAGTGCTGGCGTCTGTTATTCCTGCCGCTCGGACGGGCCATCGTTTGACGTGATGTATCGCGTCTGTGCGACCGGTGATCGCGTCCCATCTAGCGCCGCGAGTGGGTCGAAGCTTTGATTGATGCTGCCGCTTTCTGGCAGCAGGTCTGCTAGGGTCGGGGCGTGTCCCGATCCGAACGTCTTTTCGATCTGTTGAACGTGCTGCGGCGGCATCGTCGGCCTGTCAGCGGCAAGGTGCTGGCCCAGGAGATGGGCATTAGCCTGCGCACCCTCTATCGCGACATCGCCAGCCTGCAGGCGCAGGGCGCGACCATCGAAGGCGAGCCGGGCGTCGGCTATGTGTTGCAACCGGGGTTCCTGTTGCCGCCCCTGATGTTTTCGCCCGAAGAAATCGAGGCTCTGGTCCTGGGGTCGCGCTGGGTGGTGGAGCGGACGGACGGACGGCTGCGGGACGCGGCGCTGAGCGCCCTGGCGCGGATCGGAGCGGTTCTGCCGCCCGATCTGCGCGACGAGATGGACAGTTCGGCCCTGTTCGTGGCGCCGGGCGCGCCCGCGCCGCTGGACACCGTCGATCCGGCGCTGCTGCGAAAAGCGATCCGCACCCAGACGCGGCTGACCCTGTTTTACAGCGACGAGGCGGGCGCGGCGTCGCAGCGGGTGGTCTGGCCCTTCGCCCTGGCCTTCTTCGACCGGGTCCGGCTGTTGCTGGCCTGGTGCGAACTGCGCCAGGATTTCCGCAGCTTCCGCACCGACCGCATCTCGGCCGTCGAACTGGGCCAGGGCCGGTATCCGCGCCGGCGACAGGCGCTGATGAAGGCTTGGCGGGAACGGGAGGCCAAGGCGCGCGGCGCTGAATGCTGCTGACGGAAGTTGGCAGCATCGCGGTCTAGCCTTGTTCCTGTCGCACAGGACAGGAGGGCGCGATGGATCAGAGCCGGGACATTCTGTTGGAGGTGGCGGACCCGGAGGCCAGCGCGCGCTTCTACGGTCGGCTGCTGCAGGGGCGGCCGGTGCAGGTCGGGCCGGATCGGGCGCTGTTGCTTCTGGCGTCGGGTCGCCGGCTGAGCCTGTGGCGGCGGTCCGCCGAGGCCAGGGAGGCCGGTCGGGCGGTGGGGTTTGCGGTGGATCGCGCCTCCGACGTCGATGACCTTCATGTGGACTGGTGGGACCGGGGCGCGCGCATTCTGTCGCCGCCGTGCGACCTGCCGCAGGGACGGGGCTTTGTGGCCAGCGACCCGGACGGGCACCGGCTGTGCGTCTTCGCGGCGGCCTGAAATCCTAGGTCTGAAATTCTAGACGGCGGTGGTCTCGGCGATGAAGCCGCCGCCCAGGACGCGGTCGGGATCGGCGGGGTCGTACAGGACGCAAGCCTGGCCGGGCGCCACGCCTTCTTCGCCTTGATCGAACACGACCGAGACGGCGTCATCGACGATCGCCAGACGGGCGGGCGAGGGCTGGCGGGTCGAACGGACACGCGCCAGGACAGGCGCACCGTCGTGGGCCGCCTCTTCCAGCGTGGCCTGCTCGCCCAGCCAGTTGGTTTCCTCCAACGTCAGGCGCGCGGTCAGCAGGGCCTCGCGGGGGCCGACGACGACGCGGCGGGTTTCGGGCTCCAGCTTGACGACGAACAGGGGCTCGCCCACGGCGACGTTCAGGCCCCGGCGCTGGCCGATGGTGTAGTCGGTGACGCCGGCGTGGGCGCCCAGCACCCTGCCGTCCATATGCACGATCTCGCCGGCCTCGCGTCCCTGGGGGCGCAGGCGGTCGATCAGGGTGCGATAGTCGCCGGACGGCACGAAACAGATGTCCTGACTGTCCGGCTTGGCCGCGATGCGCAGGCCCAGTTCGGCCGCGACGCCGCGCACCTGGGGCTTTTCCAGATCGGCCAAGGGGAAGCGCAGATAGTCCAACTGGTCCTGGGTGGTGGCGAACAGGAAGTAGGACTGGTCGCGCGAATGATCGACTGCCTTGCGCATCTGCGAGCGGTTGCCGTGGATGGCGCGGCGGACGTAATGGCCCGTCGCCATGGCCTCCGCGCCCAGATCGCGGGCCACGTCCAAGAGATCGCGGAACTTGACCGTCTGATTGCAGCGGATGCAGGGAACCGGCGTCTGCCCCTTCAGATAACTGTCGGCGAATTGGTCGATCACTGCATCCTTGAACCGGCTCTCGTAGTCCAGGACGTAGTGGGGGATGCCGATGGTCTCGGCCGCCAGGCGCGCGTCGTGAATGTCCTGGCCCGCGCAGCAGGCGCCTTTCTTCTTCAGGGCCGCGCCGTGGTCGTAGAGCTGCAGCGTCACGCCGACGACGTCATAGCCGGCCTTGTGCAGCAGGGCCGCCACCACGGTGGAGTCCACCCCGCCGGACATGGCTGCGACGACTCGCGCGCCCACCGGCAGGCCGACGGCCGCCCGCGCGCTTTCGACCGCCGCATCCATGTCGGTGCGGCGAATGTCGGGGATGGGGCAGATGTCTTCGACCAAGGTCATCGCCGCCATTTAGGCCCGAACCGGCGCGATTTCGAGGCCCGCAACAAAAAGGGCCGCATCCGTCGCCGGATGCGGCCCTGATCGGGTCGAGGATGCTTCCTAGGAGCGATAGTTCTGGATCCGCGTCGTTCGCAGGCCCTGCATGCCCCATTTGTCGATCGCCTTTTGCCAGGCGAGGAATTCTTCCGCCGTCAGCCGATACTTGGCCAGGGCGTCGTCCAGGCTGAGTAGGCCGCCGCGGACAGCGGCGACCACCTCGGCCTTGCGGCGGATCACCCATCGGTCCGTGTTGGCTGGCGGAAGGTCGTTCAGGGTCAGGGGCGTACCCGTCGGTCCGACCACATAGTGTTCGCCTTTGCTGTTCAGGCGTCGCTCTTGCAACATGGTTCAGACCTTTCTCACCAACACCGTACTGAAGCCAATGTAGCCAGGCGCCTCTAAGGGCCGTTTAAGCGTCGTGGTGAAGGAACGGCTAAAATCCGTCCCCCGGCGAATGACTCTGTAAACCTTGGTTGCGCGGCGATTCATGAAGGCTAACGTCGATCTGACTGCCGATCAGCGTTTGATGTTGATGAGTTCCGCCAGCATTTCGTCGGCGGTGGTGATGATCTTGGACGACGCGGAATAGGCCCTCTGAGTGGTGATCATGCCGGTGAACTCGGCCGAGATGTCCACGGTCGAGGCTTCCAGTTGCTTGGCTGCGATAGGGCCCGCGCCGCCCGTTCCCGCCGCCTTCAGATTGAAGGTGCCGGACTGGTTGCTGACCACATAGGCATTGCCGGACACTTCCTTCAGGCTGTCGGGACTGGGGAAGGTGGCGACCGCGACCTGGGCGATGCGGCGGGTCACGCCGTTGTCGAAGATGGCCGATACATAGCCGCTGTCGTCGATGCGGATTTCGCTCAGATTGCCGAAGGCGGTGCCGTTGGTGATGGTCGACTGGACCACCGAGGTGCTGTTCAACTGGCTGAGGCCGCCGGCCGAGGTGTTCAGGTCCAGGTTGACTGTCTGGGCGGCGATGCCCAGGCCGTCAGCCCACTTCACCTTGCCGTTGTCGGCAGCGTTGGCGGGGTCGATGGTGGTGGTCGGGTCGGATTGCAGGAACGACAGGCTGGCGTTCGACGGGTCGTCGAACAGGCCCTTGCCGGCAGACCAGGACTTCATCGTCTCGACGTCCAGCCGGCCGGAGGAGGTGAAGGCGACCAGGCCGGTCTTCACCTGGCCGTTGGAGTAGGGCGCGCCGGTGACGACGTCGCTGGCCGGAACAGAGACGATTTCCGCGTACCATTGGTTCGGCTGGTCGCTCTTCAGGAAGCGAACTTCCAGATTGCGCTGGCCGCCCTTGGAGTCCGACACCGGGATGTTCATCTTGAAGTCCGGCTTGACCCCGGCCGGATTGTTGGCGTCGGCGGTGTACATCGCCATGGAATTGGTCGTCGGATCGTACTTGGTCTTGGCCACGCCGTCGGTGGCCAGGCCGATCTGAGACAGGTTCAGCGTGAACGGCGTTCCCGGCCCGCTGGAGTTGGTGGGGGTTATCGTGATCTGCGAGGTGGTGGCCGTCGCCGAGCCATTGGTCCCGCCGCTGGGCGCGAAGCTGGTCAGGGCGCCGCTCGCGTCGTAAGTCGCCACGCCGGTGATCGTGGTGATCCCGCTTTTGAGGGTGACGTCGTAGGTGTTCGTGCCGGTCCGCTTATAGCCCACGCTGATGTCATGCGAGGCGGAGGCGCTGTCCTGAACGCCCGTGTAGGACTGGGCGCCAGCGGCGCTGGACACCTTCTGGGTGGAGTTCAGGTTGGCGTTGATCTGGACGCGGGTGGTCGGCTCGGCCGTGCCGCCCACCGAGCCGATATTGATCGAACGCAGGCGCGACAGGTCCGACGGGTCTGTGGAAATCTCGCCGTTGGCGTCCACCGGCCAGCCCTGCAGATACAGGCCCGCACTGTTCTTCAGATAGCCCAGCTTGTCGACGCGGAAGGAGCCGGCGCGGGTGAACATGCGCGTGTCCGTCGCCGCCGCCCCTTCCGGCTGGGTCGTGGTGACGAAGAAGCCTTGGCCGTTGATGGCCAGGTCGGTGCCCTCGGTCGTGCGCTGCAGCAGTCCGGTCTGGCTGACGAAGGTGCGGGTGTTGGCCGAGACGCCGCCGGCGGAATAGCTGCCGCCCGTCTGGGTCTGGCCGTTGACCAGGGTCTGGAACTCGGCCGAAGTCCGCTTGTAGCCGACGGTATTGACGTTGGCGATGTTCTGCGAGATCGCGGCCATCGCGGCGGAATTGGCGGCCAGGCCCGAGACGCCGGCCATCATGGCGCTGTTGAGGCTCATCGAAGAACGCTCCTAAAAAACAAAATCATCGGGAAGACGGCGATGCGCGTCATGCGGCCGCCTGCTCGGTGGAGGCGTTCGGATTCTCCGAACTGTTGGTGGAGTTCGCCTGCGACTTGATCTCGTTCAGCGAGATGACCGTCGAAAGCGGAAGGACGCTGTTCCCAACGACCAGATAGGGCGCGCCGTCGTACATCTCGACGCCGGTGACGCGGCCCTGGGTCAGCGTCTGGGCGTCGACCTTGGCCCCCTTGGAGTCGGCGGCCGAAATCTTCAGCGTATAGACGCCGCCGTCCGCGGCCGTGTCGCCGGCGCTGGTCTTGCCGTCCCAGTTGAACTGGTGAATGCCCGATGCCGTATTCGGCGCGGCGCCCTCCCAGACCACGGCGCCCTTGCTGTCGAGGACCTGAAGGGTGGCCTTGGCGGCGTCGCCGCCCAATTCATAGGACCATGAAGCCTTGCCGTCGGTCAGCTTGGCGGCGCTCCAGGCGGCGGTGACATTCTTGCCGATATAGTTGGAGGCGTTGTCCAGGCCGCCGGCCGACTGGGCTTTCAGCAGGCTGGTCAGGAGGTCGTTGGTCAGCAATTGCTGCTCGACCCCGGCCATCTGGGTCAACTGGGCCGTGAACTCGTTCGAATTCAGGGGAGACAACGGGTCCTGGTTCTTCATCTGCGTCGTCAGCAGCGTTAGGAAGGTCTCGAAGTTCGAGGACAGCATGGCGCCGCCGTTGTTGATGCGGGTTGTGGCGTTGTCGGTGCTTACGGCGGCGACCATGGGGTCAGACCTTCAGATCGACGCGGTCAGGCGTCTGGGAAAGGGTGGTCCAGGCGCCGGGCGCCGGAAGGGAAACAGCGTCCGCCTCGGACGCCAGGCGCGCCCCCCCGTCGAACAGGGCGGCGCGTTGCTGCTGGCGCGCAAAGCCTCCGCCGCCGGCCGATGGATCGCGCTGACTGAAATCGAGGGCGTCACCGGCCACCTGGAAGCCGGCGTCCTGCAACTGGCGACGCAGTTCGTCGGCGCGTCCCCGCAGTTCGGCAGCGGCGGCGGGGTTGTCGAAGGCCAGGCGCGCCGCCAGTTGTCCGTCCGATCCGATCTCCAGACTGACATCGACGCGGCCCAGATCCTCGGGCGTCAGCACCATGTCGAACCGGGTCGAGCGGCCTTCTAGTCGGCGGGCGATCTGGGCGGCCAAATGCGCGGTCGTCTCCACCGTGGCGTGGGACAGCGTCGACAGGCTCAGGTCGCGGCCCGTCGCCGCGGTCTGATGTGCGACCTCGGTCGTCGCGGCGTGAACGGTGGGCGCCGCGTCGGGTTGAGCAGCGGCGGTCGGCAGGGCAGGGCCGTCTGCGGTCGCGGCAGGCGCGGCGGGGTTCGCCGAAGGCGTGGCGGCGGCCTGGGCGTCCGCCAGAGTCGGGGCGTCCGTCCGCGAAACCGCATCGTTGGCGGCTTCCGGGGCGATCGCCGGGATGGGATGCGCGCTCCGGTCGGGATGCAAGGTGCGGCCGGCTCCGGTTGCCGTCTGCGGCGAGGCCGCGTCCGCCGGGGCTTCCTGGGTCGGTTTGGCGGGGGCCTCGGCGTCCTCTATCCCGGCCAGGGCGGCGGCGGTTTCGGCCGCGACGACCTGTGCGGGACGAACGGCGGCCAGGGCGCCGGACACCTGGACCTGATCCAGTGGCGCGCCGACGGCCTTCAGCGCCTCGGCCATCGCCTCGGAAGCCACTTTGGCGGCCGTCTGTATTTGGGCTTGGCCCTCGACCTGGGCGTCGGTGTCGTTCGCGGCGATGGACGCCGCCGGGGAGATTGGCGCGCGCTGGATGTCCGTGTCGCCATCGGAGGACGAGGTCTTGGCGAGGGTCGGGTTCTGCGTAGTCGCCGTCTGGGTTTGCTGGGCCTGAGGCGTGGCTTCCACATCCTTGTCGTCGACCGGCCTGGCCTCCTGCGAAGGCGGTCGGTCGGCGACGTCGGAGCGTTCGGCGGGCGGTTCGGGCTTGGTCTGGTCCAGCGCGGGGCCCATTGCAGGGTTCGGCGAGGCGGCTTCGAGGGGCTGGCTTTCCGGTTTTTGCCGCACCGCCGGGGGTGGCGGCAGCCTGGCCGGCGCCGCGTCGTAACGATCGGAGATCAGGGCCTTGGCCATCCGGGCCGAGAAGGCCGTGACGTCCGCCTGGCTATCCGGCGCAGCCGACGGCGTTCCGGTCGAGACCGGAGCGACAAGGGCGGACAGGGCGGACGAGGCGGACATGAAGGGTGTAAGGCTTTCGAATGGTGGCGGCGCCTGGTGCGCCCAAGATTTCGTCGCCGCCGACGCAAGGGGCAGGCCATCGGGAAATCATCATATAAAACAAATAAATGATGGCTTTTGACGTGTGGGTGGCGGGCGCACCTCGGTCGATTCTTGCCGCCTTGTCGCCGCTTTTTGCCCGGTTGGGCTGCGGGCCGGCGCGTGGCTGAGCGCCCGTGCCGTCCGCTTTGGCCCGACGCTTGCCGATGCTTCTCACCATGATGTCCGCGCGATCAACGATCTTGTTGAAAAACAACGCTCTGAGTTTCGGGCGTCGGCTTTGTGCTGGGCAAGAAGTGCGCCTGACCGTGCAGGCGTTGCCGGGTGAGGGGGGCTGATCATGTCGCTGAACTCGATCATGAACATCGGCGCGTCGGGCCTGCAGACCGCCCAGGCTCAGTTGCGCGTCACCTCCGACAACATCTCCAACGTGAACACCGTCGGCTATGTGCGCAAGATCGCCGACCAGTCGGCGGCGGTCGCCGGAGGATATGGCGCGGGTGTCGAGATTTCGCGCGTTCGTCTGGCGACGGATCGTTTCCTGCAGGCCGCTAGCCTGAGCGCGGGCGCAGACGCGGCGCGCCATGGCGTGCGGTCCGAACTCTATAATGCGATTCAGGGTCAATTCGGCGATCCGACCAGCGGCAGCGGCTTTTTCGCCCAGGTGGACAAGCTGTTTTCCGCCTATGCGTCCTTGGCCGAAAGTCCGACGTCTTCGGCTGCGCGCCAGGATACGATCTACAAGACCCAGTCCCTGTTCAATCAGGCGGCCAGCATCGGGGCCCAGATTCAGTCGGTGCGCCAGGAGGCCGACAGCCGCCTGGCCGGCGCGGTCGAGACGATCAATCCGCTGCTTGAACAGATCGACAAGCTGAACAAGGCGATCTCGGCCGGCGTCGCCACAAGCCAGGACGTGACGGCCGCCCAGAACGCCCAACAGGGCCTGATCAGCCAGCTATCGCAATATCTGGACGTGAAGGTGGAGCCGCGCTCGAACGGCGGGGTGGTGGTGCGGACCGGCGGCGGCGCGACACTGGTGGGCGAAGGGGCCGCCACCCTGTCGTATCAGGCCGCCGGCACGGTGGACGCAACGACGACCTTCGCCGACATCATGGTGACGGAGCCCAACGGCACGCGGTGGCCGCTCATGGACGGGGTGTCCTCGGGCCAGATCAAGGGACTAGTCGAACTGCGCGATGTCGATGCGCCGGCCGCCGCCGCGCGCCTGGGCGAACTGACGGCGCGCCTGGCCGACGAGTTGAACCGCGCCCATAACGCCAACAGCAGCGTGCCCGCGCCCACCGTCCTGTCCGGCCGGAACACGGGGCAGGCGCTGGAAACGGCCTTGGCGGGATTTTCGGGCAAGACCACCATAACGGCGGTGAACAGTTCGGGCGTGGTCCAGGCGTCGGCCGCGATTGTCTTTTCGGGCTCGACCATGACGGTCAATGGCGTGGCGGCGGATCCGACCACCTTCCTCAGTGTCCTGAACGCCCAGTTGGGCGGCGCCGCCACGGCCAGCTTCTCCAACGGGATGTTGAAGCTGGAAGGCGGAAACGGAAACGGCGTCGCGCTCGCCGACGACGCAACGACTCCCAGCGACAAGGGCGGACGCGGTTTCTCGCATTGGTTTGGGCTGAACGACCTGGTCAGCAGCGCGACACCGACCTTCTACGAGACGGGGCTGACCCTGACTTCGCCGCACGGGTTTGATGCGGGCGAAAGCGTGACCTTCCGCTTCTCGGGTGAGTCGGGCTCGCGCCTGCGCGACATCACCGTGGCGGTTCCCGCCGGCACAGGCACGATGGGTGAGTTGCTGACCGCGCTGAACGACCCGGTATCGGGCGTGGGCCGTTACGGAGCCTTCAGCCTGGACAGCGCGGGCAAGCTGAATTTCAAGGCATTCGATCCGACGACCCAGACCATGAGCGTCGTTCAGGACGGTACGAGCCAGACGCCTTCCGGCCTGTCCATGTCGGCGCTGTTCGGCCTGGGGGCGACGGGCTCGACCCGCGCAGGCGCCTATACGGTTCGCAGCGACATTAAGCAGGATCCCAGCAAGCTGGCCCTGGCGCAGTTGAACCTGTCGGCGGCCGCCGGCGTCTCGGCGCTGAGCAAGAACGACGGGCGCGGCGGCCTGCTGCTGGGCGATGTCGGAAAACGCAGCGTCGCCTTCGGCGCGGCGGGCGGCAATGCGGGCGGGACCAAGACCCTGTCGGCCTATGCGGCGGACTTCGCCGGCGATGTCGGCGGCAAGGCTTCGGCCGCCAAGAGCCGCGCCGAATCCGCCACCGCCCTGGCTCAGGAGGCCGACAGCCGCAGAACGGCCGCCGAAGGGGTCAATATGGACGAGGAACTGGTCAACATGACCACCTTCCAGCAGGCCTATAACGCCTCGGCCCGCCTGATCCAGGCGAGCAAGGACATGTACGACGTTCTGATCGGAATGATGCAATGACGCGCGTCGCCACCTTCGGAAACTATCAGTCCGCCCTGTTGGACCTGATGAACGCTCAGAGCCGCGCCCAGCAGGCGCAGGAGCGGATCGACAGCGAAAAGATCGCCACCGACATGTCGGGTTATGGCCGGACGACCGAATCCCTGACCAGCCTGACCTCGACCCAGGCGCGGCTGGACGGCTTCATCTCCACCGGCAAGACGGTCGCTTCGCGGCTGGAGGCCCAGGACCTGGCCTTGAATCGCATCTACGAGGGCGGGACCGGCGCGCGCGAGGCCATCGCCAACGGTCTGGCGGCGGGCCGCATCGACAATCTGATGACCGATCTCGGCCTGCAGTATCAGACCGTGGTAGGCGGGCTGAACGCCGAACATCAGGGCGCCTATCTGTTCGCGGGCAGCAAGGGCGACACGGCGCCCGCGACGGCCAAAACCATGTCGGACCTGGCGGCCGCATCGTCGACCGCCGCGACCTTCGCCAACGACAGCCTGAAGCAGAAGTCGCGCATCGACGAAAACACCACCCTGGAGACCGGCTTCCTCGCCAATGAGGTAGGGGGGGGGCTGACCGAGGTGTTCCGCAACATCCAGGCGTTCCAGAACGGTGCGGCCGTCACCGTCAACGGCGTGACCTATACGCCGACAGCGGCGGGGACTTTGAAAGGCCAGCCGGACTCCAATGTCACCGCCTTTCTGAAGGCGCAACTGGACCATCTCGACAAGGCGAACGCCGAACTGACCAACCTGACTGCGAAAAACGGCCTGCTGCAGAACCATGTGGAGGCGGCGCTAGACGCGCACGAGGGGCAGCAGACCGCCCTTCAGAAGATGATGCAGGACAAGACCGGCTACGATCCGGCGCGCGCCATCACCGATCTTCAGTTGGCGCAGACCGCCATCCAGGCTTCGGCCCAGATCGTAAACGCTCTGAAGGGCAGCTCCCTGCTCGACCTGTTACGCTAGGCTCCGGCCCGCGCCAGGCTTTGCAGAACGAATTCCCTTCGGCTGCGTTGGTGTTCGACGCCAGCGTAGCGGTGGGGGAGGCTTCGTGCACCAAGCAGACGCGACACAGTCACGCTTTAAAGCGGTCAAGGCATGTCAACGCATGTTGACTTCGCGCTTTCAGCTAAGCCATAGGCCCATGAACGCCTTTCATATGGGGCGCTTCAGCCTTGGGGGAGGGGCGATGCCGTTCCGTGACTCGTTTCCGTCGATCGGGGTGCGATGAGCCAGGCCGAATACGAAATTCTGGACGGCGGCGACGGCGTGGCCAAGCTGCGGCTGACCGGCGATTGGACCACCACGGCTCTGGGTCGGGTGCCGCGCGATCTTGGCCGCGATCTGGACGGTCGCTCCATTTCAGCCCTGGACACCGAAGCCTTGGGCCGCTTCGACACGGCCGGCGCTCTGGCCCTGGTCAAGGCGTCCAACAAGCCCTTGCCCAAAGGCGTCTGGACCGCGCGTCCCGAGGCCGGCCGCATCTATCGCATGATCGAGGTGCTGGAGCGCAAGAGCGCGCCGGCGCCGAGACGCCCCGACGCCTTCACCCGCACCTTCGCCAAGGTCGGACGCGGGGTCTATGACTTCTGGAGCGAGGCGATCCTGTCGCTGGCCTTTCTGGGGCGTCTGATGGCGGCCGTGGTCGAGGCGGCCAAGCACCCCGGCGCGATCCGCTGGCCCGCCTGGTTTAGTCAGGCCGAGCGTGCCGGGCTGGACGCCATCCCGATCGTCATGATCACCAACTTCTTCATCGGCGCGGTGGTGGCCTTCATCGGGGTGGACCTGCTGACGGACTTCGGCGCCCAGGTCTTCGCCGTCCAGTTGATCGGCGTGGCCATGTTTCGGGAGTTCGCCGTGGTCATCGCCGCTGTCCTGCTGGCCGGTCGATCCTCTTCCGCCTTCGCCGCCGAGATCGGCTCGATGAGGATGAACCAGGAAGTGGACGCGATGCAGGTTATGGGGGTCAACCCGTTCCAGGCCCTGGTGGTGCCGCGCCTGGCGTCCCTTGTGCTGATGCTGCCGTTGCTGACCTTCCTGGGCATGATCGGCGGCCTTCTGGGCGGCCTGGTGGTCTGCTGGTCGTCGTTGAACCTGGGGCCGGCCTTCTTCTTCCAGCGGCTGGTCGAGGACGGCAGCATGGCCCAGCACATGATGGTCGGTCTGGTGAAGGCGCCGGTCTTTGCGCTGGTCATCGCCGCCATCGGTTGCCGTCAAGGCATGGCTGTGGCCGGCGACGTCGAGAGCCTGGGGCGTCGGGTGACGGCGGCGGTGGTTCAGGCGATCTTCGCCATCATCCTGCTGGACGCCGTGTTCGCCCTGATCTTCCTAGAGCTGAACATATGACTGACGCACGCACTGCGCTGGTCAATGGCGGCGAGACGGACAGGAAGGACGACCGCGACGTCATGGTCGAGGTGCGCGGTCTGCTGAGCCAGTTCGGCGACCGGGTGATCCACGAGAACCTGGACCTTGACCTGTTGCGAGGCGAGGTTCTTGGCGTCGTCGGGGGGTCGGGCGCGGGCAAGACCGTCATGCTGAACACCATCATCGGCCTGAAGCAGCCCGAGGGCGGCACGGTGAAGGTGCTGGGCTACGACCGCGCCAACCTGACCGACGCCGAGGCCGCCGACATCGAACGACGGACGGGCGTTCTGTTCCAGCAGGGGGCGTTGTTCTCGTCCCTCAGCGTGCTGGAGAACGTGGCGTCGCCCCTGGTCGAACACACCAAACTGCCGAAATCGACCATCTACGAGCTGGCCGAGCTGAAGATCGCCATGGTGGGGCTGAAGCCCGAACACCATTATCTGAAGCCCGCCGAGCTGTCGGGCGGCATGAAGAAGCGCGCCGGCCTGGCCCGCGCCCTGGCCCTGGACCCCGAACTGATCTTTCTGGACGAGCCGACGGCGGGCCTGGACCCCATCGGCGCCGCCGCCTTCGACGATCTGATCCGCAAGCTGTCGGACGACCTGGGCCTGACGGTGTTCATGATCACCCACGACCTCGATACGCTGTACGCCATCTGCGACAAGGTGGCGGTGCTGGCGGACAAACGGATGGTGGCCAAGGCCACGGTTCAGGAACTGGAGCGTTCCGACCATCCGTGGATCAAGGAATACTTCCTGGGGCCGCGCGGCCGCGCGGCCAACAGGACCACGGCCTGAGGAGAGCCGAGCATGGAAAGAGACGCACATTACGCCGCGGTCGGCATCGCCACCGTCGCCCTGCTGGCGGCCCTGGCGGTGTTCACCATCTGGCTGGCCCGGCTGCAGTTCAACAGCGACTATGACCTGTACGACATCGTCTTCTACGGGCCGGTCAACGGTCTGTCGGAGGGCGGCGAGGTGCATTTCAACGGCATCCGCGTAGGCGAGGTGACGGACCTTCACATCGACACCAAGCGCGGCGACCAGGTTATCGCCCGGGTGCGGGTGGACGCCACCACGCCGGTGCGCGTGACCTCGCGCGCCCAGTTGGAGCCGCAGGGCATCACGGGCCTGAACTACATCCAGATCACCGCCGGTTCGCCCAATAGCGCCCTGTTGAAGGAGCAGTATCCCGACAATGTCGTGCCGGTGCTGCAAAGCCAGCCGTCCCCCATCGCCGAACTGTTAAGCGGATCGGGCACGGTGCTGGCCCAGACGGTGGACGCCCTGAACCGCATCAACCGCGTCATGTCGGACGACAACATCCGCAGCTTCTCGACCAGCGTGAAGAACGTCGAGGCCCTGACGACCGAACTGGAGGCCCGCAAGGCCATCTTCCAGCAGTTGGAAGAGGCCGTCATCAACGCCAATGCGGCGGTCAAGGAATACCAGGGCCTGGCGGTCGACACGCGCCAGATCATCAACACCGACGGCCGCGAGGCCATCGCCAACATCAACCAGGCCACGGCGGAGGCCCGCACGGCCATCGCCTCGGCCAACCGTTCGATCACCGGGCTGGAACGGCCGCTGGGCGACTTCGCCACCTCCAGCCTGCCGCAACTGAGCGGCACGATCGAGGAACTACAGGACGCGACCCGCTCGCTGCAGGCGCTGATCGACCAGGTCCGCAGCAGCCCGCGCGACTTCATCGCCCGTCCCCAATCCAAAGAGCTGGAGGTGCAACCGTGATCTCTCGTCGTATCCTCCAACTGGGCGGCGCGGCCGCCCTGGCCTTGGCGATGAGCGGCTGCGCGCTGCTGAAGTCGCCCTCTCCGGTGCAGCTCTATCGCTTCGGCCTGCCTATGGATGCCCCTTCCGCCCAAGGCGACAGGCCTGCGCCGTTGACGGTGTCGATCCGCAACATCGACTTTCCAGAGGCCAGCGGCGACGACCGGCTGCTGGGGGTGACAGGGGTGGAGACGGCCTACATCTCCGGCGCGCGCTGGGTCTCGCCGGCCTCGACCCTGTTCGACGACAGCCTGAAGGCGGCCTTCGCCAATCGCGCCGACCGCATCCGCGTTCTTGGCCGCCGCGAGCCGGGCACGCCGCCGCTGGTGTTGCAGGTCACGGTCACTGCCTTCGAGGCCCGTTATGCGGCGCCGGGCGCAACGCCCGACGTCGTGGTCACGGCGCGCGCCCAACTGCGCTCGACGCCCGAGCGGCAGACGGGCGGCGGCGGCGCCATCCGGCCCGAGCAGGGACGTTCGGTCGAGCGGGTCTTCACCGTTACGCAACCGGCCGGCGAGAACCGGGTCTCGGCCATCGTCGCCGCCTTCGACACGGCGACGCGGGACATCAATACGCAAATCGCCGACTGGACGATCCAGTCGGCCAACTGATCTGCAAAAGGCGAGGCGGACGGATGCTGAAACTTGTCGGACTATCGGCCGTCCTGGTCCTGGCGTCGACGACGGCCCAAGCCCAGGTCGCGACCAAGCCGCTGTCCGAAGGGCGGCCGTGTGTCTATGCCGACGTGGTGGGGTTGTGGAAGAGCCAGGTGCTGCGTTCGGACGAGCCGGGTGTGGAGAACCTGGCTGCGATCGCGCCCCAAGACTACATGCGGTTCCGTCCGGACGGCGAGATGATGTATTTCGCTTCGACGCGCGATTATCCGGACGTTGCGGCGATCAACGCCCGGATGGATGAACTGGATCGTGCCGACGGCGACACCTATCGGGCCGAGATTCCGTCATCTGGCCTGCTGGTCCTGTGGCGAAACGGCCGCCCTTTTCAGGGCTTCACCTGCACGGTCGTCGCGCCGCGTGACGGCCGCTTCGTGACCATCCTGAGCGAGATCGAGGGCCAGCCGTATCTGCGTCGTGTGCAGACGCGGCTGGATTGATCCCTCATAGCCTGATTAAGCTTGGAGAGGCGTCAGAGGCCGGCGGCCACCGAATAGGCCGCCTCCGTCTTGGCGGCGACCTCGTCCAAGGTGACGCCGTCGGCCAGTTCGATCAGCTCCAGGCCCGACCCGTCCGGCTTGACGTCGAAGACCGCCAGGTCGGTGATGATGCGGCTGACGACGCCCGTGCCGGTCAGGGGCAGGGTGCAGGCTTTCAGCACCTTGGACTGGCCGTGCTTGTTGGCGTGCTCCATGACCACGACCACGCGCTTGACGCCCGCGACCAGGTCCATGGCGCCGCCCATGCCCTTCACCAGCTTGCCGGGGATCATCCAGTTGGCGATGTCGCCGTTCTGGGCCACCTCCATGGCGCCCAGGATCGACAGGTTGATGTGGCCGCCCCGGATCATGGCGAAGCTGTCGGCGCTGGAGAAGTAGGACGACTCCGGGATCTCGGTGATCGTCTGTTTCCCGGCGTTGATCAGGTCGGGGTCCTCGTCGCCCTCATAGGGGAAGGGCCCCATGCCCAGCATGCCGTTCTCGGATTGCAGGGTCACGGTCATGCCGTCGGGGATGTAGTTGGCCACAAGCGTCGGGATGCCGATGCCCAGGTTCACGTAGAAGCCGTCCTGCAGTTCTTGGGCGGCGCGTTCGGCCAGTTGTTCGCGGGTGCGGGGCATGATCAGACCTCCGATCCGGCGGCGGCGCCGGCGGCACGTTGACGGACGGTGCGCTGTTCGATGCGCTTCTCGGACACGGTCTGGACCAGGCGGTCGACATAGACGCCTGGCGTGTGGATGTGGTCGGGATCCAGCGAGCCGACGGGGACGATCTCCTCGACCTCGACGACCGTGACCTTGCCGGCCGTGGCCATCATCGGGTTGAAGTTGCGGGCGGTCTTGCGGAACACCAGGTTGCCGCGCTCGTCGGCCTTCCACGCCTTGACGATGGACAGATCGGCGATCAGGCCGGTCTCCATGACGTAGTCGCGGCCGTTGAAGTTCCTGACCTCCTTGCCCTCGGCGACCAGGGTGCCGACGCCGGTGGCGGTGAAGAAGGCGGGGATGCCGGCGCCGCCTGCGCGGATGCGCTCGGCGAGGGTGCCTTGAGGGTTGAACTCCAGCTCCAGTTCGCCGGCCAGATACTGGCGCTCGAACTCCTTGTTCTCCCCGACGTAGGACGAGATCATCTTGGCGATCTGGCGGGTGGCGAGCAGTTGGCCCAGGCCGAAACCGTCCACGCCGGCATTGTTGGAGATGACGGTCAGGCCCTTGACGCCGCTATCGCGCAGGCCGGCGATCAGATTCTCGGGAATGCCGCACAGGCCGAAGCCGCCAGACATGACGGTCATGCCGTCGAAAGTCAGGCCCTCCAGCGCGGACGCGACGTCAGCGTAAATCTTTCCCATCGTCTCCCTCTTTTCATCGCCTGATGAATATTGGCGTGTTGGGCCACGCCTAACCCGCCGTGCACGACAGGGCAAGCCGGGGATCGTGCGACCCTTCGGCCGCCCGCGAAAACAGAGTCCGAACAGTCCAGACAGTCCGAACTCGGGCGCGAAGGCGACCTTAGGGACAGATGGGCAGGAGGCGCGGGGCGACAAGGGGCGCGAAGGGGGCGGCGAAGGCATCCACGGGCGGCGGCCGCGCGTATCCTTTCACACCGCCGAAACCGCGATCAGAGCCGCCGATGAACCCGAACGATGTCGCCATCCGCCTGCTGCTGGACGCCCGGCCTTTGAAATCGGCTTGAAGAGGAGGAAGCCATGCTGAAGTTCGTCGCCGCCTATCTGGGGGCGGGCCTGACCTTCGCCATCATCGATGCGGTGTGGCTGACCACCATGACCGACCGGCTGTATCAACCCGTGCTGGGGCCGATCATGCGCGACAAGCCAGACATGACGGCGGCGGTGATCTTCTATCTGATCTCGATCGCAGGGACCGTCTTCCTGGCGGTGGCCCCAGCCCTGAAGGAGGGGAACTGGACCCGGGCGGCGATCAATGGGGCGGTGCTGGGTTTCGTCGCCTATGCGACCTATGACCTGACCAACCAGGCGACCGTCGCGGTGTGGCAGACGAAACTGACGGTGCTGGACATCCTTTGGGGCACGGTCCTGACCATGGCCTCGGCCACGGCCGGCTATTTCGCCGCGCGCTGGGCCGAGGGGCGCTTGGGCTGATCTGAAAAAGGCCCGGACGCGATGTCCGGGCCCTTGCTCGTCTTTCCTTGGATCGTCTTAGTTGACCGTCGCCTTGACGATCTTGCCGGGCGCGCGCGGCGGCTCGCCCTTGGGCAGGGCGTCGACATGTTCCATGCCCGATTCGACCTGACCCCAGACAGTGTACTGGCGATCCAGGAAGGTGGCGTCGTCGAAAACGATGAAGAACTGCGAGTTGGCGCTGTTGGGATCCGAAGTGCGGGCCATGGAGCAGACGCCGCGCACATGCGGCTCGGCCGAGAATTCCTGCTTCAGGTTCGGCTTGGTCGAGCCCGATGTGCCCGTGCCCGTCGGGTCGCCGCCCTGGGCCATGAAGCCGGGGATGACGCGGTGGAAGACGACGCCGTCGTAGAAGCCTTCCTGGGCCAGTTCGGTGATGCGGGCGACGTGGTTGGGCGCCAGGTCGGGGCGCAGCTTGATGACCACGTCGCGGGCTTCGCCGTCGCCGGTGTCCAGGGTGAAGGTCAGGGTGTCGGCCATGTCGGTCGTCCTCTTGGGGTTGATTTGAGGCGGGACATAGCCCGCAACGCCGGTCGGGGCTATGTGGGAACGATGAGCGAAGACGAAAAGCCCCAGAATCAAAAGACCGGGGAACGCCGACGGATGGTGCGTCCCCCCTCGGGCGGGACCGCCGCCGGACGCGGCATGGGCACCAAGATGAAGACGGCCGACACCAAGTCGATGTCGAGCCAGCAATGGATCAAGCGTCAGCTGTCGGACAAATGGTCCGAGCGCGCGCGGGCCGAGGGCTGGCGGTCGCGCGCGGCCTTCAAGCTGATCGAGATCGACGACAAGTTCCACCTGATCAAGCGCGGATCGCGGGTCATCGACCTGGGCGCGGCGCCGGGCGGCTGGGTCCAGGTGGCGCTGGATCGCGGCGCGGCGGCGGTGGCGGGAGTGGACCTGTTGATGATCGAGCCGATCCCCGGCGCGACCCTGATCCAGGCCGACTTCACCCATCCGGGCGTGGACCAGCAGCTGATCGACGCCGTCGGCGGCCCGCCGGACCTGGTGCTGTCGGACATGGCGCACAACACCATCGGCCACCGCCAGACCGATCACCTGAAGATCATCGCCCTGATCGAAATCGCCGCGGATTTCGCCATTCGCACCCTGCGACCCGGTGGAAACTTCGTCTCCAAGAACTTTCAGGGCGGGGACGCCGGCGGGGTTCTGACCCGGCTGCGCGAGGAGTTCGAGACGGTCAAATACGTCAAGCCGTCGTCCAGCCGGAAGGACAGCGCCGAGGTGTTTCTGGTCGCGCTGAACAAGCGCTGAGGGTTTCAGACGGCCGCCACCTGATGGCGTGCGCGTCGCGCCTCTATACGGGACCAGATACGGTCGTGCAGGGTGAAGAAGACCGTCTGGACCAGGGGCTCGATTATGCCGATGGCCAGGGCGGTGCGGATGTCTCGCGTCAGGGCGAAGGCCACCAGGACCGCCACGGTGAAGTGCATGCAGCCGTAGGTCACGGTCTTCAGCGCTATCTGCTTGAAAGAGCGGGGCAGGGCGTGGCTGTGGCCGTGATGGGGGCCGCCGTGGTCGTGAATACGGCTCTGTTCCGCCGGTGACATGACGTCCAGGCGGGCCGTGACCGCCTCGGCCGCCTCTTCTACGCCGGAGGCCAGACGCCGACGCTCGATTCGGTGCCAGACGCGGTCGTGAATGGAATAGGCGATGGTCTGGAAGAAGGGCTCGACCATTCCGACCGCCAGGGCCACCCTCCAGTCGCGCGTGATGGCGAAGGCCACCAGGATGGCGACGACCAGGTGCATGACGCCGTAGCTGGCGATCTTGAGCGCCAGTTTGCGTGCGGTGCTGAGGATGACGCCGACCATGGATGAAGAATGGGGAGCGGCCGCAGCGGTTGCAAAGCAATAAAATCTATCGGCGCGATAGGCGCGGCCCTTGCCCCGGCCCCCCGCATCCCGTTATACGCGGCCCGCAAAACGGAGACTCCCCATGGAGATACGCGAAGGCTTAACCTTCGACGATGTTTTGCTGGAACCCGGCCCGTCCGAGTTCATGCCCGCGATGGTCGATGTCTCGACCCACGCTGACGCGCGACATCAAACTGAACATCCCGCTGCTGTCGTCCGCCATGGACACGGTGACGGAAAGCCGCCTGGCCATCGCCATGGCCCAGTCGGGCGGCCTGGGCGTGCTGCACCGGAACATGACCATCGAGGAGCAGGCCGACGAGGTCCGCGCCGTCAAACGCTATGAAAGCGGGATGGTGGTCAATCCGGTGACGGTGGCCCCGGACACCACCCTGGGGGAGGTGCGCGAGATCGTGGCGCGCAAGAAGATCACCGGCTTTCCGGTGGTCGATCCCAAGTCGGGCAAGCTGGTCGGCATGCTGACCAACCGCGACATGCGGTTCGAGAGCGATCCCAACGTCACGGCCGCGTCGCTGATGACCACGGGCGATCTAATCACCGTGCGCGAGGGCGCCGGCCGCGACGAGGCCCGCGAACTGCTGCGGACCCGAAAGATCGAACGGGTCATCGTCGTGGACGAGGATTACAGGGCCGTCGGCCTGATCACCATGAAGGACATCGAGAAGGCCCAGGCCTTCCCCAACGCCGCCAAGGACGAGCAGGGCCGCCTGCTGGTCGGCGCCGCCTCGACGGTCGGCGACGCCGGGTTCGAGCGGGCCATGGCTCTGGCCGAGGCGGGCTGCGACGTGGTGGTGATCGACACGGCCCACGGCCATTCGGCGTCCGTTGCGGCGGTGGTCGAGCGGATCAAGCGCGAGAACAACCGGCTGCAGATCATCGCCGGCAATGTCGCCACCTATGACGCGACGCGCGCCCTGATCGACGCGGGCGCGGATGCGGTGAAGGTGGGCATCGGTCCCGGCTCCATCTGCACCACCCGCATCGTCGCCGGCGTGGGCGTTCCGCAGCTGACGGCGGTGATGGACTCCGCGCGGGCGGCGAAGGGCACGGGCGCCTCGGTCATCGCCGACGGCGGCATCAAATATTCGGGCGACCTGGCCAAGGCCATCGCCGCCGGCGCCAATGTGGCCATGATGGGCTCGATGTTCGCCGGCACCGACGAAAGCCCCGGCGAGGTCTTCCTGTACCAGGGGCGCAGCTACAAGTCGTATCGCGGCATGGGCTCGGTGGGGGCGATGGCGCGCGGCTCGGCGGATCGGTATTTCCAGAAGGAAGTCTCGTCCGAGAAGCTGGTGCCCGAGGGCATCGAGGGCCAGACCGCCTACAAGGGGCCGATCGCGCCGGTGCTGCACCAGATGGTCGGCGGTCTTCGCGCCTCCATGGGCTATGTCGGCGCCGGCACCATCGCCGACTTCCAGGAGCGCGCGCGCTTCGTGCGCATCACCGGCGCGGGTCTGCGGGAGAGCCACGTCCACGACGTGATGATCACGCGGGAAGCGCCCAACTATCGGCAGGGGTAGGCGACCATGACGACCGAACTGACCTACCTGGCCCTGACGCTGATCCTGGCGTTGATCCAGATCTTCCTGCCCGCCGGGGCGCGGACGGTGGAGTTCGGCTCGAAATGGAACGCTGGGCCGCGCGACCAGACGCCGACGTCGACCCGTCCGCTGACGGGACGGCTAGAACGCGCCCAGGCCAATCTGTTCGAGACCCTGCCGCTGTTCATCGGCGCCGTGCTGATCGCCCATGTCATCGGCGCGGCCGGCGCCCTAACGGTGTGGGGGACGGCGCTCTACTTCTGGGGCCGTGTCGCCTTCGTGCCGCTCTATGCGATGGGCGTTCCCTATGTCCGGTCGGCGGTTTGGCTGGTCTCGCTCTCGGGACTGGTCATGGTGCTGGCGTCCCTGTTTCTTGTCTGAAAGCCTGTCTTGACCCCAGCCGCCCGTCTCGCCGCCGCCGCCTCCGTCCTGGACTCCATCGCCCAGGGCCGTCAGCCGGCCGAAGCCGTCCTGAAAGCCTGGGGGACCGCCAACCGCTACGCCGGCTCCAAGGATCGGCGCGCCATCGCCGACCGGGTCTATAAGGTGCTGCGCGCGCGCGGCCGCCTCTCTTGGATCATGGGCGGACGCGATGACGGCCGGGCCCTGGTCATCGGCTCGCTGCACGCCATCGACGGCCTGTCGCTGGAAGAGATCGAGGTCCTGCATTCGGGCGACGGCTATGGTCCGCGTCCTTTGTCCAAGCAGGAACGCAGCCGGATCACGGCAGGGGAGGGCGAATTGCCCGGCTGGGTCGCCGCCGGCCTGCCCGAGTTCGTGGTCGAGGATTTCAAGACCACCTTCGGCGACTGCTGGGCCGAGGAAGCCCATGCCCTGATGGCGCCCCGCGCGCCCATCGACCTGCGCGTCAACGGCGCCGTGGCCACGGTGGACGCGGTCGAGGCCGAACTGCGCGAAGCGGGTCTGGAGCCGTCACGCACGCCTTGGTCCGAATGGGGCCTGCGCCTCCCCAGCGAGCCGCCGCCCAACATCCAGGCGCTGGACGGTTTCAAGGCCGGCCGGTTCGAGATTCAGGACGAGGGCAGTCAGGTCGTCTGCTGGCTGGCCGGCGCCGAACCCGGCGCGACGGTGGTGGACTATTGCGCCGGCGGCGGCGGCAAGACCCTGGGTCTGGCGCAGGCCATGGTCGGGCAGGGCAAGCTGGTCGCGTCCGATGTCGTGAACAAGCGTCTGGAGAACATCCGGCCCCGTCTGCAGCGGGCGGGCGCCGAGGCGGATCTGGTCCTGATCGGTCAGAACGGCGGCGGTCTGGAGGATTTGAACGGACAGGCCGATCTGGTGCTGGTCGATGCCCCCTGTTCCGGCTCCGGCACCTGGCGCCGTCGCCCAGAGGACGCTTGGCGTCTGACGGCGGAAGAGGTCGAGAAGCTGCACGGTCTGCAGGTCCGTATTCTGGGCCAGGCCGCCAAGCTGGTGAAGCCGGGCGGGCGTCTGGCCTATGTCACCTGTTCGATGCTGGCGCGCGAGAACGAGGCCAGCGCCGAAGCCTTCGAGGCCGCCAATCCGGACTTTCGGCCCATGCCGATCAGCGCCGCTCTGGCGGCGTCCCAGCTGACCGACACGGCCCGCGCGCGTTTCGCCGAACTGGCGACCACGGGGCGCGTCTGCGGCTGTCGCCGGCGTCGGCCGACACTGACGGTTTCTTCGTCGCCCTGTACGAGCGCAAGGCGTGAGCGGGGCGCGGCTGGAGCGACATGGCGAGGTTTCGGTCCTCTATGTCATGGCGGCCCCGGCCGAGTACGGCGAACATCTGCGCGCCCGGATCCAGCCGCTGATGACGGGCATCGGCCCGGTCGAGGCCGCCGTCGCCTTGAGCGCCGCCCTGGCCCGGATGGGAGCGGCGGGCGACCTTCCGGATCTGATCGTGTCCCTGGGGTCGTGCGGCTCGCGGGTGCTGGCGCACGCCGCCGTCTATCAGGCGTCGTCTGTCGCGTACCGGGACATGGACGCCAGCCCTTTGGGGTTCGACAAGGGGGTGACGCCCCTGTTGGATCAGCCTGCGGTCCTGCCGCTGCCCTGCCCCGTTCCCGGCGTGCCGACCGCGACCCTGTCGACGGGCGCCGACGTTGTGTCGGGCGCTGCCTATGACGCCATCGCGGCCGAGATGGTGGACATGGAGACCTGGGCCTTGGTTCGCGCGGCACAGACGTTCGGACTGCCCCTGATCGCCCTGCGCGGAGTCTCCGACGGGCGGGCTGAACTGAAGGCGCTGGAGGACTGGACCTCCACCCTGCACCATGTGGACCAGAACCTGGCCGCCGCCGTGGACCGTCTAGTCGCCGTGCTGGACGCCCAGGGCCTCGCCGCGCTTGAAATTCCGGCCCTCCAAGGCCAAGACCCCGCGCAACTCTCCCCGGAATCGATCCCGTCATGACCACGCCGCACCAAAAGGTTCTCATCGTCGATTTCGGCAGTCAGGTGACGCAGCTGATCGCGCGCCGCCTGCGCGAGGCCAGCGTCTATTGCGAAATCCATCCGTTCCAGAAGGCCGAGGCCGCTCTGGCCGCCATGAAACCGGCGGCCATCATCCTGTCGGGCGGCCCGGAGAGCGTCCATGAGGAAGGCAGCCCGCGCGCGCCCCAAGGCGTGTTCGAGGCGGGCGTGCCGGTGCTGGGCATCTGCTACGGCGAGATGACCATGTGCGAACAACTGGGCGGCAAGGTCGAGGGCGGCCATACGCGCGAGTTCGGGCGCGCCGAGATCACGGTTCAGAAGGCGTCGCCCCTGCTGGCCGACCTGGCCCCGGTCGGCGAAGAGGAGACCGTCTGGATGAGCCACGGCGACAAGATCGTCGCCATCCCGCAAGGCTTTGACGTGGTCGCCTCGTCCGACGGTTCGCCCTATGCGGTGATCGCCGACGAGACCCGCCGCTTCTACGGCGTGCAGTTCCACCCCGAGGTGATGCACACCCCGCGCGGCCACCAGATGCTGAAGAACTTCACCCACGGCATCGCCGGGCTGAAGGGCGACTGGACCATGGCCGCCTATCGCGACGAGAAGATCGCCCAGATCCGCGAACAGGTCGGCGACGCCAAGGTGATCTGCGGCCTGTCGGGCGGGGTCGATTCATCGGTCGCGGCCGTCCTGATCCACGAGGCCATCGGCGACCAGTTGACCTGCGTGTTCGTCGACACCGGCCTGCTGAGGAAAGACGAGGCCAAACAGGTCACGACCCTGTTCAGAGAACACTACAACATCCCGCTCGTGCATGTTGACGCCTCGAAGGAATTCCTGGGTGAACTGGCCGGGATTTCCGACCCCGAGACCAAGCGCAAGACCATCGGCCGCCTGTTCATTGAGGTGTTCGACCGCGAGTCCGCCAAGATCGAGGGGGCCGAATTCCTGGCCCAGGGCACCCTCTATCCCGACGTGATCGAGAGCGTCTCCTCGTCCAGCGGCAAGGCCCACGTCATCAAGAGCCACCACAATGTCGGCGGCCTGCCGGACTATATGAAGCTGAAGTTGGTCGAGCCGTTGCGCGAACTGTTCAAGGACGAGGTCCGCGCCCTGGGCCGCGAACTGGGCCTGACAGACGCCTTCGTCGGCCGCCACCCCTTCCCCGGACCGGGCCTGGCCATCCGCATCCCCGGCGAGATTACCCCCGACGCCGTGGCGACCCTGCAGGACGCGGACGCCATCTATCTGGAAGAGATCCGCAAGGCGGGCCTGTACGACGACATCTGGCAGGCCTTCGCCGTCCTGCTGCCGGTCAAGACGGTCGGCGTCATGGGCGACGCCCGCACCTACGAAAAAGTCCTGGCCCTGCGCGCCGTCACCTCCACCGACGGCATGACCGCCGACTTCTACCCATTCCCCTGGGACATCCTTGGCCGAACGGCGACCCGGATCATCAACGAGGTCCGGGGCGTGAACCGCGTGGTCTACGACGTGACGTCCAAGCCGCCGGGGACGATTGAGTGGGAATAATTCAGGCCTTTTGGGACCTTTCGGCATCGCTTCGGAAGTGTCCCGCAAAGCCCTGACAACATTGTGAATTCTGTCGAGACCCTTCGAGATCATTCGGAGGGTCTTTTTTCATTTTACCGTCCTCGCTGACGGTATCGCCTGGCGTTGATCCCGGGGACTCCGGCCCATACCGTCACAGGCGCATCGAGGCCGCTGACGGTATCGTTTTCTCCCAAGTGTTTGATTGGACGAGACAATACCCTCTCGAAATCGGCCGAAATCGCACCTGAGCCGACAGAGGAGATTTTACCGTGCTTACGGACGCCGCGCTGAAGAATTTGCGACCGAAATCAAAGGCGTACAAGAGTACCGACAGGGACGGCATGTACGCCTACGTGTCCCCCGGCGGCGCGATCTCGTTCCGCTACGATTATCGCTTCAATGGACGCCGGGAGACGGTGACCCTGGGACGTTACGGCCGGGGCGGCCTTAGCCTCGCCCAGGCGCGCGAGCGTCTCTTCGACATCAAGCGGACGATCGCTGAAGGCGCGTCGCCGGCGATCGAGAAACAGCGGGCAAAACGCCGGCTGAAGGAGTCTCGCAGCTTCGAGCACGTCGCCCAGGCGTGGATGGACAAGGCGCCGATGGCGGACAGCACGCGCAACATGCGCCGGTCGATCTTCAATCGGGAGGTTCTGCCGAAGTGGCGGAGCCGCCTGCTCTCGGAGATCACGCCCGACGACCTTCGCGCTCACTGCAAGACCATCGTGGACCGCGGCGCGCCGGCGACCGCGATCCATGTCCGAGACATCGTCAAACAGATCTACGGCTGGGCGATCCTGCACGGCGAGAAGATCGACAACCCGGCCGACGGGGTGGGGCCGGCCTCCATCGCGACCTTCCGGCCGCGGGACCGGAGCCTCTCGCCCAGCGAGATCCGCATCATGCTGGATCTGCTCGGGGAGGTGGCGACCCTGCCGACCATCCGGCTCGGACTGAAGTTCGTGCTGCTGAGCATGGTGCGCAAGAGCGAGTTGCAGGATGGCATCTGGCCGGAGGTGGATTTCGAGAACGCCGTCTGGTCGATCCCGGCGGCGCGAATGAAGCGGTCCCGGCCGCACAACGTCTATCTGTCGACCCAGATGCTCGACATCCTGGTCGCCCTGAAGACCTGCGCCGGAAATTCGAAATACATCCTGCCGTCGCGCTACGACGCGGACGCGCCGATGTCGCGGGCGACCTTCAATCGCGTGACCACCGCCATCGCCGACCGGGCGAAGGAGAGGGGCTTGCCGCTGGAACCGTTCACCGTGCACGACCTGCGGCGGACGGCCTCGACCCTGCTTCACGAGATGGGCTTCAACTCGGACTGGATCGAGAAGGGCTTGGCCCACGAGGAACGGTCGTCGCGGGGCGTCTACAACAAGGCGGAGTTCGAGATGCAGCGCCGGCACATGGCCCAGCAGTGGTCCGACGCCGTCGAGGCTTGGGAGGAAGGGCGGACCTTCACGCCGGTCCTCACCGTGCCGGAGGGGGAGGGGCCTCGGTTCGATCCGAGGTTCTGACCGGTCGGCTGACGCGCAGGCGGACGTCCGGGGCGGGCGCGCGGCGAATGGGCTGGCTCCGGCGTCGCTCGAGCCAGGCTTCGACCTCGGCGAGGTCCCAGACGACGCAGCGCGGCGTCAGAAGGAAGCGCTTCGGGAACTCGCCGCGGCGCTCCATCTCCCAGATGGTGCTGTCAGCGAGCGGCACCATCTGGTGCAGTTGAGGCTTCTTGATCGTCCGGCGAAGGGGCGGGGTCGTCTGAGCCATGGGGTCTCTCCACAGTAGGAGGGAATCGAACCCGAAAGGCTGCGGGCGGCCTAGCCGCCAACCTCTCGACCGTGACCTTACGGCGTCGCCGATCAGAGAGGAGTTGACCATTTCCATATTTCGACTATTTCGGAACTATGGAAACCGAAGCCTCGATTCTCGCACTGGCCGGGTTGGCGCAATCGACGCGGCTGGAGGCGTTTCGCCTGCTGGTGCGTCACGAACCCACCGGTCTGCCCGCTGGTGAGATCTCCAACCACCTGGCAATCCCGGCCAACACCCTGTCGTCCCATCTCGGTGTCCTTACCCGGGCGGGGCTGATCAAGTCGGAGCGTCGCAGCCGGTCGATCATCTATCGGGCCGACCTGGACCGGCTTCGCGATCTGGTCCTGTTCCTGCTCAAGGACTGCTGTGGGGGCAGAGCGGACCTGTGCGAACCGTTGTTGGCCGAACTCGCGCCCTGCTGCCCCTGAGGACACCGTGGACATCGTTATCTATCACAACCCCGCGTGCGGGACGTCGCGCAACGCGCTCGAGCTGATCCGCCACGTCGGGGTCGAGCCTCACGTGGTCGAATATCTGAAGACCCCGCCGTCGCGCGCCATGGTCGCCTGGCTTGCGGAGCGGACCGGCGCCCCGCTGCGCGATCTGCTGCGGGAGAAGGGCACGCCCTTCGCTGAACTGGGACTTGAGAACCCCGACCTGACTGATGAGCAGTTGCTCGATGCGATCGAGGCCCATCCGATCCTGCTCAACCGTCCGATCGTCGTCGGTCCCTTGGGGGTTCGTCTCTGCCGCCCGTCGGAGGCCGTGCTGGACCTGCTGCCGGCCGAGGACCTGAAGCCTTTCACCAAGGAGGACGGCGAAGTCGTCATCGACGCCGACGGTCGGCGGGTGGGACGATGACCGATGCGCCCGCCGCTCCGCCGCGCCGTTTGTCGTTCCTCGACCGCTGGCTGACGGTCTGGATCTTCGCCGCCATGGTGGTGGGCGTTCTGCTCGGAACCGTCGTGCCGGGCTTGCCCGCGTGGATCGACAGCCTCTCGGTAGGGACCACCAACATCCCCATCGCCATCGGCCTGATCCTGATGATGTACCCGCCGCTGGCCAAGGTCCGCTACGAGGCCTTGCCGCGCGTGTTCGCCGACAAGCGGGTCCTGGCCCTGTCCCTGATCCAGAACTGGATTCTCGGGCCGGTGCTGATGTTCGCCCTGGCGGTGATCTTCCTGCGCGATCAGCCGGAGTACATGACCGGCGTGATTCTGATCGGCCTGGCGCGCTGTATCGCCATGGTGTTGGTCTGGAACCAGCTGGCGCGCGGCGACAATCAGTATGTGGCCGGTCTCGTGGCCTTCAACTCGATCTTCCAGATCCTGTTCTTCAGCCTCTACGCCTGGCTCTTCCTGACCGTCCTGCCGCCGCTGTTCGGCCTGCAGGGCAGCGTGGTGGACGTTAGCGTCTGGACCATCGCCGGAGCCGTGCTCGTCTATCTCGGCGTGCCGTTCCTGGCGGGGTTCCTGACCCGCCGCAGCCTGATCGCCCGCAAGGGCGCCGACTGGTACGAGCGCCGCTTCCTGCCGCGCATCGGGCCGATCACCCTGATCGCGCTGCTCTTCACCATCGTGGCCATGTTCAGCCTCAAGGGCGGGGAGGTCGTGGCCCTGCCGTTGGACGCCCTGCGCATCGCCATTCCGTTGACGATCTACTTCCTCGTCATGTTCGTCGTCAGCTTCCTTATGGGCAAGCTGATCGAGGCCGACTACCCGCGCACCACGGCCTTGGCCTTCACCGCGGCGTCCAACAATTTCGAGCTGGCCATCGCGGTCGCCATCGCGGCGTTCGGGCTGGCTTCGCCGGTCGCCTTCGCCGCCGTCATCGGCCCGCTGGTCGAGGTGCCGGTGCTGATCCTGCTGGTGTCGGTCGCCCTCTGGATGGGCCGGCGCTGGTTCCCGGACACGGTCCCGTCGGCGGACGCCGGGTGATGGTGGTTCTGTATCTAATCGAGCCTACCGACGCCGGCCTGATCGCCGCGCTGCGGGCCGAAGGCCTGCCCGCGCCTGACGCCGGCCGCTACTTCAGCGCCGATCACGACGGCGCCGTCGTCGGCTACGTCGGTCTGGAAGGGGAGGGGCGCGACCTCCTGCTGCGCTCCCTGGTCGTCCTCGCCGACTGGAAGGCGCGCGGGTTGGGAGCCCGGGTGCTGGCCGCCGCCGAAACCGTCGCCGGCGACATGGGCGGCGTACGCCTGCATCTGCTCACCACGACGGCCGAGCCCTTCTTCGCCCGGCACGGCTACCGCGTGGCGGACCGTCAGGCGGCGCCGGAGGCGATCCGGCGGACCCGCGAGTTCGCGGGGCTCTGCCCGGCGTCGGCGGCCTATCTGACCAAGGACCTGTGATGACCTTCGACCGCCTGCGATCGCTGCCCGATCCGGATCATCTGCCGGCCCTGGACAAGGCCTATCTCTCGCCAGATCCCGCCCGCGATCTGGGACCTCACGATAATTCGCCCCGGATCCTGCTCCTCTACGGCTCTTTGCGCGAGCGGTCCTATTCGCGCCTCTGCGTCGAGGAGGGGGCCCGTCTGCTGCAATGGATGGGCTGCGAAACCCGCATCTTCGATCCGTCTGACCTGCCCCTTCCGGGGTCGCCCGGCGACGACGATCACCCGGCGGTGCGGGAGTTGCGCGAGCACGCCTTGTGGTCCGAGGGCATGGTCTGGTGCAGCCCGGAGCGGCATGGCCAGGTCTCGGGCCTGATGAAGCTGCAGATCGATCATCTGCCCCTGAGCATGGGCGGGGTGCGCCCGACCCAAGGGCGGACCCTGGCCGTCATGCAGGTCTCTGGCGGGTCGCAGAGCTTCAACGCCGTCAACACCCTGCGGCTGCTCGGCCGCTGGATGCGGATGATCACCATCCCCAACCAGTCGAGCGTGGCCAAGGCCTTCCAGGAGTTCGACGACGCCGGGCGGATGAAACCCTCCGCCTATTATGAGCGCATCGTCGATGTGATGGAGGAACTGGTCCGCTTCACCATCCTTACCCGGCCTCATGCCGCCCGGCTGGTCGACCGCTACTCGGAGCGCAAGGCCGCCGGGGTCCCCGTCGACGCAGCGACGGATTTGTCTTCGATCGCGATCGACCGTCAGGGCTAGGCGCTGCGCGGTTATAGCGGTCGTAGTCGCACGATCTTGGGATCGTCGAGGGACGGTTCCGGGTCAGGAAAGCTCGCGCCCGTGATCAGCTCCAGCATCGACGGCGCGAGGCCGATCTCCCGACCCACCTCCGTCGCGCCGCCTGAAACCGCGCTGTCCAGAGCAGCCAGCGCCGAGGGGAGAAGTTCCGGTTGCTCAACCGGCAGACTGCCATCCGCATCGTAGGTCTCGACCTTGGCCTGGCCGGTCTTGACCAGATGGATGTTGGCCGTGCGGTACTGCGCGGCGCTGAGCAGGCCGAGATCGTAGCCGCGCCGTACGATCGCGCGGACCGACATCTTCCATCTGAGCTTCAGCTCGAACAGCGCACGCCAGTTCAGGGATCGTCCCCTAGGAAATTCGCGCAGTACCGCGCCGCGCGGGAAGAGAAAGGCGCTGGCGAAACGGTGCGCTTGGTCCTCGGTCGCGCGATCCCCCGTTTGGAGACCACGATGCATGATCAGGTGACCGCACTCATGGGCGAAATCGAACCGTTGACGGCACAGGCTTTCCTTGAGTGAACTGCGCACGATGATCGGTCGTCGTCGATCCATGGAGAAGGCGTCCACCCGGTCCGACAAGTCGCCAAAATAGGTCACGACCGCCCCGGCGTTCTCGACGACCCGCATCATGCTGGTGATCGGTCCCGTCGTGCCGAGACCCCAGTGCCGTCGCGCGTCCTCGGCAGCCTGTTCGATCTCTTCGGCCGTTGTCGCCGGCAGGTCGGGAAACGACACGTGGGGCAGTTCAAGATGGTCTTCGACGGCCGCTACGAACTTGTCGAGCAATGTACCGCGGGCGAGGACCTGGCTGGTGATCGACGCTGGGCGGGTGATGTGCCCACGGAAGTGGCATTGCTCCGGACGCACCGTCGACGGGATCGGCTCGGCCAGAAAGCCAGAGGTCACGCCCAGCACGTCGGCCAGGGCGTCAACTACCTCGTCAGACGGCGACCGGGACCCGGTCTCCAGTTGATGAATAAACTGACGGGTGGCGCCTACGAGGTCGCCGACTTCCTCAAGGGAATAACCATGGGCCAGCCGGGCGAGCCGCAATTGCTCGCCCGCGATCTTCGAGCTCTTGTCCATTGTCTGGTCGGTCTAGCGACCGTCCCTCACCCAGATCCGTCTACGTCGGCCGCTCATTCGGTCGTCCCGTCTTTCTTCCTCTTTGCGGCGATTCCCACGGCCGGGGCAGGGAGGTCGACCCCGTCGCTGCCCGCGACCCAGAGTGGCGAAACCCTGGTCACCGGCTCGTCAAGCGGGACCGGCCAGGTCAACACCGGGGCATCGCCGTCGAGCACGACAAAGGTGATCGCGGTGATCGACCCGTCCAGATCGGTCTCGATCGCGAACCGATAAAGGGGTTCGGGCGCGAGCTGGATCAACTCCTCCGGTCCGAACAAGCTCGTCTGGTGAAGTTCCGAGAACGATTGCTTCAGCGTCCGCGCATTGGGCTCGTCGGGCTCGCCCCGATAGAAGCGGACCGGGACGCCGCCGATCGCAAACACGAACTGCATCGAAGGGTCCAGAATCTCGAGCCAGTCGATATCCGCAGACGCCGTTTCGATCTGATGCTTCTGGAACGAGAAGGCATCGCAGCCGACGTTCCAGCCGGTGCAGCCCAGGTTCGGGTCGAACCGATCCAGGGCGTCGTTGCGGCCCCGCTCGATCAGCTTTGCGATCGTGATGAGACGATCGCGTGTCAAGGCGGGGTGATGTTCCCAAGGCGTCATGTGAAGCTCCAGCAAGCAAGCGTCATAATGGGCAATTTTTCGCATTCGTCAACAAGTTCCCGAGAAGTAAGCCGTGAGCAAATCTGTCAACGCATCGCCGCTCGGCTTGGCGGCCGTTTGGTCTCGATACCTACCCATGAGCGACATCGGTTTCGGGCGACGCCTGGATTGTCTAGCTTTCTCTCATGCTGGATTTCCGGAAACCGCAGGCGTTCTCGGGCCGCCTCTCAAGAGGCGGTGACCATCATGATGTGGCGTTCAAGCTCACCCTGACCCCGTCCGGATCGCTCGTCTTCGACTTTGAGGAGCTGGCCTTCACCAAGGCGACCGCCTGGCTGCGCGGCCCCGACGACCGCGGTGAGACGGTGTCCTACTTCAGCCTGGTCGCGCAGTCGGGAGAGGTGACGCTGACGACAGATCATCTTCACCTCAACGCCCCCGTTCATGACGATCAGGAGGGGTCTTATCTCGCCCTGAAAGGTCAGGCCCAGCTGGCGACCCTGACAGCCTCGCGGACGCACGAGGAGCCTTTCCTGCGCATGGGATTGCGAGGGTTCCAGGGCTTCGGCCGACATCAGGTCGAGACGGCCCTCGGAACGATCTATGTCGGCGGCGGAACGGCCAAGCCCGTCGACGAACCGATTTCAGGATTCATAACCGTCGTCGCGCCGTCCGGCGTCGCCGATCGTTCGGCCTGGCGGGCTGAGGCGGGGCGGCTGCTGGAGTACCTCAGGCTCATGACAAGCTTCGCGGCCGGACGGAACCTCAAGGGGCCGACCCTGGAGTATGCGAGCGAAACGGAGTGGACGCTTGAAGTCCTCGAGCAGGCCGGCGGGGGCGACACCCATCAGCCCGTCATCCACTTCTTGAACCAACAGGCCTTCGTGCGCGCCGCCGTCGACGCCTGGTTTGAACCGGTGTTCAAGGTCGAGCAGCTGATGTTCGCTCTCGAATGGTATGTGATGGCCGCGGGGTACACGGAGATGCGGTTGGTGCAGGCCATGACCGTTCTCGAGAACCTGAGCCATGCGAACCTGACGTTTCGTCAGAGCCACTTTCTCCCGCCGACGCAGTTCAAACGGCTCTCGACCGCGATGCGGGCGGCGGCTCCAATGGCGCAAGGCGATCCTGACCTTGAAGCGCTGCTGACGGCCCTGCCGGGCAAGATGGCGGATCTGAATCGCCGGCCGCTGAAAGACAAGGTCAGGCTGCTCATGAAGCAGTGGAATGTCCCGGTCGGCGATCTCGATCTCGAAGCTCTGGATCGTGCCGTGAACGTCCGCAACGAGATCGTGCACCGGGGCCACTATCGCGCCGACGAGCCGCGGTCCTCGGCAGGATCGGGCCTCTGGCCTCACGTGCAGTTCGTTCGGGAGATCATCGCCCGGATCGTGTTCGCGATGATCGCTTATGAGGGCCAGCGGATCGGCTGGATCGGCGGCTATCATCTGACGACCTATCCGCCCTCGGAGGTCTGATGGCGCCCCGGCGTTGGATCACTCCTCCCCAGGACCAATGGGATTTCCCCTGGAAGAGGGGCGACCGCTGTCCCTGCGAGAGCGGGAAGCCGTTCGGCGACTGTTGTCTGAGCCACGACGGGCGGCCCCATCTGAAGCTGGGTCCGATCCACCCGCCGTCGCCGGCCACCGGCTATGCCCACCCCAGATGCTATCTCAACCGGACATGCGACTGCTCGCACACCATCAGCCGGGAGCATTACATCAGCCGGGGCCTTATCAGCCGGCCGGGTCTCAAGGTCAGGGGCATGCCGTGGCAGGCGGAGCCGGTCATGGCGACGTCCGCCGACGCCCTGACATCCAAGATCCTGTGTCAGCGCCACAACTCCGCGCTCTCGCTCCTGGACGCCCATGCCCAGCGGGCGTTTCTGGCGCTCGAGGCCGCGCAGATGCACGCCACCAAGGCGTCCCTGTCCCGCAAGCGGTTCTCGACCCTCATCTCCGGCGAGGCGCTTGAACTCTGGGCGATGAAGACCCTGGCCGGTCTCTATGCGACGGGCATGGACTTCAAGGTCGGGCCCTACCGGTTTCGCGACTATCCGCCGCCGATGGCGAACATCGCCGACGCCCTGACGGCGATCCCGCCCCAGAGCCTCATGCGTCTGGAGGTGCCGACGGATGCGGACGCGCACGAGGCGTCCCTCGGCCGCTCAGCCGTCTCGACCCTTCCGGTCATCGACGAGGATCAGGGCCGGCTGGTCGCGGTGATCTTCCGCCTGCAAGGGCTGGGATTGAAGTTCCACCTCGAGAACGAGGCGGTGCCGACGCCGTCCGACGCGGTGCTCAGACCCCACATGATCGATGTGGTGGGGCCGCATCGGAGTAGCCGGATCTACGTCAGCTGGGGCGAGGCCAGGCCCGGTCAGATCGTCTTCCTCAAGCTGAAGCCCGCAACGCCGCGCCAGAAGGACGCCTGGCGCGCCTCGCACAAGGGCTAAGGGCTCCGCCCTCGCGCGGGCCAGGGTGAAGCGGCTTCGCCGCCGGACCGGCCGGTCTCCCCGACCTTCCGCGCCGGCGATGGGTTAAATCCCTCTCACGACGGTCAGGCTTGTGCAGGTCGGGCGATCCCCCTCCGGCCGGTCCGCCCTGGCCGTTGCTACCCCGGTCTCGCCGACGGGCAGGGTTTCAGGCGCGCAGTTCGCGTGCCTGCAACCCTTGCCCAAAGGAGGCAGACATGAGTACCCAACCTATCGAAACCGTCGCGACAGAAGCGACCGCGCCGCAGCACGGCGCGGAGGTGATCGTGCCGCTGAACCGGCTCAAGGCCTCGCCGAAGAACGCGAGGAAGACCCCGCACAGCCCGGCGACCATCGAGGCCTTCGCGGCCTCCATCAAGGCCAAGGGGGTGTTGCAGCCGCCCGTGGTCGAGATCGAGCGGGATGGGGAGGGCGTTCCGACCGGGAACTACCTCGTCACCATCGGCGAGGGGCGGCGGCAGGGGCTGCGGCTGCTCGCCAAGCGCAAAGCGATCAAGCGGACCCATCCGGTGCGGGTCATCGTGGACGCAGAGAACGACGCCCACGAGATCAGCCTTGACGAGAACATCACCCGTGAGGCCATGCACCCCGCCGACCAGTTCGAGGCCTTCCAGCGGCTGGCCGAGGAAAAGGGCTATGGCCCAGAGGAGATCGGCGCCCGGTTCGGGGTGTCGGCGCAGATCGTGCGCCAGCGGCTGCGGTTGGGGGCGGCCGCCCCGGAGTTGATGGCCGCTTATCGGGCCGGGACGCTGGCGCTCGACCAGCTGATGGCCTTCTGCGTCAGTACGGATCAGGACCGACAGCGGCAGGTGTTCGAACAGGCCGGACTCCATACCCCGGCCTACGCCATCCGCCGCGCCATGACCGAAGCCAAGGTGCGGGCCGATGACCGGCGCGTCCGCTTCGTCGGTGTAGAGGCCTATGAGGCCGAGGGCGGAGCGGTGCTGCGCGACCTGTTCACGGAGGACGGCGGCGGCTGGCTGGAGGACGTGGTCCTGCTGGACCGGTTGGTCGCCGAGAAGCTGGCCGGGCTGGCGGACGAGGCGCGCGAGCGCGAGGGCTGGAAATGGGCCGAGGCGGCGCTGCACTATCCCGACGTGTCCGCCTTCGGGCGGGTCTATCCGGTCGCGGTCGAGCGCTCGGAAGCGGACGCCGCCGAGATCGCGGCCCTGTCGGAGGAATACGACGGCATCGTCTCCGAGGCGGGTGACGACGGCCTGTCGCCCGAGGCGGACGCGCGGCTGGAGGAGATCGACAAGGCGTTGCAGGCCTTCGGCCCGGACTTCGCCTACGCCCCCGAGGCCAGGGCGCGGGCCGGGGTGGTGGTGATCCTTGGTCACGACGGCCTCGCCCGCTTCGAGCGCGGTCTGGTCCGGGCCGAGGACGTGCCCGCCGATCCGCCGTCGCCGTGGTCGGAGGACGACGCGGCGGACGACGCTGTGGACGATGGGGCGCAGTCGGGCGCGGACGTGTCCGAGGGCGAGGCGCCTTCGGCCCTGTCGGACCGGCTGCTGATCGATCTGACGGCGCACAAGACCATGGGGCTGCGCGATGCGGTGCAGGCCGACGTGAACGCGGCTCTGGCGACCGTGGTCCATGCGCTCGCCTTGCAAGTCTTCTATCCGGGCTACGGCGTCTGGACGCCGTTGCAGCTCCGGCTGACGACGACCGGACTGGAGCGGCTGGCGCCGGGCGTGGACGACGGCCCCGCCGGGCGCCGGGTCCGCGACCGGTGCGAGGCGTGGGGCGCGCGCCTGCCCGAGCGCGCGGAAGACCTCTGGAGCGTGGTCTCGGCGCTGCCGCCGTCGGAGCAACTGGACCTGATGGCTTGCTGCGCCGGGGTCGGCCTCTACGCCGTGCGCGATCCGCACGACCGCAGGCCCGGAGCCTTGGCGCAGGCCGAGACGCTGGCGACGGCGGTCGGGCTCGACATGGCCGGGACGTGGACGGCGACGGCGGCCAGCTACTTCGCCCGTGTCGCCAAGCCTAGGGTGCTGGAAGCCGTGACGGAGGCGGCGGGCGCTGAAGAGGCCGCGCGGATCGCCGGGTTCAAGAAGGCGGACATGGCCGAGGCCGCCGAACGGTTGGTAGAAGGAACGGGGTGGTTGCCCGCGCCGCTGCGGACGGCGTCGGACGCGGCGGAGCCGGCGGAGGAGGGCGCGGACGCGCCTCGAGACGAGGACGCCTATTCGTTCGCCGCCGAATAGCGCCATCCGAGACCAAAAACTCGCCGCGCGCCTTTTGGGGGCGCGCGGCTTTTTTATTGAGCCAAGGGCGGAAACTGATTTCGGACACCGACCCCCGGGTCAATCTGACCAGGGGTCCGGGAGTCATGGGCGTCGTTCGACCCGGATGCTGGGCCACGGGTCATGTTTCGGGGGACATCCGTGGGGCGGCCGGAGAGACGAAAATGTCCCGGCCCCCTAGACCCAAATGACCTGCCCTCTTACCCGTCGATTGCTGGAATTCCTCGGTCATCGACCGCATCTTCCTGCCACGGGCACGGTGTCCGCGAGGAATACACAATGAGTGACGAAGAGGAAGAGGCCAAGGTGATCCGGCTGGCGGATCGGCGAGGCAAGCCCGAAACCGACAAGGTGCTGCGGCAGAAGTGGAAGTCCAGCCTCGACGGCGGCTTCACCGTGGTGCCGTCGGTCTTGGTGCAGACCCTGCCCGCTCTGGGCATCCGGGCGTCCGAGTTGGCGGTGCTGGTCTGTCTGATCGACGCGTGGTGGAAGCCCCAAGACATGCCCTGGCCCTCCAAGGCTCGGCTGGCAGGCCTGCTGGGCGTTTCCGACAAGACCATCCAGCGCGCGATCCGCCGGCTGGAGGCGCGGGGGCTCATCGTCTCGGAAGCGCGTCACCGGTCGCACGGCGGCCAGACGTCGAACCGGTACGACCTGACGCCGCTCGTGGCCCGCCTGGAAGCGATCACCAAGGACCTGAAGGACGCCGAGGCCGAGGCGGAGAAAGCCCGTGGCATCGCCGTTCACAAGAGCGCGCCGAAACGCCTCAAGCGCCCGAGCGTGAAGGCCAGCTAGAATGACGACCACTCCCAGGCGCCGGAAAGCCGCCCGCGAAGAAATCGGGCGGGCCATGCAGTCCCGGACGCATGCCTTCGTGCTTCACTATGCGTGTGAAGGCTTCGAGACGCCGCAACGACGGATTACCGCCATCGCGGCGCGCAATCTCGGCACCGGCGTGACGCAGAGCTTCGAACTGGAAACAGCCCTGCGTCGGGCGGGCTGTGACCCGGCGCAGGCCACGGCGGCGGATCTCGACAAGGCTGAAAAGGCTGTCCTCGACGGCTTCTACGACTTCGTGGCGCACAATCTGAATGGCACCTACTGGCTGCACTGGAACATGCGGAACGCCACCTTCGGCTTCCTCGCGCTTGAGAACCGTCATCGGCTTCTCGGAGGCCGACCTCTGACCATCCCCGACGCCCAGCGCGTCGACCTCGCTGCGCGCATGGTAGACCTGTATGGCGACGGCTACGCCGCGATCGACAACCGGCTTCGGTCCGTGGCGTCGCGGAACGGTCTGGCGATGAACCATCTGATCGACGGCGCGGACCAGGCCGCGGCGCTCGAGCGCCGTGACTTCGCGGCCGTGGACCGGTCCCTGCTGAACCGGGTCGATCTCATGTATGCGATCGCCACCAAGGCGAACGAAGGCACGCTGAAGACCCACGCGGGCGCGTTCGATGGGCTGGGCGGCCTTGGCGGCGCGATTGCATGGATCAGGGAGCACCCGGTGGTCGCGGCGTGCGCCGCAGCCGCGCCCGTGTTCGGCGCCGTGATCGGGGCCGTAAAGCTGTGGGGCCTGCTCAGCGGGCACGCGTGATCGTCGCCACGTGCAGTTTGCTGTCGCCGGAGGAGATCTGGACGTGATCATCTCCTCAATCGCCATATGTATACGACCGAAAATGACGCAGGCGCACGCGACAGTGCGGCCGCGACTCTAACCGGAGACAAGCTGATGCCGATTGCCCGTCTATTCGCTCGCGGCGCCGGAGGGCGTCTGGAAGACCTTCAGCATGACATCGACCTGAGCGAATGCGCGGGCGTGTGTCCCGTGAAGGGCGACCACATCGTCGCGTCGAAGGTCGGGGATTCCGGCACGCTCCGGGAGGTGACGGACCGCTACTTCAAGGCTCGCGGGCTGGACGACTACGTGGTTCTGATCGTCGAGGAACGCGACGCCCGTCCGGATGAAGTCGAACTGTTCTGAGGCCGGGGATGCAGCCGCTCGAACTGCCCGACTTCGACTTCGCTGACGATCCGACGGTCGAACGGCTTCTGCCGTCGTTCGATGGCCGGTGGAGTGCGCAGACCAAGACCATTCAAAAGGCCTTGGGGGTTCAGCGGCTCGAACTGAACGGAAACTGGGCTGGCGTCCCGACCGATTGGTGCTGCCCGGTCTGCCGACGCTACAAGCCCGAGATCGCCCGGCTGACGCCGGCGGGCGTCGTGCTGTGCCAACTCGACCGACACCATGACCATCTCGCTGACGAGGGTGCGCGCATCCTGTGGCGCAGTCAGCAGAAGCAGCCTGATCGGGCGCGTCAGGACGCGCTTCACAGCGCCATTCAGGTTTGCGTGGCGTTAGGCGAGCGGTTTCACCAGACTTTGGTCTGCAGCGACTGCAACGCTGCCGATGGAGCCGCCAAATCGGCGCTGGCGGGCGTGGTGCATCCGGAGTTCAGTTTCGCACCGTCGGAGATCGCCAAGTTTATTCGGGTCGCGCCCAACCGTTCGCATGAGGTCGATATCGACGCCGCGCGGGCCGTCTGGCTTGAGGTCGCGGACGATGTGCGTGATCGGCTATCCTTCATGGAGGTCATGGGGCGGCGTGTCGCCGAGGGCCGCCACAGCCGCGAGGGATCCGGATATACGCCCCACCACAAGGCCACGCTCCTGACGGACGTTCTCAGCGCGGCCGGACATCCCAGAATGCAGGTCGAATGGCTGGCGGGCGCGATCGAGAAGCGCTCCATCCAGCGCGACGGCTTCGCGTCGTCCGTGAAGAAGCCATCGAAGAAAGCCGTCGCGGTTCCGACGTTGGATGATCTGGCGCGGTTTACCGCCGGCCAGCATGAGCGGGATTTCTGGCATGCCCCGGCCGAGGATTGGCGCTGCGCGGCCTGTGACCGTTCCCGCTTCGAGATGCTCCGCAAAGCGCCGAAGAGCGGCCTGTGGACCGCCGGCGCTCACCGGCGGCGCGTCTTCCTGAAAGAGGGCGTTCCCGACGCCCTGTGGCGCCGAAACGGCTGGTATGAGCACGGTCTGACCTTCGGCGACCATGAAACGGTCTGGATCTGCAAAGACTGTCGTCTGATCATCACGGACGCCAAACAGACCGGCCAGAACCTGACGGACGACTGCCTCAGCGTCGCCGACGTCCGGGATTTGCTGATCTCGGTCACTCCGCACGAGCGACCGCAATATGATCGCCAGGCTGCCGCTCGCCGCGCGAGGGACAATTTCGAGGTCATGGCGGCGATCGAGGACTACGATCTCCACCGTCGGCGATGCCTAGACCTGTTCTACGATCGTCGGCGGCTTCTGCGCTCGAACCGGGCGGCGGACATCGATCTCTGGCAGTTAGAGGCGGTGTGGGAAGACCATATCGAGGAAGGCCAGCGCCCTGGTCATCTCGCATGGTTGATCGCGGAAGGAGGCCGCTTCGCTGAGGTCAACGCGCGGGATCGATGGCCCCGGGATGGCGCCGATGAAGGCTAGGCCGGTTCGTTCGGCGAGGTCAGTGGCGCCCGAAGTGTAAGGCGTTCGGCGAAGCCGGCGAGGTCGGTGAACACCTCCGGATACAGCCCGGAGATATTGAGCGCCGTCGCCACGTTTGTCGGACGAACCCGCGGCGTCTCGTTGGTTTCCCGCCGGGCATACGGAAACAGGACCGAAACCCTGGCGTCGATCAGGGCTGCGCGGGCGATGATCACCTTGATGGTGTCAGCCATCACCGCGTCACCCCGAGGCGTACGCAGGTTTCGCCATGCGGCGTCGGCGTTCGTCGCCAGCACCTGGAGTTCGGAGATGATCTGGGCGACCTGCTCACCTGGTTCATCGGGCGCTGTGAGGATGAAAGCCTGCAGATCGCGCACTACCTCGGTGGGCAGAACCGGCAAATTGATTAGACCACCGCGCGGCGGCCTGATCTTGCCGACCCGACCCAGCACGGGCGAGACCGCCTTGATGACGGCGCGCGCGTATTCCGAGATGTCATTCAGGCTGAGGGGCAGCACGGCGCGGGCGGCCGCGGCGGCCCGTCGGTTTCGTTCGGCCTCGATACGATCGGCCTGCCTGATCTGCGACAGGACATAGTTGGCGCCGTAGATGGCGGCGAGCAGGGCGATCGCGGCTCCAGCCAGATCCTGCCATTTGTGGATTGAGGACACGCCGGCGGCGAATCCGGGCACGAAGGCGTCCGCACCGATCAGCAGGCAGATCGACACGAACACAAGGCCCATCCCAATCGCTGGTCCCAGATGTTCTCTTTTCACGGGCACGGCTCTTCCTGCGGTTGTGACGGCGCAAAACGCTGTAGACTGGACCCCATCACGACGCGAGGCCGCTTATCCATGAGAATACGCTTGCCCGAACTGGGGTGGTCGGGGAGACTCACCGGGTGAAGAAGAGTCTCGATCATCTGCCGCTGCGCAAGCAGTCGGAACTCCGCCACGTGGTCGATGTGATCAAAGCCGCGTTCGAGGAGGCGATCTCGACGCGCCGCGCCGCGCGTCTAAAGAACGGCAAGATCCTCAAAGTCATTCTGTACGGATCGTACGCGCGCGGCGACTGGGTGCACGATCCGGTCGGGCGCTATTTCTCGGACTTCGACCTGCTGGTCGTCGTTGATCATGAAGACCTGACGGACGGCGAGTTCTGGCATGACGCCGAGAACCGTACGATGCCCGGTGAGGGCGAAATCCGGACGCCTGTTAGCATCATCGTTCACAGCCTCGACGACGTGAATGAGCAGCTTGATCGTGGGCGTTACTTCTTCGCGGACATCCTTCGCGAGGGGATCGTTCTCTTCGACACGCCCGGCACCAAATTGCACAAGCCGGCGGACCTTAAGGCTCAGGTGGCGTTGGCCGAGGCGGAGGAATTCTTCACCGAATGGATGGCGAGTTCGGCCAGCTTTGCACGTGGCGCCAAGTTCTACATGGGTGAGGGCGATGATCCGAAACTGGCGGCGTTCAATCTCCACCAGTCGTCCGAACACCTGTACCACTGCATTCTGTTGGTAGTGACGCTGTACAGCGGCAAGGCTCACAACTTGGCCTTCCTCCGCAAGAAGGCCGAGGCCATCGACGTCCGTCTGGCCGACGCTTGGCCGCGCGAAACCAAGTTCGAGCGCCGCTGCTTCGAGCTATTGCGCGAAGCCTACATGAAAGCGCGCTACTCCAAACACTACAAGATCAGCGGCGAGGAACTCGCCTGGCTGACGGAGCGAGTGGAGGTATTGCGTGGCCTGACCAAGACGGTGTGCGAAGAGCGATTGCTGACGCTGCGCGAACGCGCCGAAGTCTCGGAATGAGCCGGGCCAAGCAGCAGGTCGATCAACACCTGATCGATCGGGAGGGCCAAGCTCTGCTGCGCCGAAAGCTGCCTCGTCACTGGGTACTGCGAGAGTATCCCCCGGACTATGGGCTGGACTTTGTTCTCGAGCTCTTCAGCGAGGGCAAGCCCGATGACCAGGGGCGTACGCGGTACGAAACCCTGGGCGAGCATGTCTTCATCCAGTTGAAGACGATCGCCGACCCTCAAATCGCGCCTTTGCAGCTCTTCGCCCGGAGCAATGTCGAGAAGACCATGGAGGTGCTTCGCAGAGACGACCTGGTCGGCGAAGTGGACACCTATCGGTTCCCGCTGGAGACGCCCGAGCTGGTGACGATCGAACGCATGGGAATCGGCGTGCCGGTGCTGCTGGTGATCGCTGACCTTGCCAACGACCGATGCTCGTTCGTCTGTGTGAACGACTATATCGACAAGATTCTGATCCCAAGACACGAGGACTACCGCGTCAAGGCGAGCCGTACGATCCATGTGCCCATCCGCAACGAGATCGGATCGGACGCGGGCCAGATCGCCCTGCGCTGGTATGCAAAACGGCCCAAGCTGATGGCCGCGTTTCAACGCTTCACCTTCCAATTCTCGGAGTTGGGCTATGCGTTCGAGACCGATGGCTTCGACGCCATGGCGCGGTACTTCCTGCGCCGAATCTTGCCCTACGATTTCTGGGACGATGTCGAGATGTGGCAACCCATCGCCTGGTGGGCCGATGCGCTCCGGAAATACGACACCGAGGGTGGCGTGGTGTTGTTCAAAGGGCCCGACGGCAAGGCAACGCCAGCCGAAAGCCCGGAGCAGGCTGAATACTTCCGGCGGCTGAATATCCTGGAGCTCTGGCGATGTCTGTCGCTTCTGCCGAAGACTTACGAGGATATCTGTAGAGAGTGGTTCTTGCCGACGGCTCTCAGTGAGATCACATCCGCCCCTGAGCCGGGAGCAGCCGCGCCCGTCGCTCCCGCGTCTTGATGCAATCCACGCGATGCGTGGATTTTGGATTTACGACCACGCATTGCGTGGTATCGTGCGCTATGCCCGAACTTCTCGACCTGCAGCCGGATGAACTCCGGACCTTTCGCCAAAATCTGGATCTCACCCAAGCCGAACTCGCCGAGAAACTCGGCGGATCCCGCCGCTCCATAGAGGATTGGGAAGCCGGTCGACGCCAGCCCCCAGCGATGCTGCGCCTGGCGTTGGCCGCGCTCCGGTTCGATGTTCGGCCTTGGTCGCCAATCACGATCGACCCTCGCTACCCTGACCGGGAGAGCGTTGAGAACTCTGTCCGAGATCGCTTGCACGAGACCGCCTCGGACCGGGCACAGACCAAGTTCGAGAATTGGTTGAGCGATACAGCGTCGCTGCCGCTCGCTGAAGCCATCCTCCTCGGATTCCTTGAGACGGCGACCGACGGTTACAACGACATCGAATGGACCGAGAGCTGGGATCGACTGCCGAAGTCAGGGTGGCGGACGACGATGGTTGTCAAACCCGTGCTGGGCAACGGTCTCCATCCGAACGTCGCCTTCGAAACCCGCCATGACGAGCACGCGCGGCGGCTGGCCGTCTTCGTCGACAGCAAAAGGCCGAATGAGCGACTGCCTGGCCGTCTTCGGGTCGAGCAAGCGCTGGTCGATCAGGGCTTCCGTGTCATGACGTTTAGCGGTGAGGAGATCCTCGCCGATCCCGAAGGCTGCATCGATCGGATCACAGGCGTGTTGATGGATTTGGTCGATGAGAACTTGGTTGCCGCCGGGATTATCGGCCCGCCGAAGCGCAAGTCCGACATGATCTGCCCAGCTTGAACCGGGTGGACAGACCACATGAGCAGCAAAAAGCAGTTTGAGGCCCTGAAGGCGGTCGGCGTCCTTCCAGACGAAGGACGGACCCAGTGGCTCTCAGCCGCCGAAGACAGCGTCAAATTCCTCGGCTCCAATGCAACGAGCGGGTTCGTTGTCCTGTATGCGAGCATGCCGTGCGCTTGGATCGTAAGCGCGTTTGCGCTTACCGAACGGCTCTATCCCGTCGATCGTGAGAGCCTAAGCGAAGCAAGCATTTCTCTGGATGACACCTGGGTCATTCAGAAAAGCTACGGTGGAGGGGACGGACATCGGGTCTACCTCGATCCCCCTCTATCCTTCTCCGCCAAGGCGCTCGAAGGCGGAGATTTGCCGGTCTTTCGTCGAACCTTCTACGGAATGGACCGCGTTGAGCCCTTCGAGATCAATCAGAAGCTTCTGCACTGTCTGGGCTTGTTCTTCGTCGAACACCGAAAAGCGTACTGCCGCCTCGATTCAAACGGCGACCTTGAGGATGTGATCAACATCCACCGCGAAGAAGGCGCGGACGCATTCGATCGCAGAGAAATGGTGACGATCCGCATCGAGGATTTGGCGGAGTACCTCGCGCTCAGCAAAATGACGCTTGTTCGCCGGTTCGACTTCACCCGGGTCGATCATCGCACCTTCACCGGGTGGGGCGAGCCACAACGAGAGACCAAGGGTCAGGACGAGCTCTACTACAACCTGGGTTTGGGCGGTGGCAACGGGAGCTGGGCGAACGGCTATCAGCTGTTGCGGACCTCAATCACCATAGCCGACCTAGAGGCGCGTTTCGCCGCTGAGAGTTCGTCCAAGGCGCAGCGAGAGTACGAGACTTTCATAGCCTATGACTGGAAGAACCGGCGGGTCGTGGAAACATCGTGTGCGCCTGAAGCGACCGGAAACTATTTCACTGACAACGACCTGCCGTTCGAGCTCTCGCCAGCCTTTTTCCGCGCAGAGGTTTTAGCCAGGTACAAGGCTGATCCCGAAAAATACCGGCTCGACGACCGGTCAATCAGCTGTCGAAACGCCTGGACGCTGAAGACCTTCGACATCAACGAAGCCGGCCAAGTCCATACCTATCTGGTCTACCTGGCAGATTTACCCATTGCCGAGCAACGCTATTGGAAGGCTTTCAATGAAGCCCCCAAAGCCGGCATTTCTAAACGCGCGTTCGAAACGGATTTCCAGGGTGAGTGGTCCTCCCAGTATGATCCGCTGCAGGAGGTGAAGCAGTCCATTGAGTTGCTGAATAAGGCTGGACTGCCTTGGTGGTCGCCCCGTGCGGAAGGGCTTCTGGACACCACCCGATATCCCAATACGGATTCCGAAAAAGAGTGGTCCGACGAAATCCTTGCGCTCGACCATCTGGTCGTTGAGGGCTTCATTGAGCGCGGTCTGAAGGCGCTGACTCAACATGCGGGCGGAGATCCTCCGACTCATTCGGGAGGGTTGAACGCGCTAGCCGCCGCGCTTCGCGCTCGCGGGATGAGGGAGGCTGAAGCGGTGAAGACCGTTCAACCGTTCAAGACGCTTCACCATCTTCGTTCGAAGGTGAAAGGCCACTCATCTCCGAGAGAAAAGGCCGCGCTGGTCAGCGCGGCCCTTCAGGCCCACGGGTCGTTTCCCGCCCATTTCCTGGCTCTGGCCTCGGAGATCGACGTTTCCCTTGCAAATGTGCTGGCGGCGCTGGACGTCCCTGGCCGGAAGACCAACGGGTAGGAAGTCGGTTGGGCGTGACGTTCGATGGTCGCACCAACGTCAGCATCGGATTTCCGATCAGCACGGCGGGGCGGGGCGTAGGCGATGACCGAGTCGGACGATAATCCCCAACGGTTCTGGAGCCGATCAAATCCGCTTCGCGCGTTGGATGCTGACGAGAGGGACGCGACCCTGCTTCACCTTCGGGAGAGGGCCGAAGGACAAAGGGTCGCGCACCAGCTGGCCACGGAGTTGCAGGCGCGGGAGAAGCGGTCTCACTACGGCGATCCAGAGGCGGCGCGGCGACATCTCGATCTCGTAAGGGCGCTTCGTCAGGCAGGACGGATCACCTTCGCGGAGTATGTGCTGCAGATCGGCAGCCGGATGGAACTGGTCTCCGACCATCGTTCCCACGAGGGCGCCTACAGCGCCGACCTCGCCCCGATTAGCGAGGCGATGGATCAGATCGCACGTTCGTACGGCCTGGCGGAGAACGAGTATTGGAAGCGCGGTGACGAGCCCGACGAGTATCGAGCACTTGCCGATGCGTACGATGCCTGTCTCGACGCGAAGCTCGTGGAGACGATGCGCGAGTTCGGAGAGGCCGACCTTGCCAGCCTTCGCGAAACCGATCCCGCACAATATGACGCGCTACGTGAAGAAGGCCGACGGTCCGTCTTCGAGAAGGACAATCACTTGGTGGCACTGACCACCTTGATAGACTCCTATGAGCGCGAAGCAGAGGCGGCTGGCGGCGCCGGGGCCTATCTCGCCGGGTGTCTTCTGTGGGGCGCTGCGGTCGAGGGGCTGCTGCTGCTATGGTGTCTGCGCGCGCCCGAGGTCGCCCAGGCCGCGCGTCAGACCTTGCCGGCTAGGGAGCGACCGAAAAGGCCCGACCCCGCCGATTGGACCTTGGACAGCCTCGTGCATGTCTCGCGTGCTGCGGGCTGGCTTGGGGTTCTCGAAGACGACGATTTCGTCTTTCTAGTCGACGCGCTGCTGCAGAACTTGCGGCAATCACGAAACCTCATTCATCCGGGCCGGTCACTCCGGCAACAGCCGCACCTGAAGCGAGATAAGGCCGCGTTCGACGACGCAAAGGCTGCCTACACCGCGCTTCGGATTAACGAGGCTGCCCTGGGTCTCGGCTGACCTGCTGAGTAACGCTTTTCAGTCGGACGACAGTTCAGCGGAAATCCCTCGTACGCGGCCGGATCGTGTCGAGGTGGAGATCTGGGATGTAGATGTCCCGGGTTTTGGGGCGGGCTTGGCGCGGGTCAGGGGCGCTGCCGTGATAGACCTCGTCGCCGCGCCCATGGCGGATGGGGAAGACCTCGCCGCGGTCCCCAACGGAGGCCAAGAGGTCCGAGCCGTCATGAAGTTTGGTGGCGACGATGTGGACGACCTCGCCCTCGCGCTGAACCTTGCCTTCGACGATGAGCAGGCTGGAAGAGAGGACGATCCGGCGTTGCTGTTCGTACAGGCTCGGCCAGATCACCAGGTTGGCGACGCTGGTCTCGTCCTCGATGGTGATGAACATCACCCCCTTGGCGCTGCCGGGCTTCTGACGGACGAGCACAAGGCCCGCGACCCGGGTCAGTCTCCGGTCGCGCATGCCGGTCGCGTCCGCGCAGGTCATCACATGGCGTTGGTGGAGCGTATCGCGAAGGAAGGTCAGCGGATGCTCGCGCAGGGTCAGGCCAATGTGACTGTAATCCTCGACGACGTTCGTGCCGGGCGTCATCGGTCGGAGATCGGGCGCGGGCTCCGGGAGTTCGGGCCGGGGCGTCTCCTCTCTTTCGTCGGCGGCCGCGAACAGGGGCAGGGGTTCGTCGCGTAGCGCCTTGATGGCCCAGAGCGCTTCGCGGCGCTCCAGCCTGAGGTCGGACCGGAAGGCGTCGGCCTCGGCGAGACGGACCAAGCTGGAGACCGGGGCGGCCGCGCGGCGCCAGAGATCGTCGACCGACGCGAAGCGGCGGTCCTCGCGGGCGGCGACGATGCGGGCAGCGTCGGCGTTGGCGAGGCCTCGCACCATCCGGAAGCCGAGGCGGACGGCGAAGCTGTCGCCGGCCGGCTCAAGGGTGCAGTCCCAGCGGCTGGCGTTGACGCAGACGGGCCGGATCTCGACCCCGTGTTCGCGAGCGTCCCGCACGATCTGCGCCGGGGCGTAGAAGCCCATCGGCTGGGCGTTTAGCAACGCCGCGCAGAAGACGTCGGGGTGGTGGCATTTGAGCCAGGAGGAGGCGTAGGCGATCAGGGCGAAGGAGGCGGCGTGGCTCTCGGGGAAGCCGTAGGAGCCGAAGCCCTCCAACTGGCTGAAGGTCTTTTCGGCGAACTCGGCGGTGTAGCCGCGCTCGACCATGCCGCTGACCAGCTTGTCCTTGAAGTGGCTGACCCCGCCGGTGAACTTGAAGGTGGCCATGGCGCGCCGAAGCTGGTCCGCCTCGGAGGCCGTGAAGCCGGCGCATTCGATGGCGACTCGCATCGCTTGCTCCTGGAACAGGGGCACGCCCAATGTCTTGCCCAAGACCTTTTCGAGCTCGGGCTTGGGGTAGACGACGGGCTCGCGGCCCTCACGCCGGCGCAGATAGGGGTGGACCATGTCGCCCTGGATCGGGCCGGGCCGGACGATGGCGACCTCGATGACCAGGTCGTAGAAGGTGCGCGGCTTGACGCGGGGCAGCATGGCCATCTGGGCCCGGCTCTCGATCTGGAAGACCCCGAGCGTGTCCGCCTTGCGGATCATCGCATAGGTCCTGGGGTCCTCGGCGGGGATGGTCGCCAGGTCCAACTCGATCCCTTTGTGCTCGGCCAGCAGATCGAAGCCGCGCTTCATGCAGCTGAGCATGCCCAGCGCCAGCACATCGACCTTCATGAACTTCAGGGCGTCGATGTCGTCCTTGTCCCATTCGATGACCTGCCGGTCCTTCATCGCTGCCGGTTCGATGGGAACAAGGTCGTCCAGGCGGTCGTGGGTCAGGACGAAACCGCCCGGGTGCTGGCTGAGGTGGCGCGGGAAGCCGATCAGCTGGCGCGACAGGTCGAGCGCCAGCCGCAGGCGGCGATCCTCGAGGTTGAGGTTGAGCTCCTCGGCGTGCTTGTCCTCCACGCCCTCGCTCGAATAGCTCCAGACCTGCGAGGAGAGCGTCTTGATCAGATCCTCGGACAGGCCGAGGGCCTTGCCAACATCGCGCAGGGCGCCTCTGGAGCGGTAGCGGATGACCGTCGAGCACAGGGCGGCGTGGTCGCGGCCATAGGTGTCGAAGATCCACTGCATGACGATCTCGCGCCGCTCGTGCTCGAAATCGACGTCAATGTCGGGGGGCTCCTTGCGCTCCTGGCTGACGAAGCGTTCGAACAGCAGGTCGTTGCGCTCGGGGTCGATCGAGGTGACCCCGAGGACGTAACAGACAGCGGAGTTGGCCGCCGAGCCGCGGCCCTGGCAGAGGATGTCGCGGCTGCGCGCGAACCGGACGATCGAGTGGACCGTCAGGAAGTAGGGGGCGTAGGCCAGTTCGGCGATCAGCCGCAGCTCGTGCTCGAGACTCTTGCGGACCTTGTCCGGAAGGCCCTCGGGGTAGCGCGTTTTCGCGCCCTCCCAAGTCAGATGTTCGAGCGCCTGCTGGGGCGTCATGCCCGGCAGGGACGCTTCTTCGGGGTATTGGTAGGCCAGTTCGTCGAGTGAGAAGCGGCAGCGGTCGGCGATCGCCAGCGTGCGCGCCAAGGCTTCGGGATAGCGGGGAAACAGGCGGTGCATCTCAACCGCCCGCTTCAAATGGCGATCGGCGGAGCGCTCGCGCCGGAAGCCGACGCCATCGATGGTGCAGCCCTCGCGGATGCAGGTGACGACGTCCTGCAGGATGCGGCGGTCGGGGTGATGGAACAGCACGTCGTTGGTGACGACCGTCGCGACGCCCGCCGCGGCGGCCATCCGGGACAGGTCGTGCAGCCGCATCTGGTCCCGGGGACGGCGGCGCAGGGTGAGGGCGAGGTAGGCGTCCGCGCCGAAGATGGCGCGGAGCTGCGCTAGCCGGCGGTGCGTCACCGCGTCCGGCCGGTCCGGCGCGAGGACGGCGATCAGACCCTCGGCATGATCGGCGAGGTCGTCCCAGCCGAGGAGGCAGCTGGCCTTGCCGCCGCGCCGCTTGCCGAGCGACAGCAGGCGGCAGAGCCGCGAATAGGCCGGCCGGTCGGTCGGGTAGACCAGGACGGTCGCGCCGTCGGTCAGTTCGAGCCGGCAGCCGACGATCAGGCGCACGCCCGTGACCTTGGCCGCCTGATGGGCACGCACGATCCCGGCCAGACTGTTCCGGTCCGTGATGGCCAGCGCCTCGACCCCGCAGACGGCGGCCTGGCTGAACAGCTCCTCGCAGGAACTGGCCCCGCGCAGGAAGGAGAAGTGGGAGGCGCACTGGAGCTCGGCGTATCTCATCCGAACTTGCCGTGGATGAACCAGGTCTGCGGCCCGGTGCGGGCGTCCTCGCCGTCGCCGGCCCGGAACAACCAGAACCGTTCCCCGGCGTCGTCCTCGACTTGAAAATAGTCGCGGACCGCCCACAGCTCGGCATCACGGCGGCCCCATTCGCCGTAGATCCGTTCCGGCCCGTCGGCGCGGCGGATGCGTCGCCGCACCCCGCGCCAGGTGAAATGGGTCGGCGGATTGTCCGGCAGCAGGGCCAGGGTCTCGACGGGCTCAGGCGATCGAAACAGTCGCACCGGCCTGGGCCAGTCCGGCGACCAGTCCGGGCCGGAGGGAGTGGCGAGCGGCGGGGCCTTCGCCACGGAACGCTCCGGAACATCGCTCTCGACAGGCGCGACCCGGTACAGCCGTTGGGCGCCCACCCGGTTGGCCAGCACGTCGACAAGGCCCGAGATGTCGGGCGCGGCCACGTCCGTCAGGGCCGACGGACCCGGCCGCCAGTCCAGCGGATCGGCGATCGAAGCCGTCAGGGTCATGCGCTCGATGCCGAACCCGGGGGCGATCGTCTCGATCTTGTCGCGCAGCAGTCGCGTGAGCCGCTTGCGGTCGCGGACGGGGCGCGCCGTGCCCACCCGGACGGCTTCGATGCGGTTGTCGACGCGGTGACAGAGCCAGTCGAGCCGCCGGGCGCCCAGGCCGTCTCGCTCCAACCGGGCGCAGAGGTCATCCACCAACTGCCCGGCGTAGCGCTCGAGCGTCTCCGCCGCACCGATCGGCTCGGCGAAGACCCGCTCCGCCAGGGGCGTCTCGGGCGCCGCGACCGGAATGATGGGCTCGAACACCCGAGCGAAGGCCTGGTCGAGGCGTCGGCCGACCTCGGGGCCGAAGCGCAGGGTCAGGGGCGCCCGGGGCTGGCGCTCGAGGTCGAGGATTGTCTCGAACCCCATGCGGCCGAGCGCCTGCACCAAGTCCGGCGCCAGTCGCAGGGCGACGAGGGGGAGGTGGGCCAGGGAGCGGCCGATCTCGCCGTCCTCGACGATGGCCGGGGCGGAGGCGTACCGCGCCACGGCATGGGCCGCCCCATAGCTGGGGGCGATGACGGCGCGCGCCTGGACGCCGACGGCGGCGAGCCGTGCCTCCATATCAGCGAGCAGGCCGCGCTCGCCGCCCTTGAGGTGAGCCGCGCCCGTGGCGTCGATGGCCAAGCCGTCCGGAGCGTCGGCCGCGCAGATCGGGGCGTAGTGTTTCAGCGCCCACAGGGCGAGGCGGTCGAGGGCCTCGTCATCGCCCGCCAAGTCCGCGTCGAAGGGCGCGAGCCCGGGGACGAGGGCGTGGGCCTGGGTCGCGGCCATGCTGGGCCGGAGGCCGAGCGCGCGGGCGGCCGGATTGCAGGCGGTGACGATGCGACGCCGTCGGTCGCGGCCCACCAGCACGATCGGGGCCTCAGGCGGCGGCGCGGCGTCGCCCAGCCGCCGGCGCAGCCGATCGATCGGCCAGTTCGGCAGGTAGAGCGAGACGACCCTTTTCATCACAGGCTTCCAGGGAGAAATCGGCGCAGTCGCCGGCGCGGCAACGGATCAGTTCGACGAACCAGCGGGGACGACCGACCCCGGGGGCGGGCAGGGGGGACGACGGCTGGGGCGTGACCCGCCAGCGCGTCGCCGCGGCCGTCGGCTGTCCGAAGTCGGCAGCCTCCGCCGCCCGGCGCCAACGCCGCACCGCGAGAGCAGTGACGCCTGAGGCCTCGGCGGCAAGCTGGAGGCGGCGCGACGCCGTCATCGACAGCCGCGCCACCTCCGCGACCACGGCGCCCAAACCGCCGTGACGCAGCCCCTCCTCGAAACAGGCGAGCAGGCTCTTCTCGTCTCCCGCCTCCAGATACAGCACCCGGTCCGGCTCCAGCCCGACCTGACGCAGGGCGGGCGCGAAGAGATCGGGCCGCGTGACGCACCAGAGCACCTGGCCCGGCAGGCGGGCGGCGATTCCGGCGGCGAACAGTGCCGCCGCCGCGCCGTCCACCGCGCCGTCGCCGCCGCCGGCCACCTCGTGCAGGGCACCCAGCGCGAGGCCGCCCTGCGGAAGGGCTGCGTCCAGGCCGGGCACGCCGAACGGCAGGACCGCCGGGCGGGGCCGCCCGGTGGCCTCCAGCGTTTCGATACGGGCGCGCAGCGCCGCGAGATCGGCGGCGGGCCGGGGGTGCATGGCGGCCTCCTTTCCGAGGTCTCTAATGTTCGTGTTTCGTTCTGGTTCTCATTTCACGGCGGAGTCAACGGCGCGGGCGCCTTATCCCCGCGCGAATCGCCATGAATCCTTCCGGCGGCTTTCGCGTTTGACGCCTGAGGAGATCCGATGACTGAACCTGAGCAGCAGCGATATTTCGCCTGGGCCGACAGCGTCGGCCGGGGCCACGGGCATGTCGTCGAGGCGGGCAGCTACGAGGCCGCCGCCGTCGGCTACACCGAGCTCTACACGCCGCCGGTGGACGGCGACGGCGATATCCGCGTTTTCGTCGCCGGCCTGGACGACGGCCAGGAGCACTGCTTCACCATCGATCTCGGAGACGGTCACGCCGAGCCCTGCGACTGACCCGGCGGTCGGAGCGAATCACTTGCGTCGGTGTTGAGTCGAGTCTGCGCGGGGCCATGCGGGCTCCGCAGGGAGACGTCGACCATGGCCTACCGGCCCACCTGGCAGGGACACCTGCGCCTGTCCCTCGTGACCTGTCCGGTCGCCCTTTACACCGCCACCAGTTCGGGCGGCGAAGTGCACTTCAACCTGATCAATCCGGAGACGAACAACCGGATCAAGATGGTGACGACGGACCCCGACACCGGTCCTGTCGACCGGTCCTCGCTGGTGAAGGGCTACGCGGTCGCCAAGGACGAATACATTCTGCTGACCGACGAAGAGATCAAGTCGGTCAAGCTCGAAAGCACCAAGACGATCGACATCGAACGCTTCGTCCCGGAGGACGAAATCGATCGGCTCTATTGGGATAATCCCTACTACCTCGCCCCGGCCGGCGGTATCGCCGAAGAGGCCTTCGGCGTCATCCGTGAGGCCATGCGCTCGGAGGGCAAGATCGCCTTGGGCCGCGTCGTCCTCTCGACGCGAGAGCGTCTGCTGGCGCTCGAGCCGCGCGACAAGGGCATCCTCGCCTATTCGCTGCGGACGCGCGGCGAGGTGCGCGACACGCGCGACGTCTTCGGCGCCATTTCGGAAAAGCAGCCGGACCCGGCCATGATCGATATCGCGCGCCGGATCATCGAACAGCAGGCCGGGCCCTTCGACCCGGACCAGTTCGTCGATCGCTACGAGGAGGCGCTCAAGGCGCTGATCGCCTCCAAGCAGCGGGGGCAAACGCCGGTGCGCTCCGCCGAGCCGGATGACACCCAGGTCGGCGACCTGATGGCGGCGCTGCGCGCCAGCCTGCAGGGCTCGGCCGCGCCGCGGACCAGCCGAACTCGGACTGCCGGCCGGACGCCGGCGGCCGCGAAACCGGCGCGGGCGGCGGCGCGTCGTCGGGCGGGCTAGTGGCGTCGATCGCCTTTGTCGCCGTAGCCCGGCTTCGACGCGGTCTTGGCCTGGCGCTTCTGGTCCTGCGCCGACGACTTGCCGACATCGACCTGTTCGTCGAAGCGGCCCTCGCTGTCGCGGCGGACATAGCGCTTGTCGCCGGGGGTCGGTTCGATCAGCTCGCGTTTGGACATGACGGTCTCCCTTTGCTGAGAGGGGAATCCGTGCTGGCGAGTCGGGTTCCGTGACAGCGCCGGACGGGCGTCCGACGATGCTGGACGGACGATGCGAAATGGCGGCGGATACAGGTCGGGCCGCCGGCGACCGTAGGCGCGAGGAGAGATGACGCGATGTGCAACGAGTTCCAGCTCATCCTGCCCTTCGACGAGGTGATCGAAACCTTCAACCGGAGCGGCGATCCGCTGGTGTTCCCGGGCGGCATGCCGAACTTCGGGCCCATGGCCTCAATCCGGATCGGGGATCGGTTCCCGATCATCACGCTCGGCGAGGCCGGGCCGCAGCTCGTCACCACGCCCTGGGCGTGGAAGTCGCCGCATGGTCCGCCGGTCTTCAACTTCCGGTCGGACGGTCGATCCTTCGCCAACTCTGTCCGGTGCCTGATCCCGGCGGACGGCTTCTTCGAGTTCACCGATCCGGAGGCCGGACAGAAGCGGAAGACGAAGTGGCGCTTCACCCTTTCCGGCGAACGCCTCTTCTGGATCGCGGGCCTGGTGAAGGAGGGCGCCTTCGCCATGCTGACCACCGAGCCGGGGCCAGATATCGCGCCCTATCACAACCGTCAGATCGTCGTGCTGCGTCCCGAGGAAGGCGCGGCCTGGCTGCATCTCCAGAAGCCGGAGGCCGAGCTGTTGCGGGCGCTGCCCGCCGGGTCCCTAGATGTCGAGAAGGTCTTCCCGGCAGCGGCGTGAGCCGTGTCGAGAGGAGAGCCGAGGGGCGTGCCGAGCCGGTCTCTGCTGTCCTTGGGAGGGCGGCGGACCGGCGGACTTGCATCTCTCCTGACGCGCGCCAGCGGGCGCGGCCTCTCAATGGGCGGATCTGACCGGAGCCGGTCCGGCTTCGCGCAACCGCGCGCTCGGCTTTCTTCCCCGGCCTGACGGCCTCCTCGCGAGACAAGAAAGCCTCCCTAGCGGTCCTCCGCTGTGCTGCGGGGCTCCCTGCGGTCGTCCTGCGCGCCGTCCCGTCTCCGGTCGCCCGATCGCCATCGAGGCCGCGGCAGGCGTGGCCCGACAGCAAAGGAGAGACTGCAATGGCCACCATCGGCACCTTCACCGCCCAGGGCGACGGCTACACCGGCTCGATCAAGACCCTGACCCTCAACGTCAAGACCGCCGTCCTGCGGCCAAACGAGAAGAGCGACGACAAGGCCCCCGACTATCGCATCTTCGCCGGCCAGACCGAGTTCGGCGCGGCCTGGAAGAAGACCAGCCAGCAGAACCGCGACTACCTCTCGGTCAAGCTCGACGATCCCAGCTTCCCGGCCCCGATCTACGCCTCCCTGGTCGAGGTCGATGGCGGGCACAGCCTGATCTGGTCCCGCTGACCTGAAGCCGCGGCGGCGCGGGTCACGCGCCGTCGCTCACTCCTTTCCATCCGTCAAATCCGAGGAGGCCGCCATGTCGCGCCCCGCCGCTCCCGCACGCCCGGACATCCACGCCCGCATCACCCAGCAGATCATCACCCAGCTTGAGGCCGGGGTCCGGCCCTGGACCCAGCCCTGGACAGCCGCCGCACCCGTCAGCCGCCCGCTCCGCCACGACGGCACGCCCTATACCGGCATCAACGTCGTCCTGCTCTGGTCGGAGGCCGCCAGCCGAGGTTTCACCCGCCCGACCTGGATGACCTTCCGTCAGGCCCTCGCGCTCGGCGGCTGCGTTCGCAGGGGGCAGCGCGGAGCCACCGTCGTCTACGCCAACCAGCTGGTGAGAACCGAGGCGGATGACGCCGGCGAGGACGTCGAGCGACGCATCCCGTTCCTCAAGGCCTATACGGTGTTCAACGTCGATCAGATCGAGGGATTGCCGTGTACGACGCCTGACGAAGGGAGGCCCGCCCTCAACCCGGATGAGCGCATCCAACGGATCGACGCCTTCTTCAGCCGGTGCGAGGCCGATGTCCGTCACGGCGGAGGCTGCGCCTACTACGCACCCGGGCCCGACTATGTGCAGATGCCGCCTTTCGAGACCTTCAAGGACGCCGACAGCTACTACGCCACTCTCGGGCATGAGATGACCCATTGGACCCGCCATCCGTCCCGACTTGACCGGGACCTTGGTCGCCAACGTCACGGCGACGCCGGCTACGCCCGCGAGGAACTCGTAGCCGAACTTGGCGCGGCCTTCCTGTGCGCGGACCTGGGTCTGGCGCTGGAACCGCGGGAGGACCATGCCGCCTACATCGGCTCGTGGCTGAAGGTGCTCCGCGACGACAAGCGGTTCATCGTGTCTGCGGCGGCGCATTCGCAGAAGGCCGTCGCGTGGCTGCACGACCTGCAGACCTGACGCTCCCCGCTGGCGTCGCGACGTCGCGCGGCGCCAGCGCCTTTCGTCTGCCTTGGCCATTCCCATATGCAGGGAAAGACGGCGGCGACTCGGAGCGCCGGTCGTTGTTCAGGGGAGACATTATGACTGATCGCTTCCAAAGCGCGCTTCGGCAAAAGCCCGCGACACCCGGCAAGAGCGTGACCGCGACAATTCATGAAGAAGAGACGCGGCTGAAGGACGCCGAGAAGGTGAAGACTTTCTTGGTGACCTATCGGATCAGCAAGGTCGATGTGCCCGGGAAGGGGGGCTACGACAAACGCCGGGACGCCGTCCTTGAGCGCATCGAGGCTCTCGACGGGCAGCGGTTCCACCTCTCGACATCGGCTTGGAAGATCAAAAGTCGTCGGGATAAGAGCGCGCTCGTCGTCCTGCTGAGCAAGCCGCTCGACGTGAAGGTGGACTTCGTGTCTGTTACCCAGGTCGGGCCGACGGCGACGTTTGGCGACGCCGAGCTCGAGGACTGACATGATCGAGCCCCCGAAAGAGAATGTGGATCGGGCGCTGTGGCGCGCCGTGGCCGAAGCCGCGACGCAGTTCACGCCGGTCACCGCCGCGCTCGCCCGCCTCTACCAAACCACGCACCCATCCCAGTTCCAGAAGGACGTCGAGCGGTGGCACGAAGTGGTGAGCGACACCGCCAACGATCATGAGGCGCGGCTGCAGACGCTGGAGGCCGCGCACCAGCCGAAGCTCAAGTTGTCGCCCGACGCGACGGCGCTGGCGCTTTGGCTCGCGGAGACTTCGGCCTACGGCTTGGAGGATCCCATCGGTTTCGACGCTGTTTCAGCGGCCTTCCCGGAGGCCGCCAAGCGCGATCTTGAGGACGCCGCCGCCGAGCTCGCGTCATTCGGCCTGGTCAAAACGTCGGCCGCGTTCGGGCATCCCGTACGCCTCGTTCGCCCGCTGTCGAACCTGTTCGCGTTGTTCGATCCCCTCGTCAAAGGGGTGTCCCCGCAAGACGATGCAGCGATCTTGGCCGCCAAAGCTCTCGAGTTGGACAGCGGAAACGTGCCCGGCCTGATGGAAGCCCTCGGGTGGGATGCGCGGCGGCTGAACCCGGCGCTCATGCTGCTCATGTCAGTGATCCCGGGGCCCATCAGCCAGGAGATCTCGAGGGATCTGGCGACGCGGTTCTTCGCGATGACGCCGGATACGCGGGTGGCGCTGAAGCGTCTGCGCTCCGAACCCTAACGTTCACAGAGCAGCTTCGGCGAGAGCGTCTCCGCCCGGCTGGGGCGCCCTTCAGGGCGGCGGGCGAGCGGGCGCGGAGCGGACGCCGAGGGGAGGGCGGACAGCACCGGAGGCCTACGGGGCGAAGGGGATGACGGTCTAGGGCAGGATAGGCTTTGCGCCGGCAATGTCTGACACACCCGCTCTCCCATGGACCGCCTTACCCTCCGCGTTTCGCCCGATCTGATCCGCCGGTTCGACGCCGCCGCGGCCCTCCAGGGCGGACGCTCGCGGCTTCTCCGGCGGCTCATGGACGGCGCGGCTCAGGCGGCTCTTCCCGCGCCGGAGGATGCACCGGTGGCGGTGCGGTCGGGCAAGCTGACCCTGCGTCTTGGCGAAGCGGACCTGCGTCTCCTGGAGCACGAGGCGGCCGCGGCAGGCCTGTCGCGAACCCAGTGGAGCGTGGCGCTCATCCGTCGGCGTCTGCACGATCGGCCGCAGTTCAGCCGGCCCGAGGCTCTGGCCCTGATCGAGGCGCGCCGCGAGCTCCGGCGGATCGGTGTGAACATCAACCAGATCGCCCGCGCGCTGAACACGGCGGTGATGGAGGGCACGGTGCTGGATCTGGAGCTGGGGCAACTCGGCGCCTTTCAGGCCGAGATCTCGGCCTGGGTCGAGGCGCTCGGTGAGGCCTTCGAGGGTAATCTCGCCTATTGGACGCCGACGGCGTGACCGACTTCCGGCCGTCGCGCGGGTTCGAGGAGGTGCTGCGTCCACCCGTCGAGATCCGACGCGCCCGGATCACGCCCGCGGTGCTGCGTCCGTCTAGCGGGGAGGGCGGCGATCCGTCCGCGCGGTTCGCGCGGGTGGCGCGCCGCGTACCCGAGGTGATGGTGAAGATCACCGGGCGGACGCGGGACGGCGCCCACCTGATGGCGCACCTGGACTACATCAGCCGCAACGGCGCCCTGGCGCTGGAAGGACTCGATGGAGAGCGGCTGGACGGCCGCGAGCCGATCCGTGACCTTGCACGCGACTGGGCCGAGGACTTCGCCCTCGAACCGGGACGCCGGCGGGACGCGTCGATCACCCTGTCGATCGTGCTGAGCATGCCGGCCGGGACCGACGCGGTCCGCCTGCACGACGCCGCGCGGGCGTTTGCGGCCGGGACATTCGGCGAGCGCTTTCCCTATGTCTTCGCCCTGCATGATGAAGGCCGACATCCCCACGTCCATCTGACGGTGCGAAGGCTCGGACGGGATGGCGAGCGGCTGAACCCTCGAAAGGCGGACCTGCAGGTCTGGCGGGAAGGCTTCGCGCGCGCCCTTCGCGACCGGTCGATCGAGGCCGAGGCGACGCCGCGCCGGACGCGGGGCGTGACCCGCAAGGCCGAGCGGACGCCGATCCGCAAGATGCGGGAGCGTTTCATGGCGGGGCGGGGAGCTCTGCCTGAGGTGCTCGCCGCCGGCTATCGGGCGGCGCTCACGCCGGGCGGTGGCGAAGCGCCCTGGCTTGGCGCGATCCGGACCCGTGAGCTGGCGATCCGGCGGGTCCTGGTGGCCGAAGCGGTGCGCCTGTCGCGATCGGAACGATCGCACGATCGCGCGCTTGCGGCCCTGGTGGAACGGTTCGTGCGGGACAGGCCGGCCCCGATGACGCGGGATGAGGAACTCAGAGAGCGGCAGGGAAGACGACATCATGCCGATCGGACGCGGGACCGGTAGGGAGGCGGCAAGATCGTCGCATTTGCGGAGTGTCAGAAACTATCCTATATTTCTGACACAGAGGTTTTGATGCAAATACTCGCCGATCAAATCATGGAGCGCGCCTCGACGCTGCCGGAAGGCGCGCCGATCGTCGCCAAGTCGCTGCTGCACCTGGGCAGCCGCGCAGCGGTGGACCAGGCCCTGTCGCGGCTGGTTCGCCGGGGTCGGCTCCTGCGCGCCGGTCGGGGCGTCTACATGCGTCCGCTGGAAAGCCGCTTCGGCTCCCGCACACCGTCCGTCGAGAAGGTGGTGCGCGCCGTCAGCGAACAGCGCGGCGAGGTCGTCGCCTCCAATGGCGCGGCGGCGGCCAACGCCCTGGGCCTGACCACTCAGGTGCCGATCCGCTTGGTCTATCTGACCAACGGGAAGAGCCGCACCTTCAGCGTCGGTAAGCAGACGGTGGAGTTCCAGCACGCGCCCGCATGGCAGCTGCTCCTGGCCGATCGTCCCGCTGGCGAGGCGGTTCGCGCCCTGGCCTGGCTCGGGCCGGAGAAGGCCGGAACCGCGCTCGAAACCCTGAAGCGCAAGCTGGGGCCTTCGGCGTTCAGGGAACTGGTCTCGGTCGGTCCGCGTCTGCCGACGTGGCTGGCGCGTTCGGTGAGCCAGGCGGCGCATGTCTGACGTCTTCCTGCAGCTGTCCGCCGAGGACCGGATCGAGGCGCTTGCGGCGGCGGCGGCCGAGTCCGGCCGTCCCGCGCATTTGCTGGAGAAGGACGTCTGGGTCGTGTGGGCGCTTCGGGCCCTGTTCGAGGCGCCGCTGGGCGAGGCGCTGGTCTTCAAGGGCGGCACGTCTCTGTCCAAGGCCTATGACGTCATCCAGCGCTTCTCCGAAGACATCGACCTGACCTATGATATCCGCCGCCTCCTTCCGGACCTGGCCGACGCGCCCGAAGACCCCGTGCCGGAGACGCGCGCCGAGGAGCGGCGTTGGTCCCGCGACGTTCAGCGGCTGTTGCCGATCTGGGTCGAGGTCCAGGTCCGGCCGATGCTGGAGTCGCGCATGGCCGCCGACGGCCTCGCGGCCGAGGTCCGGATCGAGGGGGCCAAGGCCTTCGTGGACTACGCCCCGACCAGTACAGGCACAGGCTATGTTTCCCCCAGCGTGATGCTTGAATTCGGCGCGCGCGCGACCGGCGAGCCGAGCGCGCCGCGTTCGGTGCTCTGCGATGCGGCCGCCCATCTGCCGGGGGTGGAGTTCCCGACGGCCACGCCGCGCGTGATGGCCGCCGAGCGGACCTTCTGGGAGAAGGCCACCGCCGCCCACGTCTATTGCGCCCAGGGCCGTTTGCGCGGGGACCGCTTCTCGCGTCACTGGTATGACCTGGCCCGCCTGGACGCCGCCGGTTTCGCCGGGACGGCGATCGCCGATCGCGCGGTGGCCGAGGCGGTCGCGCGGCACAAGACGATGTTCTTCCGAGAGACCGCCGACGGGGCGGAGGTCGACTACGGTCGGGCGGTCGGGGGCGGCCTTCAGTTGAAGCCGGAAGCCGCGTCCCTGGAGGCCTTGGGCGAGGACTATCGCCGGATGGTCGAGGACGGTCTGCTCGAGGCGGACGCCGAACAGTTCGAGGACTTGATGGAGACCTGTGCGGATCTCGCCCGGCGCGCCAACGCCGCGGCGGCGGTCTGACGATGACCTACGCCGCCATCGAGCAGGAGGCGATCCTGCTGAAGGCGGTCTGGGACATGATCGACGACATGGTCAATCTGGAGATCTTCCAGTATCCGGTAACCTCCCGGCCGACCAATCTGGTGTTCGCGTCCGGCTCGCATAAGCGAGTCTTCGCAGTCCTTCTGGCCGACTTTCTGGCCCAGCCGAAACCCTCGGCCCTGCCGTTCGCCTTCGCGCCATCCGGTCAGCCTCCGCGCGAAACCGACCGGACCTATCTCTTCTATCTCGAGGCCATCGGCCGCCAGCCGCAACTCGGTCCCGACCCCTCGGGGCTGGCGTCGGCGGCTTCAGCCTTCGCTGACTGGCTGAACGCCGAATGCCACTGCCCGGCCGTCTGGCTTTCCGAACTGGATCTGTCTCTCGACCTGCGGGTCTCGCGGATCTGGCTTCTGAAGGTGGTCGGCGACGCCAACAAGCACAATTTCTCGCGGCTGGACGCGCGGGTGAAACAGATCCGCAAGATGCTCGCCCGGCACGGCCATGACGTCGATGAGGGCAGGGTCTATCGCACCCTTCCGGACTTCCAGCACTGGTTCTACACGGACGTCTTTTCCTATCACGCCAGCACCATCGCGGAGTTCCTGGACCAGATCCGGCGAGCCCTGTTCGACTATCTGTCGCCGGAGTACGCGCGGGCCTGGCAGCGCGGCGATCGGTTCGACGGCGACTACAGCTTCGACGTCCCGACGGAGATTCGCGATCCCCTGGCGCTCGGGATGTACTGGGACCTGATGAACCTGAAGCGGGGCGGCCTGGCGTTTCCGGCCTTCACGGTCTCGCCCTACCTGAAGAACCGGTTCTAGACAGGGCGCCGCTAACGCTGCCGCTCGCGTCCGCGCGCCGGTTTGCGTTCCGTCGGGCGTGGGCGGCCCGCGCGCGCCCAAGCGGCCTCGAGCAGGCGCGTCTGGATCGCGGCGTCAGGGACCAGGCGCGCCACCACGATGGCGGCCTTCGCCAAACGCTCGCCGAGCGCGTCGTGCGCCTTCGCGGCTTCGGCGTCTCGCCGGGGGGACAGACGGTCTAGGCCGGCGGCTTGGCGATCCCGCGCTCGCGGCCGGTGGCCCTGCACCTCGATTCCTAGGGCCTGGGCTTGGATCCAGACCTCGCGCCGGAAGGCCGGGTCGCCGGACACCCGAATCCGCTCCCAGCCGCGGTGGCGGGCGATCTTGAGCATGTCGATGATCGCATCCGGATAGGCCTGGCTGGAGACGAGCGACTTCCCACGGTCGCGGAACATCGGCTCGGCCGCGCGATGATCGCGGAAGAAGCGCTCCGGCCGGCCGCGGAGGTCGCGCTCGACCAGATAGCGATCAAGCACCGCCTCTGGCACATCGCCCTTGGCGGTCGAACGCCGCGACCCCGTCGGGCCCGGCGCGGGACCGAGGCGGTTGGACGGGGCGGGGTCGGGCGTCTTCACGGCTTCCGCTCCAGGACGGCCGTATCGACGACGCGGTTCAGCCAGGCGCCGACGACGTCTTCATCCGCGCCGGGCGGAGGCGGCGGCAGGCCTTCGGCGGCGAACGTGCGGGCGATGACGTCGAAATCCATGGGATCCTCCTCCGGGACAGGGGGCGATGTCGGCGCGGAGACCGGAGCCAGGTCGGGGGCGGGCCGGAGCCGGCGCTGAAAGACGCGCTCCCGGAAGTAGGCGATCTTCCGGCCCCGCACCGGCGGCAGGCCGGCCTTCAACACGATCAGGGCCGATTGCGGGAGCTGCATCAGCTCCTGGGGCAGCATCAGCGCCCGGCGCTGGTCGGAAACGGTCGTGCTGCGGCGACCGGCGCCCAGTCCCGTCGGCCGGCTGCGACTGCGGCCCTCTGTCGTATAGGCGCCGAGCCGATCGCTGAGTTCCTGGGCGATCTTGAGCTCCTTGGGCGCGAAGACGATCTCGACCCCGCAGTTGGTCATCACCTCCTCGGCCACGTCCGGGCCGTAGATGGCCCTCAGCTGGGACGGGCTCTGCAGCACCGCGAGCAGCCGCAGGCCGTAGCCGGCGACCCAGGCGAAGGCGTGGGCCAGCACCGGCGCGGGCCCGAGGCGGGCGAACTCGTCGAGCACGATCAGGGCGGTTCGGTCGGCGAGGCCGGGGAGGGCGCGGCTGTTCAGGTCCACCAGCTGCTGGAAGAGCAGCGCATAGAGCGGCTGAACCCGCAGCATGTTGTCCGGGGTGGCGCCCAGATAGAGGGTGAGGCGGCCGCCGCGCAGGTCGCGCAGATCGAAATCCGAGGCGGCGGTGGCGGCGTCGACCCGGGGATTGAGCCACAGCCCCATCCGGGTGGTGATCGACTGCCGCACCGACGCGAAGGTGTTCTCGCTGGAGCTGGTGAAGTCGGTGAGCGCCGCCACGACCGGACCAGGCAGGGGGCGACCTTCCCGGTCTCGCATCGCGACGATCCGGGGCAGTCGGGCGCGGGCGTCCCCGGCGGTCAATTGGCGGAAGATTTCGCCCAGGGTGAAGGGCCGTTCGGGCGTGGCCGCGACGTAGCCGCCGACGCCGATGAATCCGGTTCGCGCCGCCTCCGCCCAGAAGGGATCGGCTCGGTCGTGGACCGGGAACAGCATCACCGCCATGCGCTGCAGCTCGTCCAGAACGGATACCGGGTCCGTGCGATCGACATGGCCGAGCGGATTGAACCGCGCCGTGCGGCCGTCCCGCGCCAGAGGATCGAACAGATGCACGGTCTGGCCGGCCTCGGCGCGATAGCCCGCCGTGGCGAGGAAGTTCTCGCGCTTGATGTCCAGCACGACCACGGAGTCCGGCCAGGCAAGGAGGTTGGGGATGACGACACCCACGCCCTTGCCGGTGCGGGTGGGGGCATAGAGCATGACGTGCTCGGGCCCGTCGGCGATGAGGAAGCCGCCGTCGGCACGCCCCAGGACGATGCCGCGGTCGGACCGCAGTCCCGCGCGTCGCTGTTCCGATCCCGAGGCCCAGCGGGCGGCGCCGTGCAGGGGTCGGCGCCGGGAGATCAGGGTCGCCGCGACGAGGATCCCTCCGAGGAGAGCCGAGACCGAGACCCCGACGGTCAGCCAGCGCCGCACCTCGGGATCCTGGCGATAGTACCAGAACCAGCCGGGGACGCGGGCGGGATCGATGGCGCCGGAGAACTGGCCCAGGCCGACGAGGGCGATGAGGGCGGCGAGAACGGCCAGCAGGGTCACGGCGGCCAGGCTGCCGACGGCGACCGCCGCCGCCCTAGCGCCCGGGCTGGCGCTTGCGAACCGGGTCATGCCAGACCTCCGTCACGCGGAAGCGCCCATCGACCTTCTTCATCTGGATGACGACGTCGACGAGCAGATGCAGCAGGGCGCGAATGTCCTCGCGCGGCAGGTCGCGTCCGCCTTCGGATTCCCGCACCAGCAGGGTGAGCTGTTCGAAGGCCAGGGCGGCCGAATCCGCATGCACCGTGGTGATCGATCCCGGGTGCCCCGAGTTGACGTTGCGCAGATAGAAGAAGGCCGTGCCGTCGCGGAGCTCCTGCAGCAGGATGCGGTCCGGCCGCATGCGCAGGGCGCTTTCCAGAAGCTGTTTCGGGCCGATCCGGGCCAGGCCCTGACCGTCCTTGGAATAGACCAGATGGACGACGTTGCGATGCGGCACGACGAACTCGCGGGTGTCCTCGATGGTCAGCAGGCGCTCATGGTCCGGGATCAGCTCGATCAACCCCTTGGCCAGGGTCGTCTTGCCGGACCCCGTTGCGCCGGAGATCAGGATGTTGCGTCGGGCGCTGACCGCTAGGGTCAGAAAGCCGGGCCAGTCGCCGGCCTGCCGCAGACGCACCAGTTCGGCGTCGATGAGATCTGTCGTCTCCGTCTGGGCGTCGGCGACCTCATCGAAGAGACCGGCCGCCGCGAACTCCTTCAATCCCAGACGTCGCCGCGACGGCTTTCTCAGGGTCAGGGACAGGCCGCCGTCCGCAGCCACGGGCGGCAGGACGATCTGGCAGCGCACGTCGCCGGGCAGGGTGGTCGAACAGATCGGCTGCTCGGGTCCGACGTCCTGACGGGTGTAGGCCGCGGCCGCCACCGCCAGGGTGCGCAGCCAGGCCTCGGTCAGTTCAGGCGCCTCGGTCCAGCGCCAGGCCCCGTCCGCCTCGACCCCGACCTCGCCGGGCCGGTTGATGACGACTTCGGTCACGGCGGACGGCTCGAGGAGCGGGCGAAGCGGCGCGAGGTAGTGGTCCAGAACGGAGGTGTCGTCCATCAGCGCGGCCGCAGCTGATAGACCCCGGCGAAATCCAGATCCTGGGCGACGAATATCGACACCTCGGAGCCCTGGTCCTTGCGCAGCGTCGGCGGGACCTCGACCGAGCCCTGCAGGGCGACGCTCGCCGCATCGGACGGAACGCGGGCCATGGCGGAGGCGCCGTCGGTCCGGCCGGCGGCGGCGTAGACGCCGTCGTCGACGATCGAGAGCAGCAGGGCGCCGCCGAACCGGTCCCAGAAATGGGTGTCGACCACGCCGTCGAACCCTGACCGCCCCAAAGCGTCGGCTGCCGGGGAGGCCAGGGCGACGGCGACCCCGGTCGGCGTCACCGCCCGGGTCCAGAGTACGAAGAGCCGGCGACGGCCCTGTTGGAGACCGCCTCGGTATTCCCCCAGCACCCGGGTGCCGCGCTCCATCAGCACAACGGCGCCGTTGTCCGACCAGACGTCACGCGGCAGCACGCAGGTCACATAGCCGGGCGTGGTGCTGTCCAAGGCCGTTTGCAGGACGCAGGGCACGCTGGTCCCTGCGGTGACCAGCAGGTTGCGGTCGGGGAGGCGGCCGGCGCGGGTCTGGCCCACGGGCGCCAGTTGCCGCAAGCGATCGAGCGATGTCGGTTCTCCTGGCGGCGTCGGCGTCGGCGTCGGCGGGACCGGCGGCGGGACGGGTTGGCCGCCGGCCCGGCTATAGGCAAGCACGGGTGCGCGCCGGGCGCTTTCGGCCAGGACGCGTCGCTGTTCGGCCGGACTAGGGCCGGAACGGGGCGGGTTTTCAGCCCCGGGGGCGGCGTCGAGCGCTGGGATGACCTCGCCGTCGGTCAAGGTCGGCGCGTTCGGATCGGAGGCGGCCTCGCTCAGCAGAGGCGGCGCGTCGCGGCGGGCGGGCTCGAACGGCGTCGTCTGCCGGGCCGGCTCGTCGCGATGGTCCGCCTCGCGGCCTTCGGCGTCCCCGCGGTCCCAGCTGGCGATCAGGAAGACGCCGCAGCCCACAGCCAGCGCGGCCACGGTGATGACCTTGCCCTGCCGTCCGCCGAACCGCCCGGCGATCGGGGAGACGCCCCGATCGCTGGCCGCGGTGGATGGAGGCGGCGTGTCACCGGGCGGCGTGGGAGCGGGCGCGGTCATGAGCGGCCTCCGATCGGCGCCCGATCGACGGCTGGAGAGGCCGTGCCTGTGCCGACCGAAACGCCGCGGGCGTCATAGGCGTCGTTGAACAGGCACAAGACCGACCGCCCCCGCCGAAGCCGCAGCCCGCGCGTCACGCCGTGGATCACCACGAACTCGCCGCGCACGTCATAGGGAACGAGGCGCTCCGACCCGTCCTCGCCGATCTCGAACACCGCCGGCAGGGACTGCACGCCGGGGAAGCGCAGCACGGTGAAGCGTCCGTTGTCGCTGACCTCGCTCGGCTGCAGGGCGGCGTCGCCCTGCGCCGACCAGGCCAGATTGCGGGTCCCTTCGACCACGCCCCGCTCCAGCTCCAGCCCGATGAGGCGCCGCTCGACGGCCTCGGCCTGAACGGCCAACGCCCGGGCGGCCTCGGCCTCGTCGTCGACCGGGTAGCGGAACCGGAGCTGATAGGCGATCGCCGTCCGGTCGCCGGGCTCGCGGGCGACCAGTTCGAAGGCGTAGTGGCGGATCGCGCCGGCGCGCTCGGTGACGACCAGAAGATTGGTCGCCTGATGGCGTTCGCGCGGCTTGAGGAATAGCACCGACCCTTCCGCGGCCACCTCCCAGGCGACGCTGTCGCCGATGGCGGCATGGCGGATGGTTTCCTCCGGCGAGAACGCGATCTGGGTCGCCGTCCGAAACGCTCCCGTGACCCGGTAGACGGCCGCCGGATCATAGGCGAGCTCGCGGATGCGAGGATCCAGAGAGGCCTGCGCCGCGACGGGCGACGCGAGGGCGAGGCCGGCGGCCAGGGATAGGAGAGAAAAAGGGCGTCTCATCGGATGACCTCCGGATCGGCGCGATAGGACGTCACCTGGAAGCCGAGGGGGTTTCTCAGCCGGTCCGGTTCTGACATCGGCGCGCGGGTGTAGGTGAAGGCGATGGTGGCGATCCAGTCGCTCTCCACCGTCTGCTGGGCCTTGCGGACCGTGCGGTGGAAGCGGACGTTGGCGACGCCGTCGTTGATGAAGCCGATGGCGCGGATCGAGATGACGGCCTCGCCGTCGCGGCCGTAGAGGTTCTGCGGGCTGTCGGGATTGGAGCCGCGGAACAGATCGGCCCAGCGCCGCTGCTCGGCTGGGGCGGACAGGATGGAGACAAGCCGGAAGGACTCTTCGGCGGCGGGGTCGAGATAGCCCTCGCGCTGGCGCACATACTGGCCGAGGAAGTATTTGCTGACGGCCTCGTCGTAGCGGATCGGGCCCTCCTCGGCCGAGAGGCCGCGCACGACATCGACCGCGCCAGTCGTCCGGTCCACGCGGATGACGAAGGGCTCGGTGGATTTCAGCGGCGTCAGCATCGCCACCGCGCCGGTCGCGATCACCGCCAGACCCGTGGCGACGGCGGCGGCCGACCAGGCCAGGCGGCGCGACCGTAGCGCCGAGGCGAGACGGTCTTGGTCCCAGCGCCGCGCCTCGGTGAAATAGCGCTTCAGCTCCGAGGAGGGGACGCCGCTCATGCGCAGCCTCCCGTTCCGGCGTCGGGGCCGGCATCGACGGCGGCCTCGGCCGGTCGGGGTTCGACCCGGGGCGCGAGCACCGAGCCATGGGGATTGGCCGGTCGCCGGGCGGAGCCGTCGCAGGTCGGCAGGGCGGGATCGCCCCGGTGGGCGCAAGCGCCCAGCAGCATCAGGACGGCGAGCAGGAGGGAGCGGTGGGTCATGTCAGGCGCCTCTCGGTCGGATGGAGCCGCCGCCCCTGGGCGGTTGGCGGCTGGCTTCTTGCGGACCCTGGGTGCGGCTTGAACCGCTCCCGCCCAGGGCCGCGGCGTTGGCGAAGTCGGCGAGGCCGGCGCTGGCGCCGCCCGCAATGCCGGCGGCGATGGCCGGGGTCTGCAGGAAGAAGATCGCCCCCAGCAGGCACAGGGCGATGAAGATCAGACCGCCGATCATCGGGTCGGCCCCCTGGATCGCGCCCCACTGGTCGCGCACGAGCGACAGGACGAGCTGGAAGATGACGATGATCAGGGCGAACAGGACGAGGTAATTCACGGCCTGGCTGAGCCAGCCGAAGAAGAAGCGGCGGGTCGCGTCGAACAGGGCGCAGGCGATGAAAATGGGGCCGAGGGTGACGAGCAGCGCCAAGGCCAGTTTGGCGACCAGCACCACGCCGAAGCCGAGGGCGGCCGCCAGGGCGCCGACGATGAAGACGGCGGCCGAGACCACATAGGGGCCAGGGTTAAACGGGGAAGCGTCGCGGGAGATGTCTTCGCCCAGCCAAGCCGCATAGGCGAAGAACTGGTCGAACGCGGCGCCGACGCTGGGCGTGTCCGCACCGCTGACCGCCCGGGTCAGGGCGTTGGGCAGGCCGGTGAACAGCGGTTCGGTGACGAAGGTGGAATAGGCGGCCGTGGTCGCCAGCAGATAGAGGAAGGCCAGCTTCAGCGAGCGGACCGCGAAGTCCATCACCGGTTCGCTGATCGCACCCCGCAGAATGGCGACGCCGTAGAGCACGACATAGAGGACCAGGGCGATGCGCAGCGGCCCTTCGACCTCGGCGATCACCGAGGACAGACGGTCGCCGAGGAAGACGTTGAGCCGTTCGTCGATGAAGTCGTAGCTGGGCTCGAAGACGCGAAAGCTCATCGTCGGGATCCTCAGAAGGCTCGCTCATAGACGCGCATCCGCGCCTGCCGACGCGCTGCGGCCAGGCCCTGACGCGCCGCTTCGCATTCGTCGTTAGTGCGGCCGGCGTCGCATGCCGCCACGACCGCTTCGGCCGCGTCGGGATCGGCGGCGAAGTCTTCAGCGGTCCGGTCGGTCGCCCCGCAGCCGACGAGGCCGAGGGCGACGAGCAGCGCGGACCGTTTCACCGGAACGCCCTTTCATAGACGCCCATGCGCGCCGTCCGGGCGGCTTCGGCGCGCTCGCGGGCGCGCTGCTCCTCCAGCCGCGCCTCGGCCGCCTGGGTCAGGGCGAGACCCTGCAGCCGGACCTGTTCGTTCTGGATCAGGGCCTGTTCGGCCGCGAGGCGGGCTTCGAGATCCAGGACGGCGCGGGCGTTGGGCGCGGTGTCGAGGGCGGACCGGAGCGTCTCCAGACCCTGCAGACGCCGGTCCGCGGCGCCGGCCACCGCCTCGCCGACGGCGAGGTCCCGCGCGGTGCGGGTGCCGGCGCGTTCGAGGCTGTCTCGGTAATAGGCCTCCGCCGGATCGAGGTCGCCCTCCGGCGGCGTGTAAAGCCGGGTGTCGCGGCGGATGGCGTCGGCGCGGTCGGCAAGGTCCCCGAGTGCGGTCAGGTCGCCGTCAGCCGCCGCGCGCAGTGCGCTCATGTCCGGCAGCGGATTGCGGACCGCCGGCAGGCCGAGCTCGCTGGCGAGGGCGTTGACGCCGGACAGGTCGTTCAGGCTCTCGAACAGCTGCCGGCCCTGTTCGACCTGGGTCTGCAGCGCCCTCAGCTGGTCCAGCGTCGTGCGCGCCTCCTCGATCATCTGGGCCAAGGCCCGGGGGTCGTGGACGATCTGTTGGGCCTGGACCGTCGGGGCGACGGCGAGGACGAGGGCGGCGGCCGCCGCGGCGAAGGGGATGCGGGCTCTCACAGGAACCTCCTCTGGTCATGGAAGGGATCGCGCCAGCGCGCGTAGTCGTCGCCGAACTCGGCGCGCAGCCGGTCGAGCAGGGCGGTGGTCTCGGTGCGGCCGGACAGGATCGACAGGGCGTCGTCCATGCCGCCCAGGTCCAGCTCCACCACAACACTGTCGTGGCCCTGCTTGACCAGGAATCGATGCGACTCCGGAGTGAGGACCTCGCGGACGAGGCGGAACTCCTCCTGGGTCAGGCCGAAGCCTTCGACATAGTCGCGCGCCTGACCGTGGGCGTTGGGCAGGAAGATCTTGGTCGCGCACTGCTCGAGGATGGCGTGGGCGATCGGAGAGCGCAGGGCGTCGGCCGGCGACTGGGTGCCGAACACCATGAAGGCGTTCTGCTTGCGCCAGGTCTTGAGCCCGTCCTGGGCGAGATCGGTGAAGGCCGGGTCGCCCAGCACCTTCCAGAATTCGTCAATGTCGAGGACCAGGCGGCGACCGTCCACCCGCTCGGCGATGCGATGGAAAAGGTACAGCATCGCCGGCGTGCGGACCTCGTCGTGATCGAGCACTTGGGTGATGTCGAAGCCGGCGAAGCGGGCCTCCAGACTGAGCGCGTCCTCGTCGTTGTCGAGCACCCAGCCGAGCGGGCCGCCCCTTTGCCAGCGCTCCAGCCGAGCGCCCACGCCGCCGGCGTCGCCCTGACCGAGGAGGCTGCGCAGGGCGGCGATGGAACGACGCTCGCGCGGCAAGGCCTCCAGGGCGGCGACGCCCTGATCGATGGCCCGGGCCTCCGGCACGGTCAGGGTCTCGTTCGGGCGGGCGACCAGGGCCCGGACGAGCCGGACCAGGAAGGCGCGGTTGGCGGGGCTGGGGTCGAGCGCCTTGAATGGGGCGAAGCCGGTCGGCTCGCCATTGCGCAGGGCGAGGTAGGTCCCGCCGCAGGCGCGGACGAAGATCTCGGCGCCCCGGTCCTTGTCGATGAACAGCTGCTGGGCGTCGAACCGCTCCAGCTGCGCCAGCATGAAGTTCTGGACCACGGTCTTGCCCGATCCGGACGGTCCGCAGATGAAGGTGTGGCCGAGATCGCCGACATGGAAGTTGAACCAGAAGGGCGAACCGGCCGTGGTGCGGAGCACCGCGACGGCCTCGCCCCAGTGGGCGCCGCGGGTCTTGCCAACGGGATGGGCGTGGAACGGCGCCAGGGCCGCGAAATTGCGCGAGGTGATGGCGGCGGGCCGGGTGCGGCGGGCGAAGGCTCCGGGGAACTGGGACCAGAAGGCGGCTTCCAGGCCGAGATCCTCGCGCGCCACGACGAGGCCGGAGTCCGCAAGGATGGCGCGGGCCTTGGACAGGTGGTCGGCCAATGCGGTCGGGGTGTCCCCATGGACGAGGATCGAGGCCTGGTGCTCGCCCATGACGAAGCGGTTGCTGACGAGATCGTCGAGCGCGTCCGACAGGCCGGTGATCTGCGAGGCCGCGCGGTCCCGCGCGGAGACCATCTGGTTCTGCTTGCGCTCCATCACGGCGCGGGCCGAGGCCTTGGACAGGAAGGCGAAGGACTGGCTGATCACGAAGCCGAACCGGACGCTCAGCAGTTCGTCCCACAGCCCGGGCCGGGTCGTCGCCGGATACTCCTTGATGGCCAGGACGCCGGCGTATCGCGCATCGGCCGCGTCCCGCAGCTCGAGGGTCTCGCGACCGAAGATGGCCCGCACGGTGTAGACCGCCGAGCCAAGGTGGCCGAACACGATCGGGACCGGCGACCGGCGTCCGGTCAAGACGAGCCGCATGACTTCCATCGGCTCGGAGAACCACAGGCCGTCGCGTTCATAGAGACCGAGCCGGCACGGCGCGTATCGCCCGAGGTACTGGGCCAGATCGCGCCCGGCCTCCTCGATGCGCCGGATATGGGCGACCTCGACCTCGCCGTCGCTGCGGCGCGCCGCCTTCAGGCGTTTCGAAAGCGCCGCGGCCCGGTCGCCAGCGTCGCGACCCGGATGCAGGACGAGGGTGACGAACAGCTCGTTGATCCAGAGCTGCCGGCCCGCGACCCGATCGTCGTAGAGGGCGCCGAGTTCTCCGGCGAAGGTCGATCGAAAGCCGGAGGACCTCTCCAGGTCGACCGGACGGCGGACCACATGATGCCAGACCGCCAGGCGGTCATCGGCGAGATTGCGCCAGGCCTGGTTGAGCTTGACGTGCCAGTCGTTGAGATCCCGTGCGTCAGCGGTCTCGAAGCTGGCCCCGTCGATCTGGAACACCATCATCAGGGCGCCGCTGTCGAGCGCCACCACATGGTCCGAGACATGGCGGGCGTAGGGCAGATGCGGGCGGGCGTCGGCCTCGCGTCGTAGCCGCGCCGGAGGAACGCCGCCCTCAGCCACGGGACAGCTCCACCAGACGATAGCGGCGAACCAGGGGAAGGGGCGTCGCCGAACTTCCGCCCCAGAGGGCCGCATTCCGCGACCGGCCCTTGGTGTCGACATAGACGAAGAGGAGCCGGAAGGCGTTGTGGTCCGCCCGGCAGATCGCCCGGAACACCAGGTGCAGCGCCGGGGCGACGAGCAGATAGAGCAGGCTGCCTCCGACGAGGAAGACGACGCCCGAGACGATGACGTTGACCCCCATGGCCTCCATGGGCACGCCGAGGATCATGGCCGGCCGCGTGCAGGCCAGGAACAGCGGATCCTCGGTCAGGCGTTCGTCAGCCATGATGACCTCCGGCGGACAGACGGGACAGGATCAGGGCGAGGACGAGCCCCGAGGCGAGGCCGGCCAGGACTTGGGCGAACCGCTTGGGCGAGATCAGCTTCAGGCCGAGCATCAGGCACAGGGCCAGGACGATCGAGGCCGAAACGATCGCCAGCCAGGGCGCAGGCGCGTCCATCACGCACCGCCGGTGATCAGGTTGACGATCTCGGCCGCGCCGAAGACCACGACGATGCCGAGCACGACGATCGCCGCCCGCCGCAGGTCGAACAGGCCGAACATCCACAGGATGCCGACGACCACGACCGCCAGCACGGCCAGCAGTCGGGCCGTGTTGCCGGTGAGCATGTCGACGACGTTCTGCAGCAGGCCTTCGACATTGGCCGAGGCGAACGCCGGCTGGACGAGGACGAGGCTGGCGGCGAGGGCGATGGCGCCGGCGGCGCCGGCCTTTCGGACGGTCGCGGATGCGGTCATCTCAGAACTCCGTGTCTGGGGCAGCGGTGAAGGTGAGGACGGCGCTAGCTTGAGCCCGCCCGAAGACGTCCCAGGCGGCCGGGGGCTGCGTCGGGGTCGGCGGTGCGGATAGGTCGTCCGCGACGGGTCGAAGGGGGGCGAGCGGCAGAACGCCAAGGGTCGCGGCGGCCGCCTCGACGCGGGCGACGTAACCGTTGCGGAAACCCCGCTCCGGATGGCCGGTGTTGTATCGGGACAGCGCGACCCTCAGGGTCGTCTGGCGATCGACGCCCTCGGCGGGGCGATAGCCCGCGCGCAGGACGACGCCGGCGGCGGCGAGGTTGCGGCAGGGGTCGAACGCCGCCTCCACGGACAGGCCGAGCCAGTCCAGGTTGTCGCTGTTGATCTGGGCGACGCCGAGATCGAGGTTCGCGCCCCGCGCCAGCAGTCCGTGGGCGATGCGCGCGGCGTCGGCGGCGTCGCGCGCTGGACGGGCCGGGCGGGGACCTCGATTGACGCCGATCGCGATCGGGTTGAACCGGCTCTCCGCATAGGCGATGGCCGCCAGGGTTTCCGGGGCCACCTGCGGCGCGCAGGCCTGGGAGAGGGCGAGGATCAGATTGAGGTCCAGCAAGACGGGCTCCAGCGTGAGCCCCAAGCAAACCCGATCGGGAGCGGGACCGGCGACCCGCGAGCTCCCCGCCGGAGATCTACGGTAGGAAGATCCGGGGTTCAGGCGGTCGCTGGACCGCAGCGAGGCGGGCGACAGCCTGGATGCGGGTGCGGACGCCGAGGAGGCGACAGGCGGCCATGAGATGCTCATCGACCGTTCGGGGCGACAGGCCGAGACGATCGCCGATCCGGGCGGAGGTCAGACCGAGGGCCGCCAGGTCCAGACATTCCCGCTGGCGATCCGAAAGGCGGTCGCAGGGTGAAGCGGTCGGGGCGGAGGGATGAGGGGTGAGGACGTTCATGCCCGAATCCAACCGCGCAACCGACCCCGTGCACCAGTCCGGGAGTTTCGGACCGCAAGTCTACGACCGTGGCGAGGGCCGTTATGCGCCGTCGCCGGTCCCATCTTCCCGGGCGGGGGCCATCAACCGTCCCCGGCGCTGTTCAAGCCAGGCCTCGGCCTCGGCGTCGCGTCGGACGGATTGATCGGCCAGGTCCTTCAGGCTCTTGGTGAAGGCGTTGATGATGGTGCGGGCGTCCAGATCGCCGATGGCGTCCCCGGCTTCTTCGTCGAACTCCTGCAGCGCCACGGCGAGGATGGTCGCCAATTTGTTGTCGGCGCACCGCAAGGCGAAAGCGGGCGACCCCAGAGCGAGGGCGGCAAGTATCCCGTGCGGATCGCTGTCGGTGACCTCCGCGAAGCGGTGAATGCGCTCGATGTTGATCCGACCGGCGCCGGACTCGAAATGCTCATAGGACCGCAGCGCCATGTTCATGCCCTGGGCGACGTCCGCGGCCCGCATCCGCCGATGAGACCGGATCAGGCGCAGGCTGGAGGAGAGCACCGCGTTCGCCGTCTGGGTGTGCCGGGCGTCCATGTCTCCTGTTACTCCCTCGCCTCCGGCGCCACGCGACTACCAAGCGAGTGCACCCCTACAGGTTGAAAAATGCCTCAGCGATGCGTCAAATGAAAGCCTAGAAAGATCAACAGCATAAAAGCTACGGGTGTGACGCAACTTTCTTGCGGACAACAGTATAGGAGGCGTTGCATGACCCGATCGCCCCGAAGCCTGCCGGTCGTCGCTTTGCGTTGTGGGCTGGTTTGGAGGCGGCCGTGAGGCAGCGCGATCCCTTCGGCCTGGCGCTCGCCAGCCTGCGCGCCGCGCTTGAGGACGGCCTGGCCCCCGGACAGCATCTGTCCGTGGTGGATATCGCCGCGTCGCTCGGCCTGAGCACCAGCCCGGTCCGCGAAGCCCTGTCCCGCCTGTGCGGCGAGGGCCTCGTCGAGGATCGCCGCGGTCTGGGCTATTTCACCCGCGCCGCCCCCTTGGAGGATGTTCTGGGGCTGCTCGATCTGGAGGCCGCTCATGTCGGTCTTGCGGCGCTCTACACCCGGGTCGCCCAGCCCCGCGACGCCACGGACGCGTCCGTCGAGGCGTGGATCGACGACCTGGTCGACGCCTGCGACAACCAACCCCTGATCGAGAGCCTCGTTCGCGTGCGCCGTCGCCTGGCGCCGCTCAGACGCCTGAACGGCCCGACCGAAGCGGCCGCCGGCCCCGCGCCGGCGAGCAAGGTCGAGGCCTATTATGCGCGCTGGCGGATCGCCGCGACGGGTCTCGCATCCCGTGTTCGACGGATCGATCCAGATCAGTCGAAGTATACGCGAAATATAGTTTGAATCGATTTGCTTCCCGGCGTTGATGGTTCGTCGTCGACGTTTTGTCGACCTTCAAAACAGGAGACGATCATGACCAAAAGCACCTCGCGCCTCGTGCGCCTCGGGTCCGCCCGCACCCTGACCCGCGCGGTCTCGCGCGGCGAATTCGACGAGCTGAATCCGGTGCTGAAGTACACCATTCCGCCCAGCGAATGACCGGACGGGCCGCTTCGGCGGCCCGGACGTCCGGGCCCGGCCTCGCCCCGGACGCCGCGACCAGAGGCAATCCTGACACAGGAGAGGGATCGATGAAGATCCAGAACGAGACGCGCGTCCTGCGTCTGGGAGCCGCCCGTCGGCTGACCCGGGCGATCCTGATGGGACCGTTCACCGAACTGAACCCGGCCCGTCACTGGACGATGCCGCCGGAATGAAACCAAAGGGGCCGCCCGGTTCCGGACGGCCCCGCCGGGTCCCGCCGCAGGGCGGACCGGGCAAGTTCAGCTACAACAGGGGGAGGTCTGGGAATGGCCGAAGCGCTTCGCGCCGAGGACGGTCACTGCGGCTGGCTCGCCGAGGGCATTCACGCAGTCCGTGTCGGCGACGATCTGGTTCTGCTCGATCTCGCCGCAGACGACTATCTGTGCCTGCCGGAGTGCGGTGATCTCCGGATCGAGGGACGGCGGGCTCTGGGATCGATGAACGATCTTCTTCGCCTGGCCGCCGAGGAATTGCTGCATCCCACGTCGGCGCTGGACGATCGCGCCCCGCCGCCGGCCCTGCCGTCGGCGCGCCTACCGCCCGCGCCGCCGATCCGGCCGACGCTGCGAGATTTCGTTACCTTCGGCGTCATCTGGATCGACGCGGTGCGGCGTCGACCGACGCTTCTTGATCTCAGCCGGCGATACGCCCGGCGTCGCGGTCGCCAGTCTGATCCCGAGGCGCTCGCCGCGCGGGTCGAGGTGTTCCGCCAGTTGCTGCCGCTGGCGCCCTGGACCGGCGCCTGCCTGCTCCAGGCGGAACTGCTGCTGCGCTTCGTCAATGCCGCGGATCTGGACGCGGACTGGGTGTTCGGCGTCCGCACCTTTCCCTTTCTCGCCCATTGCTGGCTGCAGAGCGGCGACCGGTGCGTCAGCGAGGCCCCGGAAACCCTGACCGTCTATCGGCCGATCCTGGTGATCTGAGGTGGCGGCGGACTGCGCGATCATTCTCGTCGGCGACAATCCGGCCGTGCTCGACGCCTTGGTCGCGCCGGTTCGGCAGCGGCTGAGCCGGGCCGGCTGGTCGCGCAAATCGCACGACCCCTTCATCCAGGTGTTCGCTCCGACAGGCGGGCGGCTCCAGGTCGCCCGGGGGCTCGACGGGCACGGGGTGGTGATCGGCGAGATCTACGACCGCGAGGGCCAAGCGTTGTCGCTGCGGGCGCGCGGCGCCCTGGGATGCCGGCGTCTGGACGCGGCGCAGGCCCGCACGGTCTGTTCGGACCATTGGGGGCGATACCTTCTGGTCCGGCGGGTCGAGGGCGACGTCGCCGTGCTCCGTGACCCATCCGGCGCCCTGGACTGCGTCATCTGGCGCAAGGGCGGCGTGACCCTGATCTCGACAACCGCTGCGGCCGTCATCGATCCCTGGCTGCCCGATGGGATGGCGCTGGACTGGGACGCGGTCGCCGTCCTGGTGGGCCGCCCCGGCGAGCACCGGCATCGGCTGGCGCTGACCGGACTGCAGGCCGTCGCCGGCGGCGAGCTGCGGGTGATCGGAAAGGGCGTCAACCGGGCGCAGCAGATCTGGCGGCCCGCAGAGGTGTATCGGGACCGGGCCTCGCGTCCGGCGCCCGATCTCCGAGGGGCGGTGGAACGGTCGGTGCAGGCGCTGGCAGGCGACAGGCGCTGGATCGCCGAGGTCAGCGGCGGATTGGACTCCGCCATCGTGGCGGGCGTCCTGACCGCCGATCAGCGTCGAAGCGTCGCCGCCTGGGTCAACCACTACGTCGACCAGCCGGAGGGCGACGAGCGGGACTATGCCCGGGCGGTCGCGGGACGGCACGGCTTTGCGCTGACGGAAGTCCGTCGCGACGGCCTCAGGCTCGACGCCGTTCGTCTGGCGGCCTGCGCCGAGACCTTCCGGCCGGCGGCCAACGACATCGATCCCGACTACAACGAAGACATCGCCGACCGGATCGAAGCGACGGGCGGCTGGGGCTCGTTAACGGGGCAGGGCGGCGATGCGGTCTTCTTCCAGATGCCCAGCCTGCTGATCGGGCTGGACGAGATCTGGGAGCGGCGAGGTCGCGCGCGGTTGGCGGTCCTGCATCGGCTGTCGCGATGGCTGCGGCGCCCCCTGTGGCCGACGGCGCTGGCCCGGGACTGGCGCGAGGAGGTCCGCCATCGCGCCGGCTGGGACCACCCCTGGCTCGACGATCTGGGCGGCGTCCCGCCGGCCAAGGCCTTGCAGATGTCCGCCCTGGCCTTCTGCCAGACCTTCCAGGGGCCGGCGGTGCGCAGCCGCCTCGGTCCCTGCGTCAATCCGCTGCTCAGCCAGCCGGTGGTGGAGGCGGGGCTGGCCCTGTCGGCGGTCGATCTGACTTGGGGCGGACGCGACCGCGCCGCCGCGCGCGCCGCCTTCGCGGACGTCCTTCCGCCGTCGATCCTGGATCGCCGCTCCAAGGGCGAACTGGGCGCCTACTACGGCGGCGCGGTCGCCGCGCACTTGGGCTTTCTGCGCGACTATCTGCTCGGTGGCGCCCTGGCGGAGGCGGGCTTGATCGATCCCGGCCTGGAGGACCGACTCACCCGGGACGCCCTGCTGTGGCGCGGCGGGCATTCCCAACTGCTCAGTCTGGCGCTGGCGGAGGCCTGGGTGCGTCGCTGGCGGGAACGGCTGGGCCGCCGGATCCCCTGAGATGCCGGTCGAACCAGTCGCGCACCTGATCGTAGTAGAGCCGGATATTCCCCGGGCTCTGAACGCCGTGGTCCTCGCCGATCAGGAGGGTGAGGGCTACCGGGCGGTTCAGACGGTGGAGGGCGCCGTAGAGCTGTTCCGATTGACCGAGCATCAGGTCGTACTCTCCCACCACCAGAAGCGTCGGCGCGGTGATGCGGTCCGCCTGCTCGAACGGACTGTTGCGCCGATACCGGTCGGGTGCGCGCCAATAGGCGTCGCGCATCTCGGCCTGGCCGGATTCCAGCCAGCGGGCGCCGGCCGTCGCGGCGAGCGCATGCCCGCCCTCCAGCCGCAGGGTCGACCCGACGTCCCCGATGACCGTCGAGAAGTTCATCGGCCCGTTCAAGGCCACCACAGCGTCGAAGCGGGGAGACTGGGCCGCGCTCATCACGGCGGACCAGCCGCCGAAGCTCCAGCCCCACAGGCCGATGCGCTCCGCATCGACCAGCCCCTCCGCCGCCGCGGCGTCGACGACCGCCAGGATGCGCTGGGCGAGGCCGTCCGCCGGTTCCGGGGTCGCGAGGAGGTCCGGGATGAGGATGGCGTAGCCCGCCGCGACCATCAGCTGCGGCGCCAGCGACAGGCTGGTGGACTCCCGCCGCATCCACCACGGCGGGGCGGGGTAGGCCTCGCCCTGATAGGGCACCACGATCACGGGCGGCGCCGCTGTCGGGTTCAACGGCGAATAGAGCCAACCGCCCGCGCCGCCGACGCCGGTGACCCGTCGGGGCGCCGCGACCGCGATCCGGTCGAGTTCAGGGTTCAGCCGCCAAACCACCTCCCGGCTATGGCCGCGCTGGAGGCGAAGCGTATTCGGTTCGGCCTCCGGCCCGCTCCGGTCGAGGCCGATCTCCCGGCTCCAGCTGATCGCGGCCCCGGGCCTCGCCGCGACGCACCGGGGCTCGGTCCCGGGATCGGCCCAGATCTGGCACAGTCGCCCGTCGGGACGTTCGATCACCGCGAAGTCCGCCTTGAGAGGACCGCTTTGAGCCCGTAATCCGAAGGGACCGCGCGGGTTCACCGCCGAGGCGGCGGCCCCGAGATCGGCGGACTCGCCGTCTGCGCCGAGGCGGATGACGCGACCGCTGCTGGCGAACAGAACCGAGGAGCGACCCTCGGCGACAAGCCGGGCGTCCGGAGACAGGCCCGGGAGCGGCGCGTCGGCGCCGGCGACGAACCAGCCCTCTCTGGATACGGAGCGGCCCTTGAAGATCGGGGACTCGTCCAGCCAGCCCCCCTCGGCCGTCGCCATGCCCTGGAAGTCGATCGGCGTGGTCGGGTGCGCCCCGACCGGGGTCACGTCCCGCGCTGCGCCGTCCGGAGCGACGGTCAGGAGCCGCGCCGGTCCGTCGCCGATGGCCGCCAAGAGAAGCGCGTCGGAGGCCGGCGACCAGGCGAGCAGGCTCGTTGAGATGTTGCCGGCCTCGGGCGGCTGGATGGCGGCCCCGGTGGTCAGATCGACGATCTCCAGCCCCCGGGCTCGGCGCACCTCGCTCGCGGTGTCGGCGGCGGGCGGCGGCAGGAGGGGACCGTCCCGGAGCAGCGCGGCGTATCGTCCGTCCGGAGAGGCCTCGAGGTCGAGGAAGGGACCGTCGACGATCGCCGCGGCCTCTCCGGTGACGGCGTCGATCCGCCAGAGACGTCGCGCTGGCAAGGCTTCCGGCGGGCCGTCTTCGCCCACCGTGATCGCGGCCGGCGACCCGGCCGTCGCCGCCGCCCGGAGCGCCAGAAGGCGCGCCTGTTCGGCGCGGGGCCCGGCCAGTCTTGGCGGAAGCGCCCCGTCCGCCGTGCCCAGGGCAACGAGGGCGTCGTCGGTTAGCCATTCCAGGGACCGGCCCCACAGGCCGAGCTCCGGCGCCACCTCGGTCCAGACCACATGTCCGGTCGCCAACTCGACGATCCCGAGCCGCCATTCGTCGTTCCGGAGCCGAAACACGGCCAGACGCCGGCCGCCCGGCGAGAAGGCGCCGACGGAATAGCCGGCGTCGTCTTCCATCGCCAGGAGCGGGCGCGGACGGTCGGGGTCGTCGAGGTCGATGCGGTAGAGCCGGGCGTACCGGTTGGCGCCTTCGGCCTCCAGATCATGGCGCGGGAGGTCGCCGCGGGCGCGCCGTTCCTCGAAGACAGCGACCGCGCCGGACGGATCGATCGCGACCCGTCCGAAGCTCTCCAGCCCCAGAATGACATCCACCGTGAGCGGATCCGACCGGGCCGCCGACGGGCACGCCGTCGCGAGCAGGCCCGCGAGGGCGAGAACGACCATGCGCATGGACGATCACCAGCGCTTGACGAGCTGAAGGGAGATCTGCCGGCCCAGCACATTGGTGTTGGCGGCGTCGTAACCGATCCCCGCTGGCGCATCGTAGAAGGGCGGTTCCTCATTGGTCAGGTTGAGCACATTGAGGGTGAACGAAAGGCCTTCGGGCCATCCGCTCCCGAGGTCGTAGCGGACCTGGCCGTCCACGGTGATCCAGTCGTCGATCCCGCGTCCGTTGACCCGATCGCGTCCTCCGCTGACGTGGTTGAGGGCGCCGCCGAGGGTGAGCGGGCCGCGAAGCCACTGGGCGCCGAAGCGGCCCCGCCACCGCGCCGGAAAGTTCGGGGCGCCGAGCAGGTCCTCGGTGGGAGACGCAGCGGTGACCGCCCGGTCGTTGGTCAGGAGGTGGGTTATGCTGGCGTCGAGCGAGATGTCGTCCGACCCCAGGGTGAAGCGATAGCGGGTCGAGAGGTCGAGCCCTTCCACCTCCACGGCCGAGGCGTTGACGTAGCGATTGTCGATGACGGCGCCGTAGGCGGTCGCCGGGAAGACGTTCGGATTGAAGTTGCCCGGGTGGCTGAGCAGGGACTGGACATAGGCCCGGTCCTCCGCGTTGGAGCCGGGGCTCACATACCGGATGAACGGCGCCAGGGTCGGGTCGTTGAGGGCATTGATCAGGTTCTCCGCGACCGGGGTCGCGATCCGGTCTTCGAAGGTCGTCCGGAACCAGCCGGCCTCGATCCGCAGCCCTTCGACGGCGGCGGGCGTCCAGACGAAGCCCGCGGTCCAGGATTCCGCAGTCTCCGGGATGAGATCGGGATTGCCTCCATACTGGACGATGCTGATCACATTGGCTCCGGCGCGATCCAGGAACACCGGGCCGAGCCGGTAGGCGCTGTTCAACTCCCTCAACGACGGGGCGCGGAAAGAGGTGCCGTAGCTGGCGCGCAGGAGCAAATCGGGCGTCGGGTTGTAGAGGACGCCGACCTTGGGATTGCTGGTCTGGCCGATCCCCTCGTGATCCTCGATGCGCCCGGCGAGCGACAACTCCAGCCGTTCGAGGCCAGGCCTGGCGTTGTCGGGTCCCACGAGCGGGGCGCGCAGTTCGACGAAGGCGGCGGAGACGTCGCGATCGAACGCCGTCGGAGCGGCGATGCGAGGCGTCGCGCCGGAGATGAAGTTCTCCCCGGAGGTTTCGAAACGCTCTTGGCGATAGTCGACGCCCACGGCCATGCGCAGGTCGCCGCCCGGCAAGGCGAAGAGGACGCCGTCGGCCTTGAGGTTGAAAGAGCCGACCGTGCTGACATTCTCGGACCGCAGATAGCCGGAACCAATGAAGGCTAACAGCGCAGGGCTGTGGGCGGCGGGATCGCCATAGGAATTGAAATAGCCGTCGACCGCCGGATTGAAGGCGGTGCCCGGATTGTCGGGCGTGGCGCCGAGGGCTTCGTCGAGACGGGTCGTCTGCACCCGGTTCGAAGCCGTGAGACCGGTGGTTTCCCGGCCGCCGCTCAGATAGGCGGCGAGGTTCCAGCCGGCGAGTTCACCTGTGATCCCGACGGCGCCGCCGACGCTGCGGGAGAAGCCTTCGTCACGGCCTGGCCCCAGGTCGTTGATGAAGGAATAGGCGATCTCTTGGTACAGCTCGCCCGCCACCGGCACGAAGAAGGGGTTGTCTGGTGTCACGAACAGGATGCCGATGTCGGCCACCGAGTCCTGGCTGTAGGTCCGGTCGGTGTAGCGAAGGTCGCCGTCCAGACTGAAGCCGCCCGGAAGGTCCTGGCGGCCCGCCACGAACAGGCTGTGCCGACGCTGGTGCGGCAGGCTCCACAGGCCTTCCATCTGGTTGGTCAGATTGACCTCGCCCAGGCGAAAGTCTCCAGGTGCGAGGCCCACGCCGTTCTGGTTGCGAGGGATGGCGTAGACCGGTTCATAGGATCCGCTGACCGGATCGAACGCCATGAGGTTGCCCGGGGCCGCGTAGGTGAAGCGCCAGTCCGAGCCGCCCAATGGGCGCAGGTCCGCATTCGCGGTCGCGCGACGGTCGGCGGCGCGCAACTCGCCCCGGTCGTGGAATTCGTAGGCGGCGATGAGGCCGCCGCTGGACCAGTTAAAGCCGCCGCTGTGGGACAGGAGCAGTTCCTCGGCCCCGCCGTCGCTCGTGCCGCCGACACGCAGCCGGCTCTCGGTGCCATCAAACCGCGATTTCAGGATGATGTTGACCACACCCCCGACCGCGTCCGCGCCGTAGAGGGCCGAGGCGCCGTCGAGCAGCACATCCGCCCGGGCGATGGCGCTGCTGGGAAGATTGGAGATGTCCGAGAAGTCGCCGGCGCTGCCGGTGCCCGCGATGCGCCGTCCGTTGACGAGAACGAGGGTTGCATCCGCCCCCAAGCCACGCAGGTTCACCCCGGTCGCACAGGCCGAGTTGCGGCTCGTGCGGTCCGCGCCCGTTCCGGCTGAGCCCTCATAGGCGGCGCCCGTGAAGTTCTGGGGCAGGGCGGCGAGCGTCTCGGCGACCGTCGCGCGTCCCTGCCGGGCGATGTCGTCCTGGGTGATCACGGTGACCGGCGACGGACTGTCGGCCCCGCGCAGATAGGTCCCCGTGACCACGACTTCCTCAAGCTGGGTGGCCTGTGGTTCGGCTTCGGCGCGGGCCGAGGGATCAACGAGTACGAAGACCGTCGGACGACTTTGGCGATAGGTCAAGCCCGTCCCGCGCAGGAGCTCCGCGAGCGCGGCCTCAGGGGTGTAGTCGCCGGTGAGGGCGCGGGCCTGCCGGCCGGCGACGAGCGCACTGGGATAAAGGATCTGCAGGCCGCTCTGTTGGGCGAACACCGGCAGGCTGCGCTCCAGCGGACCGGCGCCGATGCTGAACGTCCGGACGGCCTGGGTCGATTGCGCGATAACCGGCGTCGCGACACCCAGCATGAGCGCGGCGAGCGCGGTTGAAGTAAACGTGTGACCCATGATCTCCCCCTCTTTTCTACCCGCGGCTTTGCGGGGCGGGGAGGAGACGTTGGGTCGCGGGGCGCCCCCTAAGTCCGGACGCAGATTATTTTCAGGCCGGCCCCGAGAGGATCAGATGGCCGTCGGCCGCTGTGGCGGCTTCCAGGTGATAGAGGTCGCGCAGCGCGGCGACGAAGCCGTCGATGTCCCCGGCGTTGAAAACGCCACTGACGCGTATCGACGAGATGCGTTGGTCGCGAAGCTCGATCGGTTTGGAGGTGTAGCGGTTCACCTCCGTCACGGCCGCGGCGATCGGCGTGTTTTCGAAGGTCAGCCGGCCGACCGTCCAGCTGGTTTCGGCCGGGACATTGACCGCGACGACCCGGGGCGTCGGACCCGAGGTAATGACCTGCTGGCCGGGCGACAGGCTCCACTGGGCCGTCGTCGAAGACGGCTTGTGAACGTCGACGCGCCCCTCGACCATGACGACACGCGCCCCGGAGCCGGATCGCCGAACGTCAAAGCGTGTGCCGACGGCGGTGACCTCCGTGTCGCCTGCCCGGACAAGGAAAGGCCGCGCGGCGTCGCCCTCGACTTCGAACATGGCGCGTCCTGCAGAGAGCGTGACCAAGCGACGGGCGTCAGTGAAGTGAACGGTGACCCGCGAGTCCGTGTCGAGGACGATGCGGGAGCCGTCTTCCAGCCGCACGGTGCGTTGCTCGCCGATGGCCGTGGCGTAGGCGTCCGGCCGCTGCAGGGACCACCAGGTCAGGCTTCCGACTCCGATCACTAGGGCCAGGGCGCCCGCGACGCCAAGCGGGATCAGACGGCCAGCGTCCCGCATTCGACGCCGGGGGCGCGCCTTTTCGACCCGACCCAAGGCCTCGTCGGCGAGCACCGCCATCGCGGGGCTTTGCGCCAGCGTCCCTGCCGCCTCCCACATGGCTTCGAGACGGCTGAACGCGCGCGCGTTCTCCGGGTCTCGTCGCCACTCGCTGAACGCCTTGACGTCGGTGGTCGTGACCTTGCGCTGGTTCAACTTGCTGAACCAGTCGGCGGCTTCCTTGCGCCTGATGTCGGCTTCAGCCTCGATCATCATCCGTTGCCTACAGGTCCAGCCGAGACGCGCAGTACTCGAGCGCCCTGGACATTCGCCATTCCACCGTTTTCACGCTGATCTCGAGCGACACGGCGATCTCGGGATAAGTCATACCGCCAAAGCGGTTCAAGACGAAGACGTCGCGGTAGAGTTGCGGCATGGACCGGATAACCTGTTCGAGAAGGACTTGGTCGAACTGCGGCGCGGCCTCGGCCTCGGCAGGTCTTTGGAGCGCTTGGCTCTGGCGACGGCGACCCTCTCGTCGGCTCTCATCGCGGACCAGGTTGAGGGCGATCTGAAGCAGGAACGCCTTTGGATGCCGGATGTCCGACAAGGCGTAGGGCGCCGCCCTAAGGTAGGTCTCCTGGACGACATCCGCCGCAGCGTCGGCGCCGATGTGCGGGCGTAACCGGCGACCCAGCCAGACGGCGTATCGCCGGTAGAGACGGTTGATCCCGTCCTGCGCCTCCGTCCCTAGCTGCTTCGTATCGGTCACCACGGATCTCCGACCTCTCGACGAGAGGGGCGGAATCCGGGCGTGGCCGCGCGATTCCGGGCAGGCGCGCAGACGCGCGACCTCAGAAGGCGGCAACCGGCGTACGCGCAGAGCGGAAGCCGTCGATGATTTGATATCGCACAGGGGATTCCAGGCCCCACCAACGCAAGCGTCGGCAACGCCACCATGAATCAAACGGAATCCCGGTGCAAGCCGGAGGGGTCGGGCGTTGGAATCCTCTGCGATCGCGAGGCCCGCTGCTTCGGTTCACAGCGGCGCCCCTGTCACCTGGACAGACCCCGGCTCAAGCTGTGCGCCTATCTCACGGCGCCCGACTCGAACGGTCTAAAAGGGCGCCTACCTCGGAGCAAGCGCGTCAATGCGACTTATGACTCAGCAGGCTTTCACCGCAAGAAACTGGCGGTCGCCCCGCAATTCACTGTCGTTGCCCGGCTGCTGATTCCCGCTCACCGTGCATGGAAGTCAACGGAAGGGAGCCGACAGTGGAGTCCTATCGCCACGCGGAAGGCCGGTCTGTCCCGCTTTTGAGCGGACGAGAAGCCGAGTGTCTGCTCTGGGTAAGCCGCGGGAAGAGCTCTGCGGACATCGGTCAGATCGTTGGGCTCTCCCCACGAACCGTCGACAGCTATATTGAGAAGGCCTGCGCCAAACTGGGTGTACGGACCCGGATCGAAGCGGTCGCGGTCGGGGTGCGCACCGGCATCGTCGACCCCGAAAACGACTGAGCCGACGCAGCCCCTTTTGATCCCCTGAGAAGAAAGGGGGCGGGTCTGGAACTTCTGTGTAGAAGCCGGAGGTTTCGGCCCTGATCGCCGCCGACGCATGCGTCCCCTGGCTCAAGACCAGCGCCTGTTCGTTCCGGAACCCGCCACCCTCATCTTGTCCACTGGCATCGCGATTGTCGATTCAGCGGCCGAGCGCCGCCATTGGCGAGCATGGGACACTCCGAAGGATGACGATCGCCTGCCACGCTGAAACGGCTCCGACGCCGTTGATCAGGGCTTGGCGCGTTGGGGACCTGTGCGCGATGTGGTGGGAGCGTGAGAAGTTGAACGGAGGCTACCCTAAAGACCGCTCCTGACCCCTACCCGCCATTCGCCAAGTACGCTTCGCCGATGGCTTGGTGGTCCTGGCGCCGCGGCACACCGACAGGCTCCGGCATCCGCTGCGACCGAGGCAACCCCCTGTGACAGACCGCCAGCCCGACGGTCCGGCGCGGTGGAGGGTGACGGGCGGGTCCTTCGGGGCCCGTCCTTATCCTTTGAGAGGGGGCGCCCCGCAGTAAGGCCGCTCCGGTCAGGCGGCGTAGCGTCCCTGTCGACTGTCCGCAGACGGTTGCGGCGATCCCTGCGCTTCTAGGTTGCGGCGCGGTGGGCATTGCGCCGATAAGCGCGGATCGTCGACGCGGGCGGGACGGGGAGGGCCATGAGATTCAGAGCGGACGGCCCTGACATTCCCGACCCGCTCGTGTTCGCCCAGGAGCGCGGGCAGGTGCTGTTCATCTGCGGCGCCGGCGTGTCCATGCACATCGGCCTTCCAGACTTCAGAGGTCTGGTCCAGGCCATCTATGACGCGCTCGGCGAAGACTGGGGGCCGCATGCTGCGGAACGCGAGGTGATGGCGGCCGATGGGAGCCTCAAGGGCCAGTATGATCGGGTGCTGAGGTCGCTCGAGCGTCGGCTCGCCGCCTCCAACGTCGCCCGCGCCCAAGGCATGCGCGACCGCATGCGAGCCGCAGTTCGCGCCTCGCTCGTCCCGCCGCCCGGGGTCGATCTGAGCCACCACGCCGCCCTTCTGTCCCTGTCGCGCGGGGCCGAGGGACAGACCCGGCTGGCCACCACCAATTTCGACACGCTGTTCGAACAGGCGTGGCCGGGCGGCGGGGCGCCGTCTCACGCCGGCGCCGCCATGCCCCAGCCTCTGACCGCGGCCTGCACGGGCGTGCTGCATCTTCACGGCCGGCTGAGGGATGACGCCCTCGGCCTGGGCGACACCGACATCGTCCTGACCAGTGCGGAGTTCGGCGACGCCTATCTGAGGGCCGGCTGGGCCTCGCGTTATGTCTACGATCTGGTGCGCGCCTATACGGTGGTGCTGGTCGGCTACCAGGCGGACGACCCGCCCATGCGCTATCTGCTGGAAGTGCTGGAAGCCGACCGGGAGCGGTTCTCGGACCTGCAGCCCGTCTACGCCTTCGCCCATGCCGCGCCGGGTCAGGAGGCGCTGCAGACTGCGCTGTGGCGGTCGAAGGGGGTGGAGCCCATCCTGCATCGTTCCGTCGCGGGCAGCTATGCACCACTCTATGACACGCTCGGAGAGTGGGCGCTCTACGCCGGGGATCCCACCGTCTGGCGGCGGGAGGCCGTCAGACCGCTGCTGGCGGCTCCGCCGTCGGCGGCCGACGAGGCCGGGGTTTCGCGGGCGGTGGAGCTCCTGTCGCACGGCGACGCCGGCGCCCTGCTCGCGGAGCTCGATCCCGATCCAGCCTGGCTCGAGACGCTGCGGGAACGCGGGCGTCTGTTCTCCGGCGCGACCCTGCCGTTGGTCGACGCGCCGCCTCGGATCAAGCCAGGCGCCTGGATCGCGGGACGGATCGACGATCTGGCCATGATCACGGCCTGCGCGGGGCTGCCGGCGTTCGACGAGGACGCCGTCTGGTTCATCCGGCGTGCGGTCGATCAGGCCGATCCGCCCCTGTCGGAGGTCCGGCGGCAGGCTTGGGACCTCCTCCTGGAGACCCGGGCCGGCGGCGAAGCGCCGGACTACGGCCTGGACTGGTTCCGCACCCTACGGCGGATCGCGGCGGGCCATACGGGCTTTCCCGCGCGCCGGCTGATCGCCGGCATGGCGCGGCCCCGCCTGTCGGTGGGCAAGCCCTACCTGTTCGACGCCGGCGAGGAGATCAAGGGCCCGGAGACCCTCGGCCGGCTGATGTGGGTCGACTTCAAGTCCTCCCTGCCGGGTCCGGTGGACGAGATCCTGCAAGCCTGGCCGAACCGGCCGGAGACGAACCTGGCCCTGATCGAGACCCTCATCCGGACCCTGACGGAGGCGCTCGAACAGGCCGAGGACGTCGGATTCCTCTCCGGCTGGGACGGCGCGGACCGGGACGTGCCCTCGGTCGCCCCGCATCCCCAGAATGAGTATCGCGACGGCTTCTATCCAATCGTCCAGCTGATCGCGGCGCTCTGGACGCGGCTCGCCGACGGCGATCCGCCGGCCGCGGTGGCGCTGGCGCAGACGTGGGCGGCGTCCCGACTGTCTCTGGTCCGTCGGCTGGCCCTGTTCGCCGGCGAGCATCGCGCCGTGCCGGCGGAGATTGCCATGGACGGGGTCGACCGGATGGACGACGACGCCTTCTGGATCGGCAATAGCCGGGTCGAAATGACCCGTCTGCTGATCGCACGCTGGGCGGAGCTGCCGCACCACCGGCGGGTCGCCGTGGAGGCACGCATCCGCCAGGGCATGCCGCGCGACCTGTTCCGCGAGGACGTGGAGTGGGACGACGGGGAGTGGGCGGCGACGTTGGAGAATGCGGTCTACCGCCGGCTAAGCCGCCTCCAGGGCGCCGGCTGCGCCCTGGAGGCCGAGAGCGAGGCCCGGCTCGCCGGGATCGCCGCCGCCTATCCGGAGTGGCGGCCCGGCCCCGGGGACCGGGACGACTTCGGCTCCTGGTCCGAGACCCGGATGGGACCGGACGGCCATCCCGAACTGCTCGAGAGCGTCGCGGACGGACGGCTGGTGGAGGAAGCGCTGCGCCTCCAGCAGGAGAACGCCTATGAGGAACACGACCTGTGGCGGGTCTTCGTGGGCTCGGACCCTAGCCGTGCTCTGCGGGGGCTCAGGGCGAGAGCCGAAGCGGGAACCTGGGAGCCGGAGGCATGGCGGCCGCTGCTGTGGGCGGCGTTCGATCATGAGGACGCAGCGCTGCAAGCCGATCTGGCGGCGGCCTTGCTGGAGGCGCCGCCAGAGACCCTGGCGGCGCTTGCGGACTCCGTGGCCTCCTGGCTCAGGCGTCAACGCGCCGCCCTGGCGGAGGCGACTTTCTGGGCGCTGTGGGACCGTCTGGCGGACCTCGTGTACAGGCCGGGCGAGCCGGCGGAGCCGGACGGCGACCTTGAGACCCGGTCGTTGAACGACGCCGGCGGCGTGCTCGCCTGGATCCTGCTGGACGCCCTGTCGGCGACGTCTCCGGCGGCGGGGTCGGAGTTCGCCGGCGCACCCGAGGGTCTGCAGGCGAGACTGGACCGGGCCGTCGCGGCGCCGGAGCCGGGCGGGCTGCTGGCGCGGGTTCGGCTGGTCCGGCATCTGGCCTGGCTGCACCGGACGGCGCCGGACTGGACCGGCCGGACGCTCGTGCCGCTCATGGCCTGGACGCAGCCCGAGGCCGCCACGCTCTGGAAGGCCCAGGCCTCGGACCAGATCGGCGGGCCGGAGCTCTACAACGCCCTGCGGCCGGATCTGCTGTCGGCGCTGTTCAGCGAGGCCATACCGGACCGGGACGCCGGACATCTCGTCGGGCGGCTGCTGCAGATCGTCATCTCTCACATCAAGGGCTTCAACCCGGAGTATGAGGGGGAGGCCGCCGAGCTCCGCAGCGTTCTGGCCCGGGGGCGGCCCGCCTTGCGGCAAACCGTCGCCTCGCAGCTCTGGCGCCTGACCGGCCGGCTCGGGGCGGAGGCGGAGTCCGCCGCCGAACGGTGGCGGACCACCGTCGGGCCCGTGTTCGATGCCATCTGGCCACTGGACGCCGCGTTGCGCAGCGCCGAGACCAGCAAGCTTCTGGTCAATATGGCGCTTGCCGCCGGCGACGCCTTCCCGGAGGCGGTGGAGGCGATCAAGGATGTTGCTGCGCCCTACCGTCTGTTCCGAATCGCTCATTCGCTCCTGATCGGCGAAGGCCACAGGACCCTGCACCAGGATCATCCGATCGCCTTCATCGCTCTGCTGGACGCCCTGATTGATCCGGAGATCGCGGCGGCGCCTGACGATCTGGGGGCGGTGCTTGATGACTGTGTGGAGGCGGACGGGACCGTGGTCGGCTTGCCGGCGTATCGGCGCCTCAGGGCTATCCAGCGCCTGAGCCAGGCCTAATCACCGCGCCGGGAGATCAAAAAAATGCCCTCACGACGGGCGGAAGGGGCGAGGTGGGCAGGCTAGATCAACGTCTTGCCATCGGTGCCTTAACGACGGACTGCCCTGTTGCAACGGGTCGGAAGCAAACGCTCACCCGAGTGCGCCGAGAATGTCCGCTTTGCGTCGGCGAGTGAACGACCGCTGTTGACGCAGACCACCCCTCTTGCGAGCGACCTGTTCGGACTGCGAGCGAAGCAGAACTGATGCCGGTTTGGTCATCTCGCCCCGTTCGGGACGTTTTGGGTAATGGCTGAACTGGGGCAGAGTGATCTGCAACGATCTGTGCGGGGCGAAAATGGCGAGAGTTCGGGGACAGCTTCAGCGGGACCTGCTGGAGTACACGGACCTATTCTTCTGGACGGTCGAGAAGGCGATCGTTGTTGGCGCCATCGGATTCGCCGCGAGCGTAGTTAAAGCACCCGGCTTGTCCTTTCTTCACTGGCTCGCACTCGCCGTTCTCGTAGTCGGAGCCTACGTCCGGATCCGGCAGGTCCTTTTCAAGGACCTGGACGAGGCCCAAAAGGCCGCTCTGACGGCGGCTGAATCCTTGGCGCTCGTGGGGCGCTCACGCGCCGCTCTCGGGGTCGGCGGGGCTCTGATTTTCGCCATACAGTATTTCGCGCATGTGATGTCGTTGGCTGTTGTGCATTGAGCGGCGAAGGACCCTCTCGGATCAATCATGTCCTGAACCGGTCCATGATCGGTTCAGGCGATAACCAGCCCCGGATCAGTCAGAATCTGACGGCCCGGTTGGTCGATAACGTCATCTTGCCGGGTCTGGCCGCCTTGCCGACCCATCAGGGCCTTGTACTTTCGGGGGCGGCCTCCCAGGAGGAGTTCCTGGATCGCGCGGCGAAGCATTTCGACAATGTGACGGCCGCCGAGGCACGGCGCGGTTTCGCGCTCGTCCTCGCGGCGACCTTCGAACGTCACTTGCGGCGATGGCTGTTCTTGGCCGGGACGCCCTCGGCGGGCTCGATGAAGTTCGCCGATCTTCTGGAGGCAGGGTTGGCTCGACTCACCGACGCGCGACGCACGCCCGAGATGAAGGCGACGCTCGATGAGCTTGTTCTGGTCGGCAATGTGCTGCGCCACGGCAATGGTCGGTCGGTGACCGCCCTTAGAGCGGCAGCACCGGACCTTTGGCACGATATCCCCGAGGAGGATCATCACTGGCTGGAGCGAACCTATACTTACGCCGAACTCATGAGAGTCGAGATGGGACATATACGGCGCTACTCCAATGCGATCCTTCTCTTCTGGGGGCTGGCGGACCGCTTGCCGGGGGCCGCGCTCGACGAGAGGTATTGAGGCGATCGGGACCGGCCAAGCCGCGCCTCAAGGCGTGCGGCATTACCCGCGTTCCAGCAGATGTGACCGAGGCGCTAAGTGTCCGGATTCCGCCCGTCCGGCGATGTCTGCCTTTGGCGCATCACGGACCCCACTTGGTCGTGAATAGGGGGAACTGATCTAGGGACCCCGGCCTTCCCGTCCTCTCCATGCTGCCGTCCTCGGCGATCCTGCTGGCAGTTCATCATGAGCGAGGCTGAATACTCAGGCTGACTGGGGTGCCTCCTCGGGTGGCGGCCCGCTCCAGATCGACCGGGGGAACCGCCCGTGCTCGAGGGCCATGTCGAAGATGTCATGCAGGGCGCCGATGAACCGGTGGGGCGCTCCGAGATTCTGCGTCGTCATATGCAGACCCGGGTAGTCGATCAGCATCAGTGGGACCTGGATGGCTTCCACCGCGGCGAGGATCGGTTCGCTGTTCTCGAACTGGGTGTCGTCGAACATCTCGCGCACGACGACCAGGCCAAGAGGCTGGCGCCCTTCCAGCGACAACGTCACCGGCCCTGCTTCCGACGTGATGACGACGCCATCGTTGCTGCGGGCGTACAGGAGTGCCCCGCTCAACTGCTTGGTGGCCTTCTCGATCTGGTTCTGGATCGTCTGTCGCTTGCGATCGAGCGTTCGGGCGAGGGACGCCTCTGTGTTCGGACTGTCCTTCGCTTCCACAAACAGCATTTCTTTGGCCGTGACGATCAGGACATCGCACAGCTCCTTCCCCGTGTCGGCGCGGAACGGGTTCAGGTAGATGGCGTCCGCCGGAAAGACGCGACCGAACATCACAGCGATGTCGCGCTCCTGTGGCGGGCCGGGGTCTTCTCGCACGAGCGTGGCAATGGAGGGTCCGTGAGAAGTGGCCTGGAAAGCGGTCGCCGCGGGGCGGGCATCCAGGATCGCCAGATCCTCTGGAGCGAGGAAGTCGACAATCCGAAGCTCGAACGCCGCCTCATCGTCCGCAGCAACGCGGATGGAGAAGAGATCGTTAAGACGTCTCATAAGCCGCGCAAAGCCATCCTCGTCGTACTCGGGAAACGAAGCGGATCGGACTGCGTCTGCAAACCGGGAGGCGGCTGGGTTGTCGACCCGGACGCTCAGCAGTTCCCGATCATGCTCATCGATGAAGTAGACCTCGAACGCGGATTGAACGAGCAAGGCCGAGACGTCGATCGTGAGGTCGTCGCCGGCAAAGAGCGCCGTCGTCATCGTGAGCGGCTTGTCGTGATCGTCGAAGAAGGTCGTGACCAGACCAAGGTGGCTGGTGGCGCCGCCGACATCGGAGATCAGATAGATCCGAAAGCCGCCCTTGAGCCGAGCCGCGAGGATCGCTTCCTTGCTGGTCTTGATGACCAGGAAGACCGTGCCGTCGGGCAGCCTGATCGGCATCAGGCCGTAGCGGAAGCGCTGCGTAGCGTTGAAGAGGTGAGGGTAGCGAACGGATAGCATGACGGCCCTCCAAGAAGCGCTGGTAGTATGATGCTGGACGACGGGTGGCGCCCGCGGTCCTCGGGACTACTATCGCCGCTCAGATCGGCAGTCTCCGTCGAAGCGGAAACGCCAGCGCGGAGCAAGGGTCGAAATCATGAGCTCCGTTGGACTGGTTCCGAGGTCTCGATTGCAGCAGATCCCCAAGCGGCTCTGGCTCGCTCACGAGTACTGCTACTTTCTCCACGATGAAGGCGTCCGCCTACTCCAACAGTACGAAGAGGGGAGGGCTACGACGGTTGAGATCGATTTCCGAAATCGCAGGGACGCTGCAACCTTCGCGAAACTGGCGAAGCAGCAGAACGCGATCGATGCTTTGCGCGCCACCGGGTATCCGGCCGAAGCCCGGAGGGTGGTGCTCAATTCGATCACCATGGCGATGGTGTCGGATGTCCTCCTGCACCTTTTCGAGGCCTTGCGCTGCCTCGAACGCCGCAAGACGGTGGTCGCCCTGAACCTTCTCCGCAAGCCGCTCACCGACAGCCTGATCTATCTGGCATGGATGCTTGGGGATGAAGACGGCTTCTACGCGAAGTTTACGTCAGGCGACCCCGGGGAGCTAACCCATTCGAAGCTGGGAAACCGCCGCCTGGCCATCCTTCGGGACGCCTTGGCAGAGACGGCGGCGGGGGACTTCATGACACCTGAGTTTCTTCTACAGGCGCTTTTCGATCCAGGCGCCCCAGGAGGACTCTATGGTCTATTCCAGCACGCGGTGCATCTCGTGACCGTTCAGCGCGTCGAGATCAAGACGAGATCCGAGAACTTCAACTTCATCTTCAAGAACCCCACCGACGATGACATCTATGAGAGCGTCTACGGGCTCCTGCCGGACATCCTGCTGTTCCTGTCTCATGTGATCATGGAGCTCTTCCAGCGCATCGCTCCGTCAGAGCCTGGCGGGCGACGCGCGTTCGAGGTCAGATCGACCTACGGCTTCATGTTCGCCGCCAGGCCGGAGGGGGCGGAAGCCTCGCGTGCGAATCTCGCCGAGGCTTTCGCGGATCACCTCAACTGCGGTGGATGCAGCGCGCCGGCAACGCTCACCATGCACAATGCGGCCCGAGCTGTGTTGTCGGAATCCCATCGTTGCACCCGCTGCCGGCGAGTACAGGACCTGCCATTCTCCTGGTTCTTCTGAGCGCTTGGAGAGACAAGCGATCGTGGTGACGAGATCCCGGGCGAGAACCGCCGGAGGGCCCGTGGGGCCGACAGGCAGGCTCGACTGCTATCGGCTCGGCTCTGGCTCTGCTGTACCGAGATCGGGCAGACCGAGGTCTGCTCTGTGATCGTAGAGCGGCATTAAGCAGAGGTGCAGCACCAGCCAGCAGGCGTAGAAGCCGTCTGGCCCGAATGCATCGCCATCGTGCAGCAGGCCATGTGCGACGCCGTGTCGGATCTGCGGACCGGCAGGGTGGAGAAAGACCTGCTCGATGTTGAACGCCAGCTCCGGCCCAAACACGGCTTCGATGTCGGTGCGGTGATCACGGAACAGCGCTGAGAGCGTCTTGTCCTCCTGTGTCTGCGCCGCGTCATCGAAGGTGGTCACTTCGTAGCCGGACGACTTTAAGCAGCACCGGAGGCCAGCCTCCACAAGAGGCGTCAGCACGTAAAGCGCGGCGCTAGCGTCGCCCCGCAGGAAGTTGCTCAGACCCCGGGCGAAGGTGTCTCGGAGGCCCTCGGGCACAAAGGGGCTCATCTGCAGGGCTGGGCGCAGGACATCCGGAGCAACGTAATACGTTCCGGCGATGTATCGGCGGGCGACATCCAGCAGGCCGACGTCGATCTTTCGGCTGAGAGACTGATGCTGCGCAATTTGCGCCTGAACGCTGCTGTCGTCGGCGGCTTCGCCGAACCCGCCGCCTGCCGCCGAATGCCGAACCTTGCCCTCGCGGTCGTGGAATGACGCCGCGAACATGGCGCTCATCGGATGAGCTTTCATGGACTCAAGCGCCTCTTCCCGGGCCTTCTCGGGATCCGGCGAATTTCGCAGAACCGCGAAGAGGAAGAGAGCGTCATAGAACCCGAGGCCTTCAACGCGCGCGGCTAGCTCTGCCCGGAGATCGTCGATGTCCAGCGGATGCGAGACAGTCACCATCTCCTCCCCGATGCCGGCTTGGGCGTCGATCAAGAGATGGCGTAACTCTCGGCGGCGATCACGCGCGTCTCGAACGCCAGCCAGGGCGCTGATGGCGTCAGCGAGGAAGCCGGACGACAGCATCGCCGAGTTGGCCATCTGCTGGGACATGCCGACATAAACATCAGAGAGTCGCCGTTGGCAGGCGTGGGCCTTCTGGGTCTCCGAAGCGCGATGGTAGATGCGGGCCGCGACCTTGAGAGCATCGGCCGCGAGATGGCCATCTTTGATAACGTCGAGCGTGTCGACAGTCGCTTCGATGTCAGCGGCAAGCACGGCGGGCTCCTCGAGGCCATAGTCGAGCTGGAGATCCCCCAGTGCGATGTGGCGGCTGACATCGCCTCGTTCGCGGGTGCTCAACCGTGCTGCCTCTATTCTCTCGGCGATAGGCGCACAGTCCGGAGCATGATCGCCGAAGGAACGCGATCGGGCGATCATCATGCAACGCCTGAGGACGCCGATGCCGAGCCGTCCTCCTTCCTGATCGGTGTGGCGCTTGAACGTCGCCGAGCCAGAGGACACTCCGCTCAGAAGGCGAAGGTAGGCGTCGATCGCCAAGCGTCCCATCTCGTGACGACGTCGCTGAAGGATCCATGCGACATCGGCCGCGCGGGACACGATTGCGGGATGCTGGGAGCGCTGGGCGACCGCCGCGACGGCGTCTACGCAGGGCCGGAAGTCCTGCAGGGCCGATGATCGGCGGCCGTCCGCCCAGACTAAGATGGGGCGGAACGGCTCGGTGGGGCTTCTGGCCTCCAGCATCATCGAGGTCAGCCCCCAGACCAGTCGGAACACTCGGGCTGACTCTGGGGCGACGCCGTCTTGCTTTGAAGCCGCAAGGAAGAGGTCGCTCAGCGAGTGCCAGTCCGCCGCCGCGTCAGCGGGAATGAGGTCGTCAATGGCGCAGGCCGCCACATCGTCCACCGTCGCTTCCGCCCACGGCGGGCAGTCAGGCTGGACATCGCCGCGCTCGTCTGGCTCCGAAGCGCTCATGATTTGCCCCGTGCTGATGCGGACGAGGGCAGCGACTTGTAGGTGTCGAAATGGGCGCCGAGTTGATCCCCAACACCGACGGCGGGGCAGGCCATATTGAGCGTCACGGCCCCGACAAGAAGGAAGCAACACGCCATAGTGACGGTGTCTTCGATCTCGTCTGCCCCGCAGGCGGGCCCCCAGAGAATCTCGGCTCGTAAGCCGCCCTGTCCATCGTCCACGTAGCGATTCAGCGCCTCCAGCAACGGATGAGCGGCATCGGACGAAAGCTGTCTGAACAGAACGTAGAGCCCGTCCAACCCGCCGTTCCGCGCCATTTCCTCGGTCGCAAATGAGCCCGTCGGCTCAGCCTCTTGCTTCAGGCGGTCAACGAAGGACTTGAGTTCCGAGTGAGCCGCGGGCTCGATCTTGATCGTCTGCTCCGGCTGATTGAGCAGCCAGTTCGCTCCTTTGGACTTCGAGCCCATCTCGTTCGCGACAATTCGGTCGATGAATCCGTCTTGCATGCTGACGGCGGACGCCAACGCAAACACGGTTTCCAGACAGGTGCGCGCCAGCGTGCGGGCCTCGACGACGGCTCCGCGCTCCGCCATGAGGATCGCCCCCTGGAAATTCGAGAGAGCCCGAACGAACAGGAGCTGGGCAATATTAGTCGCGTTGAGGCCGTCGCCGTCGACTGGCGCTTCTGAGGTCAGCAGGAGGTGCTGAGCCGTTCGGTTGAGGGCGCCTGCGAGGCTAAATGCCGCCTCGCTGTTCTCCCGATGCTCCCGAATGAACTGACTGATGTCGGGAGATAGAAAGCCTTCCTCTTGGATGGACATCCCGCGGTTCCCTGTCCGAGGCCGTGCGTGACGACTAGCGCGCATGTCGCGTCCAGTTCGCTACGATTATTGGGTGCGTTTGCGGCGCAGGGAAGCGTGAACCGTTGTCCCGGACGACGTAGCTGCGGGGGTTTGATTTAGGGGCCCCAGCTTTCTCGGTCGTCTCTCTCCCGCCGCGCATTGGCGGCAGCTTAAGGAGAGACAATGCCCGACTTCAGTAGCATTGCGACCAAGGTGAAGCGCCCGAGAGGCCGGCCGCCGATACCGATCGTCGAACACCCGAGCCCTCTGTGGGAGGCTGAGGCTCATCCTATCGATTTCCACGGCGCTCTCGACATGCAGATGCGCCGCCACGGTGAGCCGGCCCACCGTCTTCATCGCGCGGTCAAGGCTGCCGGCGGCCTCACGGATCGAAAGACAATTTCGGACTGGCGACGCGGCATCAAGACACCTCAAACACCGGCCAGTCTCAAGGTGGTCGAGTTGATCGAGCGCCGCTACCGGCTCCCCGAGCGCTATCTCCGCTCGCGACTGAACCGGAACCGCGCGATCGCCGGTCTGGCGCCGGATGGCGTCGAGCCGTCGGAGTCGCGGCGGCTGGCGTGGCATCTGCCTGACGATTTCCGGGCTAGGTCGATCCGTGAGAGAAATGAGATCCTGGCGTGGGTCCGGACGAACGTGTTGAGCGGAGGAACCGCTTACAGCCGCTATCACGCCGAGGTCTCGAAGCACCGCTTCTCGCTGCGGTTCAAGGAGGACGTCATCCCGCAGCGGCGGGGCAGGGGGCGCAAAGGGTGCGTTGAACTTGTCGCGCCGCCGCAGCTCCAGGAAGAGATGGCCACGTTGATCCGGTTTAAATCGGCGACGTTGACCGACATAGGATATCAGCGGTCAGGCGTCTGGGGTGAAGAGACTGCTGCCCAGCGCGGTGAGCACCTGGCGCTGCTTTTCGGCTCGCTGGCGGCGCCATCCAGCGGACCGGCCAAGGGCTTCGGAGCCTCCGCTGACGACCTCTCCTTCGCCCACCTCGTCTGTCCGGGAGTATGGGACTGGTACGTTCAATGGCGTGAGCGTCGGCGGGGGTTCTTCACCGGCTGGGAAGCAGAAATGCTGCTGCTCGCGGCTGCACTGACCCGTGAGAAGACCGGGTGGTTGCGCCAGAGTCCGTGGCTGGCGGACCGACTTGTGCCGATCCGTGGGTTAGTCACCGCGGACCAGGCAGCGGAAGCGCGCGCAGATTGGGATGCCGCATGCGCTCGTGTTCACGCACATGCCCTCCAGCGCGCCAAAGAGATCACTCGAGTGGCACGCATTCATCGGGACCCGTTTGAGCCGCTGCTGCCCATCCTGGAGTCCGCCAGCCCCGTCGGCGAGTATAGGAAGATCACCGCCGAGATCCTGAAACGCATGCCGGATGCGCGCCGCTACCCTCGGAGCGCGGCCGAGAGTGTTCGATCCCTATTGATGCTCCGCCTGGGGCTCCATCTTGGGCTCCGGCAAAAGAATCTGCGGCAGATGCTTCTCTGCCCAAAGGATCGATCACCCACGACGGAGCGGGAACTGGAGCGCCTGAAGTGCGGCGAACTTCGCTGGAGCGATAGAGACGCCGCGTGGGAAGTGCTCGTGCCCTGCGCCGCCTTCAAGAACGCAGGGTCGGCCTATTTCGCGAAGCGGCCCTTCCGATTGCTGCTGCCCAATCTGGATGGTCTGTACGAGTGGATCGACGCCTACGTGACGACCCACCGGCGGGTTCTGCTGGCCGGGGCGAATGATCCCGGCACGGTGTTCGTGAAAACTCGGAAGCGCACGTCCACGGACGCGGCCTACAACCAAACCACCTTCTACGAGGCCTGGCGTCTGATCATTCAGCGCTATGGCATCTACAATCCCTACACCGGTCGCGGCGCGATTCCGGGCCTCCTGCCACATGGGCCTCACAGCGTGCGAGACGTGCTCGCGACGCACGTGCTCAAGACGACAGGATCCTACGAGCAGGCGAGTTACGCGATCCAAGACACGCCGGCCACTGTGCAGGCCCACTACGGTCGGTTCCTGCCGCAGGATAAGGCCGCGCTTGCGGCGTCTGTCTTGAACAAGGTCTGGGCCTAGTGAGCCCAGGAGGGGCCGGGCCAAGTCCCGGCCTCTCCGACCTTCGCCATGACTCTGGAGTAGGGACGATGGCTATCGAGGTCGCTTGGATGCCTGCTGATATGCATCCGCTCGATGCTCAACACTGGAGATGTTAGGATGATGGGCGAATCAAATTCAGCCATTTGAAATCGCCATTTCGGCCGACCTGCCCCAAAAGGTGCCGAAAGATACAGTCATCACGTCTTTTTGATAGTCGAGATTTTCCCTTTATTTTCAACGGTACTGTATTTTCCCGGGCATTTCGCGGGTATCAGCGATTTTTGGCGCTCAAAAATGCGAGCAATCTCAGTGACCTACCGCTCTTACAAGTAATCGAGTGGGAATAATTCGGGCCTTTCGAAGCTTTTCGAAATCACTTTCGAATATCCTCGTAAGCAGTTGACAAAAAAGTGAATTTTCTCGAGACCCCCGCCGACCCGACCGGCGGGGTCTTTTGCCTGCGTCGGTGCGTTGTTTGCCTTGTCGGCGTTCTATGAAGCGGAACGGCGGAAGGCGGCGGGGCGCAGGCTGTGGCGGGCCAGCTTGTCGTATAGGGTCTTGCGCGGGATTTTCAGTCGGCGCTGGACCTCGGCCACGTCTCCGCCCGTGTCGGCCAGGGCGTCCTGCAGGACCTGGGATTCGAAACGGGCGACGCGCTGGGTCAAGCTGAGGTCGGCCAAGGCGTCGTCGGCGGCGCCTCCTTCGAATTCCAGACCCAGTGCGAAACGCTGGGCGAAATGGGCCAGTTCGCGGATGTTGCCGGGCCAGTCGGCCTCCAGCAGTCGTGCGCGGACGGAGTCGGTCAGGGGCGGGTGGGCGCCCGAGGGGCCGACCGGCGCACGGGCCAGGAGTTGGGCGAACAGCAGGGGGATGTCCTCGCGCCGTTCCTTCAGCGGCGGCACCCGCAGACGGACCACGTTCAGGCGATAGAAGAGGTCTTCGCGCAGGCGGCCGTCGACGACCGCACGGGCCGGGTCGCTCTTGGTCGAGGCCAGGATGCGCAGGTCCAGGACGCGCGGCTCATTGGCACCGATGGGATGAATCTCACGTTCCTCCAGAACCCGCAGCATCTTGACCTGGGCGTCCAGCGGCATGCTTTCGACCTCATCCAGGAACAGGGAGCCGTTGTGGGCCCGTTCTACATGGCCGATGCGGCGCCGCAGGGCGCCGGCGAAGGCGCCGAGTTCGTGACCGAACAGTTCGCTCTCGACCAACCCTTCGGGCAGGGCGCCGCAGTTGACGGCGACGAAGGGATGCAGGCGGCGCCGCCCGCCATTGTGCAGGGCGCGGGCCACGGCCTCCTTGCCGACGCCGGTGTCGCCCTCGATCAGCACGTCCATGCGGGCGTCTGCGATCTGGGCGATGGTGGCGCGAAGAGCGCGAATCGTACGGCTGTCGCCCAGCAGCGGCAGTTCGGTCCCGGCTTCCGAAGTCAGGGCCGCAAGGCGGCGGTTGTCCAGCACCAGGGCTCGTTTCTCCATCGCCCGCTTCAGGCTGTCGTGCAGGCGGGCGAAGTCGAAGGGCTTGGCCACGAAATCGTAGGCGCCGTCGCGCATGGCCGCGACCGCTTCGGCGATATCGCCATGGCCAGTCATCATCAGGACGGGCAGGCCGGGGTCCAACGCCAGAAGGCGGCTGAGCAACTGGCGGCCATCTATGCCCGGCATCCGCAAGTCGGTGACGACGACGCCCGGGAAGTCCGCAGTCAGGGCCTTCATAGCCGCCTGGGCGGTGGGGAAGGGGCGAACCTCGAACCCCTCCAGCGACAGGCGTTCATTGAGTGCAGCCCGGAAATCGGCGTCGTCTTCGACCAGGGCGACGGTGTTGAGACGGGTGAACTCCATCAGGCGACCCTCAGGGTGACGACGAAGACGGCGCCGCGGGGCGAAGGGCGCAGGGTCAGTTCGCCGCCGAAGCCCGCGACGATGTCGCGGCAGATGACCAGGCCCAGACCCAAGCCGGTCGCCTTGCTGGTGACGAAGGGGGTGAACAACTGGTTCCGAACCTCGTCCGAGACGCCCGGGCCGTTGTCCGCGACGATCAGGTCGATCTCTGTCCCGCGCGGCGTGATGCTGAGGGTGATGACCGGCCCGGCCGTCCCTTCCAGCGCTTCCAGGGCGTTCTGCATCAGATTGACGAGGACCTGTTCTAGCCGGAACCGTTCGCCCAGGACCGTCGCCTCGACCGTCGGCTTGTCGCGCACCAGGCGAACCCCGGCCTGTTTCAACCGACCGCCCAGAAGCAGAAGGGCGCCATCGACGGCCTGGTGCAGATTCACCGACTGCTGCGCCGCCTCGGCCTTCCGGGAGAAGGCGCGCAATTCCTGGGTAATGGCGCCGATACGGGCGGTCATTTCGCCGATCTTCTGCAGTGGGCGGGCCGCCTTGGCCGGCTGACCGCGTTCAAGATAGGCAGCGACCGTTTCGGCCTGGGTGCGGATGGCGGCGACAGGCTGGTTGATCTCGTGCGCGACGCCCGCCGCGATTTGGCCCAGGGCCGCCAGCTTGCCCGCCTGGACCAGTTCGTCACGCAGAACCTCGCGCGCGGCCTCGGCCGCCTGGCGTTCCTCGATCTGGCGGTTCAGGGCGGCGTTGGCCGCGCTGAGGTCCTGGGTCCGTTCGGCGATGCGGCGTTCCAGTTCGACGCGCGCAGCCTGGGCGGCGCGCTCGCGCGCCGCGGCCTGTTGTCGGCGGCGCAACAGGACGCCCGCGACGCCGAAGATCAGCGTCAGGATCAGGGCGGTCAAGGCGCGGGCGCTGGCGACCGCCGCGCCGATGGCGCCGCGCGTCGGCGTCAAAAGATGCAGCACCCAGCCGGGCGTCGCCGTGTCCGCCCGACTGTACATCCAGTCGCGCCGAACCCCGTCCACCGACGCCTTGATCAGTCGGGGCCTCTCGCTGTCCGGCGTGGCGAAGGGCAGGGGCGTCAGCGCCCCGTGACCCAGGGTCTGGTCCGTCAAGGTCAGGCGACGGCTGGCGGCGTCCAGCGGCCGCAAGGTGCGGAACCGCCAGTCCGGCACGCTGGTGATCAGCACGACCCCGGCCGGATCGGCGACGTAGGCGGGCTCTCCAGAGGCGCGCCACTCGGCTTCCAGGGTGTCGAATTCCACCTTCACCACCACCACGCCCCCGGGTCCGCCTGCGGCGTCGTCTATCCGACGGGCCAGATAGAGGCCGGGGCGACCGCTGACAGTGCCCAGGGCGAAGAATTCGGCCGCGCCGTTCCGCATCGCGCCGATGAAATAAGGACGAAAGCCGTAGTCGGCGCCGACGAAACTGGTCGACAGACGCCAGTTGCTGGCCGCCCGCGTCACCCCGCCCGCGTCGATGACATAGATGGCCGCCGCGCGTGTCTGGGCGGCCAGGGCCTCCAGCTTGAGGTTGATCGCCTGGGCGGAGCCGTGGGGCGCGCGCTTCAGCAGTTCGGCGATGTCCGGATCGGTCGCCAGGGCCAAAGGCAGTGAGCGGTGCTTTTCCAGCTCGCTGCGCAGGACGGCCGCATGGAGGGCGGCCGCCGTTTCCGCCTGGCGCGCTAGGACTGCCGAGGCGTCTCGGCGGGCGACTTCACCGGCGACCAAGGCCGCGATCAGCACGGCAAGAAGCCAGCACAGAACCAAGGCGCCCCACATTCGGCCTGACCCGCTGCGCCAGAAGGCGGGGATTCGAAATGCAGGGGGCGCAGCGGTCATCCGCGCACTGTGCGACAATCCGCACGAAGCGGCCACGAATTTGCGCGGATTGACGCACACCTATTTTCTTCAATGGGCTGTGTATCCATAAATATACTTACAATTCAATTGGTTGATCTCTGTTTCGGTCCGGCTTGGCGCTCGACGGCGAGGGCGTGACACTCAGGATTAAGCGTGACGCAGATCGCGCGGAGGAAGCTGCGAGCTTGGCTCGCTCTCTGGAGCATCGAAATGATTCCTGCCGCGTCCGCTGCGCCGGCGACGACCGTGCGCCGTCCCTTCTATCGGCACCTGTATTTCCAGGTGCTGATCGCCATCGCCCTGGGCGCCTTCATCGGGCATTTCTGGCCCACCTTCGGTGAAAGCCTGAAACCGCTGGGCGACGGCTTCATCAAGCTGGTGAAGATGGTCATCGCCCCGGTGATCTTCCTGACCATCGTGACCGGCATAGCGGGCATGCGCGACATCGGCCGGGTCGGGCGCGTGGCGGCCAAGGCCTTCGCCTATTTTCTGGTCTTCTCGACCTTGGCGCTGATTGTCGGCCTGATCATCGCCAACCTGGTCAGGCCCGGTCATGGGCTAAACATCGACCCGGCCAGCCTGGATACGGGCGCGGTGGCCCAGTACGCTCAGGCCGCGCACGAAAGCACGATCATTAGCTTCCTGACCGGCATTATCCCTGACACGGTCGTCAGCGCCTTTTCGACCGGCAACATTCTTCAGGTGCTGTTCGTCTCGATCCTGTTCGGCATCGCCCTGGCCATGGTCGGCGACCTTGGCAAGCCGGTCCTGACCTTCCTGGAATCCGCCAGCGCCGCCTTCTTCAAACTGGTCGCCATCCTGATGAAGGCCGCGCCCATCGGCGCCTTCGGGGCCTTCGCCTTCACGATCGGCGCCTATGGCATCGCCTCGGTGGCCAATCTGTTCGCCCTGATCGCCACCTTCTATCTGACATCCGTCATCTTCGTCGTGGGGGTGCTGGGGCTGGTCGCCATCGCCAACGGCTTCAACATCCTGAAGCTGATCCGCTATCTGAAGGAGGAACTGCTGCTGGTGCTGGGCACGTCCAGTTCCGAGGCGGCCCTGCCCAGCCTGATCTCCAAGATGGAGCGCGCCGGGGCGGCCAAGTCGGTCGTCGGCCTGGTCGTGCCGACCGGCTATTCGTTCAATCTGGATGGCACCAACATCTATATGACCATGGCGGCCCTGTTCATCGCCCAGGCGTTGAACATCGACCTCAGCCTGCAGGATCAGATCCTGCTGCTGCTGGTGGCCATGCTGTCGTCCAAGGGGGCGGCGGGCATCACCGGGGCGGGCTTCATCACCCTGGCGGCGACGCTGTCGGTGGTGCCCAGCGTGCCGGTGGCGGGCATGGCCCTGATTCTGGGCATTGACCGCTTCATGAGCGAGTGCCGGGCCCTGACCAACTTCATCGGCAATGCGGTGGCCACCATCGTCGTGGCCCGATGGGAGGGCGAACTGGATCGCGACGCCTTGAAGGCCGCGCTGGACGGCGGGTCCGCTCCGTTGGCCGCCGCGCCCGACCCGGCCGCAGGACCCGGCGACGATCTGGTTTTGGCCGACGACTGACGGCCTTTCACACCATCAACGAAACGACCGCCAAAAACGGCGGCGACGGGAGGAAACCATGACCTATTCTTCGAAGATCGCCCTGATGGCGACCACGGCTACGGCCGTTCTGTTCACGGGCGCCGCCATGGCGCAGGAGGCCTTGCCGGCGGAACCGGCGCAGGTGGACGAGATCGTCGTCGTCGGCACCAACATCAAGGGCGCGCGCACAACCGCCGCCTTGCCGGTGGTCGTCGCCGACCGCGACCAGATCGAGGCGACGGGGGCCACCACCGGCGACGAACTGTTGCGCACCATTCCCCAGATGGGCGACGTGCTGTTCGATTCCGCCAATAATCCGCAGACCTCGAACTCGGCGCGCGGAGACGTCAATTCGGTGAACCTGCGCTCTCTGGGCGTCGGCAACACGCTTGTGTTGCTGAACGGCCGACGCCTGGTCCAGCACCCGACCAGCCAGGGCACCTCGGACACCGGCACCGTGCCGGTGCTGAGCTACAACTCCAACGCCATTCCCGTGGCGGGGCTGGAACGCCTGGAGGTTCTGCTGGACGGGGCAGCCGCCATCTATGGGGCGGACGCGGTGGCGGGCGTGGTCAACACCGTTTTGCGCGACGACATCGACGGCCTGTCCTTCAGCGCCCGCTATGGCGGCGCCGAGGCAACCCGGATGCGCGACACCGAGCTTAATCTGTTCGCCGGCAAGACGTTCGAGCGGGGCAATGTCTCGCTGTTCGCCAACTATGCCGAGCGCACGGCCCTCTGGGCGTCGGATCAGGACTACACCCGCTCCGACGATTTGCGGCCCCTGTTCGCGGACTTTCCCGATTTCGCCAACGTCCAGTCTCTGGATGGCCGGTCCTCGCACACGCCGTGGGCGCGCCTGTCGGTCGGGTCGCGCGCCGTGATACGCGCGAACGGCGTCAGCCTGACCAACAGCACCGGCGCCTTCCACTATCAGCCGTCCAGCTATGGGTGTCCGGTGAGCGTCGGAAACGACGTCTGCCTGGCCAGCGGCAATCTGAACTTCAACGGCGCGAACCGCGAGATGCGTTACGACACGCGCTATGAGACCACCGTGCGTCCCTCGGTGCAGCGCGGGAATCTGTTCCTGACCGGACGCTACAACCTGACGCCGGACATCGAAGCGTTCGGGGAACTGGGCTATTACACCGCTCACAGCCGCGCGGTTCAGCCGCCGGCGGTGAACCTGAATCAGATCTGGATTCCGGCCAGCAACTATTACAACCCCTTTGGGCCGGTGCGCTTCGCGGACGGGTCGCTGAACCCGAACCGCCTGCCGGGCCTGACGAATGTGCCGACCGGGGGACTGCCGATCCTGATGACCAACTATCGCTTCGTCGATGTCGGTTTCCAGGTGGTCAAGGTCGACAACTATCAAGCCCGCGCGCTGGGCGGGCTGCGCGGCGAATGGCGCGGCTTCAACTGGGAGACAGCCCTGCTGTATTCCGAGGCCGAGGCCAAGGACATCTCGCCCAACGTCAATATGACGGCGCTCCAGCGTCAGCTGGCCTTGTCCACGCCCGACGCCTACAACCCGTTCGGCGGCGGCTGCGCGGCCACACCGTCTTATGGGGACTGCCTGCCCAGCTCTCAGATCGCCGCCGACGCCGTTCGCCTCGACTTGCGCCGGGTTTCCAAGACCACCCTGACGCTGGCCGACTTCAAACTGTCTCGGGGAGACCTGTTCCAACTGCCGGGTGGGCCGGTCGGCATGGCCTTTGGCCTGGAGGCGCGCCGCGAGACCCAGAAGGACGACCGCGACGCCAATGTGGACGGGACCTTCACCTTCACCGACCTGGTGACGGGCGAAACCAACCTCTCCAACGTCTCCGCCGTTAGCCCGAACCCCGACACCTCCGGCAGCCGCGAGGTCTTTTCGACCTATGTCGAGTTCGCCGTGCCGCTGGTGTCGCCGGAGATGAACATCCCGCTGGTTCAGAGCGTGGATGTGCAGCTGGCGGGCCGGTACGAGCACTATTCGGACTTCGGTTCCGTGGCCAAGCCCAAGATCGCAGTCGCTTGGGACGTCGTGCCTGGCGTTCGCGTGCGCGGCTCCTATTCGGAAGGCTTCCGCGCGCCGAACCTGGAGCAGACCAACGCCACCCAATATGGCCGTCTGGCCAGTGGCGTCGACTACATCCGCTGCGAGGCGGACCTGAGGACCGGGCGGATCACGACCTTCGCCGCCTGCGCCCAGAACCTTTCGAGCGCTCAGTTGCTGGTGGCCGGAAACCCGGACCTGAAGCCCGAGGAAAGCACCAACAGTTCGTATGGTCTGGTGCTGCAACCGTCGTTCATTCCGGAACGGTTCGGCGACTTCACCTTCACCATCGACCGCTGGCGGATCGAACAGGAGAAGATCGTGGGCCTGCTGGGCGCCCAGACAGCCCTGGCGCTGGACTATCTGGAGGGGGTCGGCGGCGGCGCCAATCCTCTGGTCAACCGGCGAGCGCCGACGCCCGAGGACATTCTGCTGTTCCAGGGCACGGGCCTGACGCCGGTGGGGGAGGTGGTGTCGATCAACGATCGCTTCATCAATCTGCAGCCCCAGACCGTCGCGGGGCTGGACGTGTCGATGAACTGGTCACTGCGCCGCACGCGCTACGGCACCTTCATCGTCAATGTGAACGGCTCCAAACTGGAGAAATTCACGCGCGATCCAGGCGATGTCGTCAATCAGTTGTACGCCGCCCGCGCGGTCGGGACGATCAACGCCGGGACCAGCCTGCCGGATTCTTCGCAACTGATCGGGCAGAACGGCCGGCCGGAATGGCGGGTGAACGCCAGCCTGACCTGGCGAAAGGGGCCCTGGCGCGCCGGGGCGTCCAGCCAGTACATCAGCGCCTTCGACCAACCCAGTCTGCTGAGCAGCGCCAACACCCCCTGGGAGGTGGACAGCCGCAGCACCATCAACGCCTATGTCGATTACGAATTCCCCGACGAGACCCGGGTGCGCGTCGGCGGCCGCGACCTGACCGATCGGGGGCCGCCACTGGCCGACGGCGGCTATCGTGGCGCGGTATACAGCCCGTGGGGACGGTATTGGTACATCAACGTCTCCAAGACGTTCTGACGGGGAGGGGACGGCGATGAAAACGCACCATCACTTGAAGGTCTGGTTTGTATCGGCCGCGGCCTGTTTTTTGGCGCCCGTCGCGGTCTTTGCTCAGGATGGGGGGGTGGCGTCCGCCGCATCGCCGGCCCCGTCGCCTTCGTCGTCTCCGACACCCGCCGCCTGTCCCGACTTTCTGCCGCAGAAGACACGTTGCTGGTCGGGACGTGGCGTGCGCGGCGACTATTACTGGATCGCCGTGCCGGATCGGTGGAACGGGACCTTGGTGGTTCACGCCCATGGCGGCCCGCGCACCGGCGCCCCCCAGCCCGACGACCCGTTGGACGACCTGAATCGTTTCGCCATGACGGTGAGGGAGGGCTACGCCTGGGCGGGCTCTACCTATCGGCGTGGAGGCTATGGCGTGCGGATGGCGGCCGAAGACACCGATACCCTTCGCCAGCTGTTCTGGGACAGCTTCGGCCGGCCGCGCCGCACCCTTTTGCACGGTCAATCGTGGGGCGGAAACGTCGCGGCCAAGGCGGCCGAGCTCTACGCCCGCGACGCCGAGGGCAAGGTGGTCTGGGACGGGGTCGTCCTGACCAGCGGCGTGCTGGCCGGCGGGACCAGGGCTTATGGATTCCGCGCCGATCTGCGGGCCGTCTATCAGTATGTCTGCCACAACCATCCCGCTCCGGACGAGCCGCAGTATCCTCTGTGGCAGGGCTTGCCGGAGGGGTCGCGCATGACCCGCGCCGATCTGGCCGAACGGGTCAGGACCTGCACCGGCGTCGGCCTGCCCGAGGCGCAGCGCACGCCCGTGCAGAAGCGGAACTTGGCCGACATCCTGGCCGTGACGGGTGTGGAGGAGGACGAACTTGTCGCCCACCTGGCCTGGGGCACCTTCCTGTTCCGCGACATGGTTCAACGCCGTCTGGACGGGTTGAACCCCTTCTCCAACATCGACCGGGTCTATGCCGGATCGCACGACGATGCGGCCCTGAACGCCGGAGTTCAGCGGTTCGCCGCCGATCCTATGGGCGTGGCGCGCCTGGCCTATGACGCCGACTTGTCCGGCCTGATCGTCGCCCCGACCCTGACGATCCACGGCAAGGCGGACCCCACCGCCTTTGTCGGCAACGAGGCCGTTTATCGCGACCAGGTCGCCGCCGCCGGCCGGTCGGAGCTCCTGGTTCAGACCTTCACCGACGAGCGCAGCCACAGCGCCCTTCACGCGCCTGAATATGTCGCCTTGTTCCAGGCGATGTCGGCCTGGCTGGACGAGGGACGCAAGCCCACGGCCGCCTCTGTCGCCGCTCTCTGCGAAACCGCTAAGGCTCGCTATGGTCAGGCGTGCGCCTTCGACGTCGATTTCAAGCCCTAGGGTTTGTTCAACACCCAGCCCGTCGTCCTCACCCCCGTCGATGACGGCCTTCCGATCGGGCGTGCTGGGGCGATGGTGCCGGCTGCAGGGATCGAACCCGCGACATCCAGTTTACAAAACTGGCGCTCTACCAACTGAGCTAAGCCGGCCCAGGCGGGGCGGAAGGCGGCCGTTATGACCATCCGCCGCCGACGATGCAAGACGGCGATGCGGGTTCGCTCGGTATCCGCCGTGTCAGCCGGCGAAGACGCCCAGATGCTCCAGCAGGATGCCGACGCCCACGCCGATCAGGGCCAGGCCGCCCACGAACTCGGCCTTCTTGCCGAAGCGACGGCCCACCGACTTGCCGATCAGCATGCCGACGGTCGTCAGGACGAAGGTGGTGAAGCCGATCGAGGCGGCGATGATCCAGATGTTGGCGCCGATGAAAGCCAGCCCCACGCCCACGGCGGCGGCGTCGATGCTGGTGCCGAGGGCGGTGGCGATCAGGGCCCAAGGGCCGGCGCGACTCGGTGCGGCGTCCTGGCCCTCTTCGACAGGCTTGCAGGCTTCCCAGATCATCTTGCCGCCAACGACGGTCAGCAGGGCGAAGGCGATCCAGTGGTCGATCTGCGACACCAGGCCGGCGGCTACAAAGCCCAGACCCCAGCCGATCAGAGGGGTGATGGCCTCGATCACCCCGAACACCAGACCGGCCTTGATGGCGCCCGAGACGCTGGGCCTGTGCGCCGCGCCGCGCCCCACGGCCGCCGCGAAGGCGTCGGTGGACATGCTGAGAGACAGGACGGCGATGGCTCCTGGGGTCATGACGATACTCCACCGGGCGGGCGCGCAACGCATTCCATGCCTGCCGGTGCGACAGTGGAACGCGCTGGTCTCGCTAGGCGGACATCCGCTGGCCGGACCACGCGCCCGAAAGCGCGAGTGTGTTGACCCGACCCCGGCTGATACGCGCCGGAAGCTACTCCCCAACAGGAAGCGGGCGACTTACACGCCCACGCCCCAGCTTGGCAAGGGCGGGCGCGAAGGGGGGATGATCAGGTTGACGATCAGGGTGACGGGGCCGCCATTTGAACCAATTGCGGCGATCGGCGGTTAGCGTCCCGAACCTTCAAAGAATGGGACCGGAATGGCGGGTCGAAATCTGACGGACGTGGCGATCACACCCCTGCACAGGCTGCTGCTGGCCTTTCCCGTGGCCCTGTTTCCGGCCGCCTTGGTCGCGGACATCGCCTATCTGCGGACGGCCGAGATGCAGTGGTCCAACTTCTCGGCCTGGATGATCGCCGGCGCGCTTGTCTTTGCGGGCCTGGCCGGCCTGTTCTCCATCGCCGGCCTGGTGATGGCGGTGCGGCGTGGGCAGGCGCGGTGGGCGACCCTACACCTGGTGACGCTGACGGCCGCCTGGGTTCTGGGGCTGATCAACGCCTTTAAGCACAGTCAGGACGCCTGGAGCTCGGTCGGGGTCTTTGGCCTGATGCTGTCGGTCCTGTGCGCCATCCTGATCCTTGTCGCGGGCTGGACCGCCTATATGTCGCGGGAGAACGTCCGATGACCCACAGTAGCCTAATCGGCGCCAGCGTCGCCACCTTGGCCGTCTCCCTGATCGTCGCCTCGTGCAGCGGGCGCAGCGATGCCAAACTGAACCAGACAGGGGCTTCGCCGGACCTGCCCCAGGTGAACGAGAGCCTGGTCCCGGCGATGAAGATCAGCCCGCCCGCCGGCTGGAACGGCGAACGGCCGACGGTCCCGCAGGGGTTCACGATCTCGGCCTTTGCAACCGACCTGAAGATACCCCGCCAGATGCTGGTCCTGCCCAACGGGGACGTGCTGGTCGCCGAAGGGCGCGGCGGCGGCGCCCCCGCCTTGCGGCCCAAGGACGTGATCGCCGGGGTCATCAAGAAGCAGGGCAACACCAAGATCAAGGGCGGCGACCGCATCACCCTGCTGCGCGACGCCGACAACGACGGCGTGCCCGAGCTGCGGACCGTTTTGATCGACAAGCTGAACGCTCCCTACGGGCTGGCCTGGGTCGACGGCTATCTTTATGTGGCCGAGCAGGACGCACTGGTCCGCTTCCCGTTCCAGCCGGGTCAGACCGGGGTTTCGGTCCCGGCGCAGCGAGTGACGGCCCTGCCGTCGCGGATCAACCACCACTGGACCAAGGCCCTGACGGCCAGCGCCGATGGGACCAAACTGTATGTCGGCATCGGCTCCAACTCCAACGTCGGCGAGCGCGGCCTGGCGGTTGAGGAAGAGCGGGCCGTGGTGTGGGAGATCGACCGGGCCACGGGCGCGCGGCGCACCATCGCCACGGGCATCCGCAACCCGACGGCCTTGGCCATAGAGCCCAGCACCCGCCTGTTGTGGTCGGTGGTCAACGAGCGCGACGAGCTGGGGCCGCAACTAGTCCCCGACTATCTGACCCAGGTGCGTGACGGCGGCTTCTACGGTTGGCCCTACAGCTACTGGGGCCAGAACCTGGACCCCCGCGTCATGCCGCAGAAGCCCGATCTGGTCGCCCGCGCCCTGAAGCCCGACTACGCCCTGGGCTCCCACGTCGCGGCCCTGGGCCTGGACTTCGTGCGCGACGGCGGCTTTGGCGGCGCCTTCTCCAACGGGGCCTTCATCGGCATGCACGGCAGCTGGAACCGTCAGGATCCGTCGGGCTACAAGGTCGTATGGGTTCCGTTCGACGGGGGCCGCCCGGCGGGCCAGCCGGTCGACTTCGCCACCGGCTTCCTGAAGGACGGCAAGGCGCGCGGCCGGCCGGTCGGCGTGGCCTTCGATCCGGGCCGGCGCGTGCTGTTCGTCGCCGACGACCTGTCGAACGCCGTCTGGCGCATCGCCCCGGCGCGTTAGGCGTCAGATCAAGAGGGCGGTTTAGATTGCTGAACTATCAGCCTATTTCGCCAAGAAGGCGGATGGCGGAGAGGGTGGGATTCGAACCCACGGTACCCTTCCAGGCACGCCGCATTTCGAGTGCGGTACATTCGACCACTCTGCCACCTCTCCGCGGCGCCGATATCGCTTGGTCGATCGAGCGGCTTCTCTAATCGGAGCCGGGACGCATCGCAAGCGGTCAGTGAAAGAAATCTGACGCTAGCGTTGCGCGGGCAGGGACAGGCCGGGGGCGGCGCCGGTCTGGGGGTCCATGCCCTTGAAGCGGAACAACTCTGCGGGGCGGCCGCCGGTGGCCGAGGCGGTTTGGCCGGTGGGTTCGACCAGGCCGGTGCGCTCCACCCCCCGGCGGAAGTTCTGCTTGTGAAGGGTCAGGCCCGAGACGGCCTCGGCGGCGGCCTGAAGGGTCGAGAGGGTGAAGAGGCCGGGCATCAGGTCGAACAGGACCGGGCGGTACTTGAGCTTGCTGCGCAGACGGCCCAGGCCCGTGGCCAGGATGCGGCGGTGGTCGGCGCCCATCACCAGGCCGGGGGCCAGCAGGGGCGGCGGGAGCAGGCCGGCGTCGCGCCACGCCTCGGCCACCAGGCGAGCCTCGTAGAGCAGCTCGTAGCGCTCCAGCACACGTTCCTCGTTCCAGCGATGCTCGGGCGTCAGGGCGAACAGGGCGCGGGCGCGGGCTAGGCGGCGGTCGTCGTCGCCGGCCCAGGCGTTCAGGCCGTCGGCCAGCAGGGCGACCAGCGCTGCGTTCTCGCCGCGGCGATCCTCCCAGGGAAAGACGTCGAAGACGGCGCGCCAGCGGGCGTCGTGGGTCTGGCCCTCGGCCGAATCGGGGGTCAGGGCCAGATAGCCGATGGAGACGTCGCGGGGGCGGTCGCCCTCGGGCGCGGCGCGCGGCACGGCGCGGCCCGCGTCGCCGAAGGTGTAGAGCTGTTCGACGAAGCCCAGGCGAAAGCCCGTCTGGGCCGTGACGAAGTCCCGAAGAGCCCGCTCGAAGGTGCGGTCGCGCAAGGGGTCGAACGGGCCGAAGGGCAGCAGGGTGTCGCCGTTCTCGGCTCGGGTGGTCAGGACGACCGCCTGGCGGTCCTTCAACGCCATGACGACGACCGACAGGCCGATGCGAACACCCTGATCGCCCGGCTGAGCCATGGCTATTCGGTGTGCCAGGCGTCGTCGGAGGGCAGGAGGCCGACCGCCTGGGCCAACACCTGATAGCGCTCCAGATAGCGGGCCTGGGCGATCGAGGCGGGCTGGGGCTCTATCGTCAGGCTGTAGCCCTGGGGCGGGGCGCCGAAGAAGCCCAGGGACTCCTTTTCGGTGAAACCGGCCAGTTGGGTGGCCTCGAAGAAGGCGCTGGCCTTGTCCGCCTTCTTGATCAGGGTCTTGATCGTCTGCGGCGTCTTGGGCGGCAGGCCGTAGCGGACGTGGATGGCGGCCTCCAGCCTGGCCTCGAAATCCTTGTAGCCCGAACCCAAGGCGGCCTTGAACGGCGAGATCATGTCGCCGATGACATATTCCGAGGCGTCGTGCAGCAAGGCGGCGAGGCGCCATTTGGGATCGAGGCCCGGCCTGATGTGGGCGGCGATCTCCTCGACCACGACGCTGTGCTGGGCGACGGAGAAGGCGTGTTCGCCGATGGTCTGGCCGTTCCAGCGGGCCACGCGGGCCAGGCCGTGGGCGATGTCCTCGATCTCGATGTCGAAGGGGGAGGGGTCGAGCAGGTCTAGACGGCGGCCGGACAACATGCGCTGCCAGGCGCGGACTTCGGTTTTATTCTTGGGGCGCTCGGCCAAGGCGTTCGTATCCTGATCGCTTACGGGCTGGTCAGGTGGCGCAAAGACGCGCCGGGATCAAGCGACGCGGGCCGGAGAGGGATCGGAAAGTGGAGTCCAAACAGTCCAAACAGTCCAAACAGTCCAAACAGTCCGAACAGTCCGAACAGTCCGAACAATCCGCCAGAGAAAGCCGCGCGGTCCTTTGAGCGGCCCGGGCGGGAGCTTGGCGATGAGAAAGACCAGGCCGCCGAGCCGGATCGTTTCAGGCGGAATCGCCTAGCGATCGCTCCTCAACGGATCAGGCTGCAAGGATACACGCCTTTTCAGGGGTGGGCGCACAATGGCGTAATGGCAGGCCAAGCCTTTGGAACAAAACGGCGCGATACGCGCCCCGGCGTCAGTCGCCGACGTTCACGGACACCAGCGCCTTGGCGGATTCGAAGACGCTGTCTTCGTTGCGGTCCTTGGACCGGATGGTGGCGACGACCAGGGGGCCGCCTTCGGGGCCGCGCGCCTCGAAGCCCACGCGACGCCAGCCGGCGGCGGAGGGCTGATCGTCGGCGATGAAATAGGTCATGCGGGTGGCCGCGCCCGGCGCGCGGGCGCGCACGCGGGTGGAGGGGCCGTTGTTGTCCACGCTGACGCTGCTGGTCTCGGTGCGGACGCCCTGACCGTCCTTGGCCTGGATGTTGATGCCGCCGATGCGGACATTGGCGTTGTCGCCCTGGGTTTCTATTCGGAGGCCGGGCAGGCGCACGGAAGCGTCGTCGCCCTTGGTGCGAATGTCCACGCCCGGCCCCTGGACTACGGCCTGGTCCCCGCCTGCGGAGGCGTCCGACGGAGGAGACGGAGGAGACGGGGGATGAGGGGGCTTCAGCCGGGCGTCGGCCTGGGGCAGGTTGGCGGCCATCTGCGCCTCGAAATCCTTGAGCACGGCGTCGGGTGCGCGGCCGTCCAGCTTGACCAGGTGCAGGATCACCTCCGCCCCTTTCGGCCCGCCATAGACGCAGCTGGCGCCGCCATTGGCGGCCAGACCCTTGCGTGTCAGCACCCCGACGGCGTCGGGGCATTGCAGCGCGTCGATGACCCGCAGCACCCCCTTGCCCGCCCCGTCGTCCGAGGTGGAGGTAGTGATGCGGAACGACTTTTCGCCGTCGCAAGCGCCAAGGCCCGCGACGAGCAGCAGCGGCAGCAGAAACGGACGCATGATCTGACCTTTCGTTATCGCCATGATGCGCCCTAAACCGCAGGGTTCCAGTGAAATCGCGTTAAGGCGCCGGCCGCGGTTCAGCCGCCGGGCCGCGACCCCTCGCGCCGGTTCAGGAAGGCCAGGCGTTCGAACAGATGCACATCCTGCTCGTTCTTCAGCAGGGCGCCGTGCAGGGCCGGGATCACCTTGTTGGGCGTCTTCTCGCGCAGGGTCTCGGCGTCGATGTCCTCGACCAGCAGCAGCTTCAACCAGTCCAGAAGTTCGGAGGTGGAGGGCTTCTTCTTCAGGCCCGGCGTGTCGCGGATTTCATAGAAGGTCTTCAGGGCTTCGGACACCAGGCGCGGCTTGATGCTGGGGAAGTGGACCGCGACGATGGCGGCCAGGGTGTCGGCGTCGGGGAAGCGGATGTAGTGGAAGAAGCAGCGGCGCAGGAAGGCGTCCGGCAGCTCCTTTTCGTTGTTGGAGGTGATGATGACGATAGGGCGCACCTCGGCGCGGATCGTCTCGTCCGTCTCCTGGACGTAGAACTCCATCCGATCGAGTTCCTGCAGCAGGTCGTTGGGGAACTCGATGTCGGCCTTGTCGATCTCGTCGATCAGCAGGACGGGGCGCACGGGGGCGGTGAAAGCCTCCCACAGCTTGCCCTTCTTCAGGTAGTTGCGGACGTCGTGGACGCGCGCCTCGCCCAGCTGGCTGTCGCGCAGTCGGCTGACGGCGTCGTACTCGTAAAGGCCATTGTGAGCCTTGGTCGTCGATTTGACATGCCAGGTGATCAGGGGCGCGTCGAAGGCCCTGGCGATCTCATAGGCCAGGACGGTCTTGCCTGTGCCCGGCTCGCCCTTGATGAGCAGCGGCCTTTCAAGAGCGACCGCGGCGTTGACCGCCACCTTCAGGTCGCTGGCGGCGATGTAGTTTTCCGTGCCCTCGAACCGGCTCATGGCATCCGCTCCCGCATCACTGTGTCGATCAGCGCGTAGCGGATTGAAACGGGCCTGAACAGCCGGGCCTGAACAGCCGAGCCTGAACAGCGGCCTGGACCTCGATCAGGTGATGCGTTTGGGCGAGACGGGGTCGCTGGCGGGGAAGGTTTCTTCCAACCCCTCGTCCACCAGGGCTTCCTGGCGGTTCTCGCTTTCGTCGCGTTTGTGCAGTTGGTCGGGCTTGCCGTCCTCGGGCGGGCAACGGACGGCGTGGGGATCGTCGGGGGTCTGATCGCGGCGGCGGTCTTCGGTCATGGCGTTCGCTCCTTCAAGGGCGGTGGGCAAGGATCAATTGGAGGGACGGTCGGCATCGTCGTCGGCGTCGGCGTCCGGGCCGTAGCCCAGGTCGGCGATGTCGTCGTCGGACAGGCGCTTGGCCTCCCAGTGGGCGGCGCTGGCCTGGGCGCCCCGGACGTTTCGCATCAGGCCGGTATAGACCAGCTCCACCTCGTCGGGGGCTTCCTGGGGCGCGCCGTCGGCGTCCGACTGGCTGACGCGGGCGGCGTCGGCGCCCAGTATGGCGTCGGCCTCGCGCTCGATGCCGTCCAGAGCCATCCGGTCGTCCAGGTCGATGTCGTCTTCGTCGAAGGCGTCCTCTTCGGCGTCGCCGTCGGCCTGGGTCACGTCCAGAACCTGATCGGCTTCGTCCAGTAGCAGGTCGCCGTCGCCTTCGTCGTCGATGTGGGTTTCGTCGAAGGTTTCCGACTGGGCCTGGTCGTCCTGATAATCGTTGTCCGGCATGGGCGTCTCCTGTTGTCGATGAGAACGCCGCCTGCCCGGCGGCGTTCCGCACAGGGAGAACGGCAGACAAGGGATGGTTAACCCCTGACGCCTTAGGATGGGCCTTATCGGCGACAGGTCGGCAAGGCGCCGCCCGCCCCGCTTGGAGAACGGTCGTCCATGGCCCTGAAGCTGTCCCTCAAGCCCGGCGAGAAGTTCGTCCTGAACGGGGCGGTGGTCCAGAACGGCGACCGGCGCGGGGTGCTGATCCTGCAGAACCGCGCCAGCGTCCTGCGCGAAAAGGACATCATGCAGGCCGAGGAAGTGACTACGCCCGCACGGCGCATCTATTTCCCGATCATGATGATGTATCTGGACGAGAGCAGCGCCTCGAAATTCTACGACGAACTGGCGCTGCGACTGTCGGAGTTCATGGCGGCGATCAAGAACCCCGAAATCCTGTCGGAGTGCGTCGCGGCGTCGCGCCATGTGCTGGCCCGCGAATACTACAAGGCGCTGATGTCGGCGCGTAAGATCGTCGAATACGAAGAGAGAGTTCTGAATGCCGCTTCAGGCGTACAAGGCAGCGACAGCGCGGGCTGAAACCCCGCGCGACCTGGAGTACCGACTGTTCGGCCAGGTCACGCGCGCGTTGGTTCAGGCCTCCGAAACCCCCGGGAACGACCTGGCCGCGCGCATCGACGCGCTGGACTGGAACCGGCGGCTGTGGTCGACCCTGGCCGGAGCCTGTTCGGACCCGTCCAATGCGCTGGCGGCGCCCATGCGCGCGCAGATCATCTCGCTGAGCCTGTTCGTCAATCGCCATTCCTCGGCGGTGATGCGCGGCGAGGAAAGCTTTCAGGACCTGATCGACATCAACCGGATGATCATGCAGGGCCTGGCGGGGGCGCAGACGGCGGCCTGAGGTCAAGGTTCAATCGACATTCAGCCTACTGATTGAACCTATCCGAACAGTCGACCGAACCAGACCGCGACGTGGTGTGCCGCTTCGACCACCGTGGCCCAGACCAGCAAGAGATAGAGCACGCACGCGGCGGTGGCGACCACGCCCAGCAGGATGGCCACGCCGTCGCGCTGCATCATGCCCAGCGAAAACAGCAAAAGCGCGATCCCCGGCAGGGCGTCGCCGAAGGGGATGGGCAGGGCCATGGTCAGGGCCAGGAAGACGCAGACCAGGCCGGTCACGGTGTCGGCGGCCTCGCCGGTCAGATAGGGGAGACGCGGGCGGCTGAGCCGCTCGATGGCGCGCACCATGCTAAGGACGCTGGTTCCCCGCCGCCGCCGCCGCACGGCGCGCCGCACCGCATTGGTGAAGCCGTAGGTGCGGCCGGCCAGGCGGACACGGGCGCCCTGGACCCATCGTCGCAGCCAGTTCGGGGCGGCGATGGGCGACAGGATCAGGGCCTTGTAAGCCTGGCGCGACACGGCCGTGTTCAGCATCCAGCGGGGCAGCCAGACGCTGGTGCGCTGAAAGGCCAGCTCCAGCGCCATCAGTATGATCGGAACGGCGAACACCGCCTTGCCGCCCGGCGGCCAGGGCAGCAGCGCCAGGAGCGACAGGATCAGGAGCATGGCGCCGAAGCCGCGCTCTCCGAAGGCGGCGACCAGTTCCTCCATGCTCAGCTTGTCGCCGGGGGCGTCGCCAAGGTCCTCCAGGACGTCGGAAAACCGCCTCAGGTCATCGTTCGGAGCAGAGAGGGCGGTCATCAGGCGGGGGCGCTCGGCGGGGATATCGGGTCCATCTAGTCGGTCGCCGCCCGCGCCGCCACTTACAGATCGGCAACAGATTCAGATAATTCGACGCGGAACGCCGCGCCGCCTCAGCTTCCCAGCAGTTCGCGGCCGATCAGGAAGCGGCGGATCTCGTTGGTGCCGGCGCCGATGTCGTAGAGTTTGGCGTCGCGCACCAGGCGTTCGACCGGCCATTCCTTGGTGTAGCCGGCGCCGCCCAGGGCCTGAACGGCCTCCAGCGTGACCTTCACGGCGTTCTCCGACGCGAGCAGGATGGCACCGGCGGCGTCATAGCGCGTGGTCAGGCCCTGATCGCAGGCGCGCGCGACCGCATACACATAGGCGCGGGCCGAGTTCAGGGCGACGTACATATCGGCCACCTTGCCCTGCATCAGCTGGAACGAGCCGATGGCCTTGCCGAACTGCTTGCGGTCGCGGACGTAGGGCAGGACCACGTCCAGAGCGGCCTGCATGATGCCCAGGGGACCGGCCGACAGGACCGCGCGTTCGTAGTCCAGCCCGCTCATGAGGACCGCTGCGCCGCGCCCTTCGCCGCCCATGACGTTCTCTTGCGGGACCTCGCAGTCCTCGAACACCAGTTCGGCCGTGTCGGAGCCGCGCATGCCCATCTTGTCCAGCTTCTTGGAGACGCTGAAGCCCTTCATGCCCTTTTCGATCAGGAAGGCGGTGACGCCGCCGTTGCCCTCTCCCGTGCGGGCGTAAACCACCAGGGTTTCGGCGTGGGGGGCGTTGGTGATCCAGAACTTGGTCCCGTTCAGGACGTAGCGGTCGCCCTTCTTCTCGGCGCGGGTGCGCATGGACATGACGTCGGAGCCGGAGCCGGCCTCCGACATGGCCAGGGAGCCGACATGTTCGCCCGAGATCAGCCGGGGCAGGTATTTCGTCTTCTGCTCGGGCGTGCCCCAGCGTCGGATCTGGTTGACGCACAGGTTGGAGTGGGCGCCGTAGGACAGGCCGATCGAGGCGGAGGCTCTGGAGACCTCCTCCATCGCCACGACATGTTCCAGATAGCCCAGGCCCAGGCCGCCGAACTCTTCCTCCACGGTGATTCCATGCAGGCCCAACTCGCCCATCTCGGGCCAGAGGTCGCGGGCGAATTCGTTCCTGGCGTCGATTTCGGCGGCGCGCGGAGCCAGGCGTTCGGCGGCCCAGCGGGCGGTCGTGTCGCGTATGGCGTCTGCGGTCTCGCCGAGACCGAATTCCATGGATTGGGGCGCGAAGGGAATGCTCATGCGCGATGGCGTAGCATCGCGCACGGCGTTTCGCAAAGCGTGGCTAAGGGCGGTCGGGCCGGCCCCAACGCTGATAGAGGTTGTAGCCCGAGACGCCGATGCAGGCAGCCGCCAGGACGATCAGGACCCAGCCGATCAGGGTGGAATCGCCGCCGGGGGCGACCGAGGCCCGGACGAAGGCGGCCATGGCCGCGCCGACCGCCAGCATCCCCAGGGCCCCCAGCACCAGGATGGTGGCCAGATCGACCCAGGAGCCCTTGGCCCTGCGGACGGGGGCCTTGCGACGGGCGGGCAGGGGCGCGGCGGGGAGCTGCGCCTGTTCGGGATCCGCAGCGGCCTCGGCCTCCGGGGCCGGTTCGGCGCCGTTCGCGGCCGTGAGCGGGACCTCGGCCGCATCAACCGTGGCCGTGGCGGCGTCGGTGGCTTCGGGGAAGGGGGCGACGTCCTGATCCAGCAGGGCCGAGACGGCCGTGTCGTCGGTGGACGTTTCGGGCGCGGCCTCGACGAAGGGCGAGGGCAGGGGGGCGGCCAGAAGGTCTGCCAGGGTGACGGCGACGCCGGGGGCGGCGTTGAACAGGGCGTGCTCGGCCGAGCGGCGGCGCGTCGGCTTGCGGGCGGCGCCCGCGTCGTCCCATTCGGCCATGGCGGCGACGGCGCGGGCCGGGTCGCCGGCGTTCAGATGCGCCACCACCTCGGAGGCGCGGAACGGCTCGATTCCGATGGAGTAGGCGAAGCTGACCAGGGCGTCGAACTGATGCGGGTTCAGGGAGACGCGCGCCGCTTCGCTGACGGCCTTCACGACGGGGATCAGGTCATATTGGAGCAGAAGCTCGGCCTCGGCTTCCGAAACGGTCGCGCCCTCGCGCGCGGACAGGGTGTGGCCGTAGCCAATGACCCAGACGCCGTCTTCGCGCCGAACGGCCCGGGGGCGAAAGCCCTCGAAGCTCTTGATCAGCACGACCCCCTCGCGGGAGACCTTCGCAGGCTTATGCACGTCGTCGGACACGTTTGACCCAATTCGAAACAGGCGCGGCGCCCTTGCGCGAGTCCGAGCAAGGGATGCGCCGTATCGACGGCCGGTGTGGCTAGAGCAAGACCACAGTGGCCAGGCCGAGGAAGATCAGGAAGCCGAAGAAGTCGGTGGTGGCCGTGACGAAGACGGCCGAGGACACGGCGGGGTCGAACTTCAGCTTGGACAGGGTCAGAGGCGTCAGCACGCCGATACAGGCCGCGACCAAGAGGTTCAGGATCATGGCCGCGCCGATGACCAGGCCGATCTTCCAGTCCTCGTCCCGGAACCACAGGCCGGCGGCGACGCCGATCAGGGGCGCAAGGATCAGGCCGTTGGCCAGGCCCACGACCAGTTCGCGCAAGAAGGTGCGCGTGGCGTTGGCCGAGTTCAGTTCGCGCGTCGCCAGCGCCCGCACGGTGACGGTCAGGGACTGGGTGCCCGCATTGCCGCCGATGGCGGAGACGATGGGCATCAGGACGGCCAGGGCGACGATCTGCTGGATGGTGGCCTCGAACAGGCCGATGACGCTGGCGCCCAGGGCCGCCGTCGCCAGGTTGATCGCCAGCCACGGCACCCGGCCACGCACGATCTCGGGCACGGACGAGCCCCGATCCTCGTCGGAGACGCCGGCCAGGCGCAGGATGTCCTCGCGGTTCTCTTCCTGAATGATGTTGACGATGTCGTCGACGGTGATCTGGCCCACCAGTCGGCCGGCCGCGTCCACCACGGGCGCCGAGATCAGGTGGTATTTCTCGAAGATGTAGGCGACCTCTTCCTGGTCCTGATCGACGGCGATCTCATTGACCGGCTCCATCAGATCGGACAGGGCGGCGGTGCGCGACGCGCGCAGCAGTGCGCTGACCGACAGGCCGCCGACGGGACGGTTCAGCGGATCGACCACATAGATGTCGAAGAACAGCTCGGGCAGGTCGTCGCCCTGTTTGCGGATGTGGTCGATGGTGTCGCCCACGCTCCAGAACTGGGGCGCGGCCATCACCTCGCGCTGCATCAGACGGCCGGCGGACTCTTCTGCATAGCCCAGGCTGCTTTCGATGGCGGCGCGGTCCACCTCGGGCATGGCGGCCAGGACGCGCTCGCGCTGATCGTCCTCCAGGTCCTCGACGACGGCGGCGGCGTCGTCGGAATCCAGTTCCTGCAGCGCTTCGGCCAATGTGCCGTGCGGCACGCGCTCCAGCACCTCCTCGCGGATGTTGTCGTCCAGCTCCGGCAGGGTTTCGGCCAGAAGCTCGGGCGGCAGCCACAGCACGACGACGGCGCGGTGTTCGGCCGTCAGGAAGCCCATCAGGTCGGCGACGTCCGCCGGGTGCAGGTCTTCCAGCAGCGAGCGCAGCCGCATCCCGTCGCCGTCGTCGGCGGCGTCCACGACCTTTTCGACGAATTGAGGGGTGAGGACATAGTCCTCGTCCAGGGCGGCGTGATCTTCGATGTCAGGCGCTTCGGCTGGCGCGAAGGCGTGGTCCGTGTTGGTCACGTTGTCGCCCCCCTTGGTAGAATGTCCAGCCGTAGTTAGCCGATGAATCGCCCTGTTTAGCCAGATGGTGCGGTCGAGAAGACTCGAACTTCCACGGGTTGCCCCACAGCGACCTCAACGCTGCGCGTCTACCAATTCCGCCACGACCGCTCGCATCGGAGCGGCGGCGAATAGCGGAGTGCGCTGGAAAAGGAAAGCGGGAAGTGAGCGGCGAGGGGCGAGTGGCGCGCGGCGAGGAAAAGGCGAGCGGCCCACACGCCTTTTCGGGCGGCGATCAGCGTGGCGAGACCCAGGGAGCGCCCCCGCCGTTCGCCGATCAGGTCAGGCGGAACCCGCCATGAAGTCATAGACGTTGGCGGCGCGCGTCACGGTGATGGCGATGCGGTCGTCGCGAATCTCGATCTCGCCGCGCGCGACGGGATGGTTGTTGGCCAGAATCCAGACTTCTTCGCCCTCTGCGGCGTCCAGGGCGATCACCGCGCCGCGCCCCATGCGCAGCAGTTGCGACATCGGCAGCACCGACCGGCCCAGAACCACGGAAATTTCGACATCGACGGCGTTTATCTGCGGCACGGAAACTCTCTTCGCCAAGGGCCGTCCCTTGCGGAAACGACCTGCGTTGCACATTGAAGCGTCATGCTTGCTGAGCCGTTAAGCCCCGCCCTGGAAAAATTGCGTCTGGATGACGGTCGGCCGGTCGAATGGGCCGTATCGACCGGATATGTCGATTACGCCGCCGCCGAAGCCTTCATGGATGCGCGGGTCGCCGCCATCGCGGCGGGCGAGGCGGCCGAGATGGTCTGGTTGCTGGAGCATCCGGCGCTCTACACCGCCGGGGTGTCGGCCAGGGACGAGGACCTGCTGGATGCGGGGCGATTCCCCGTCCATCGCACCGGGCGCGGGGGGCAGTTCACCTATCACGGGCCCGGCCAGCGCGTGGCCTACGTCATGCTGGACCTGAACCGGCGGGGCCGCGACGTGCGCTGCTTCGTGCGCGGGCTGGAGCTGTGGGTGATCGGGGCGCTGGATCGGTTCGGGGTGGAGGCCGACGTGCGGCCCGGCCGGGTCGGCGTCTGGGTCGAACGCAAGGGGGCCGGCTGGTCGCGCGAGGACAAGATCGCCGCCATCGGGGTGAAGGTCCGCAAATGGGTCAGCTTCCACGGAATCAGCCTGAACGTTGAGCCGGACCTGGATCATTTCAGCGGCATCGTGCCCTGCGGCATTCAGGAACACGGCGTCACCAGCCTGGTCGATCTGGGCGTGCTGGCGACGATGGACGAGGCGGACGACGCCCTGCGCGCCAGCTTCGACCGGCTGTTCGGTGCGGTCGTGAAGGCGTCGCCGCCGCTGTGAGACGTGCGACAATCGGGTGAAATCGCCCCAGCGCCCTTGGCAAGGCGCGGATGCATAAGGTTTAACGACCCCTGATCGCTTGAACGCAGGCCCAGGAGACCATCACCCCATGACCCGCACGCTCGCCGCCGCATCGGCCGCCGTCCTGTCGCTGACCCTCGCAGCCGGGGCCGCCGCAGCCCAGGACTTCCGCGCCCTGGCGCAACAGGACCTTCAGGCCGCCCATGACGCCCTGGCCGCGAACCATCCGGCCGCCGTCGTCCCCGGCCCCGCCGGCGAGACCTTCCGCGCCTGGATCGACGCGGGCCTGCAGGACGCGCAGGGCCGCATCGGCCGCGTCAGCAGCGGCGACAGCCACGCCTATCTGATGGGCTACTACGCCAACGGATTCCGCGATTCGAACATCGCCATTCGCCCGACCTACGAAGGTCTGGGGCCGTACTTCGCCATCGGCTGGCCGGGCGTGACGACCGCCTGGCGCAACGGCGAGTATGTGGTGTCCTATGTGAAGCCCGGCGTGCGCAACCTGCCGCCCGTGGGGGCGACGCTGGTCAGCTGCGGCGACAAGAGCGCCGCCGATCTGGCCGCCGACCGTCTGGACCGATGGGAAGGCGACCTGACGACCGAGGCGGACAAGGTGCGGACCGCCCCCTATCTGCTGTGGAACCGCAACAACCCCTTCGCCGGCGGGGTGCCTTCGCTGTGCACCTTCAAGGTCGGCCGCCGCGACCGCGAGTTCCAGATGCAGCCCCAGCCGGCCGACGCCGCCAGCCTGGAAGCCGCCTATCGCGCCACGGTCTATATGCCGCCGGCCAGTCCGCTGTCGGTCGAAACGGTGGACGGCCGCCCTTGGGTCCACGTCCACAGCTTTGACGACAACGCCGACTGGGACGCCTTCAACGCCGTCGTCGAGGCCCAGGTCGCGGCCATTCGCGGGGCCAAGGGCGTGGTCATCGACCTGCGCGGGGCCCACGGCGCCTCGATCAACGCCACGGCGCGCGGCTATGGTCTGGCCAACCGCATCTGGACGCCCGAGTTCACGGTCAGCCGTCAGCCGGAGGCCGGGTCCATCACTTATCGCGCCACGCCCGGCAATCGCCAATGGTACGCCGAGGCCCTGGGCCGGATGCAGGCCGATCCGCGCTTCGTGCAGGAATCGGGCGCGGTGATCGAACAGACCCAAGCCCTGATCGCCGCCTTCGATTCGGCCATCGCGGCCGGTCAGCAGACCTTCACCATGCCGGGTCGCCCGTCGGTTCCCGACACCGGCGCGGCCAATCCGGTCGCGGGCCAGGTGGTGGTCCTGGTGGACGGCGGCTGCAGCGGCGGCTGCCTGGACACGCTGGACCTGCTGACGCGCCTGCCGAACGTGCGCCTGGCCGGTTCGACCACGGCCGAGGATTCGATCTTCATCGAGCCCACGGTCATGCGCCTGCCGTCCAACTATGCCGAGCTGAGCTATGGTCACAAGGCGTGGACGACGCGGACGCGCGGCAACGACGCCCCTTATGTCCCGTCGCAGGGCCTGGCCTACACGGGCGATCCGACGAACGAGACGGCCGTGCGCGCCTGGGTCGGAACCCTGTTCCAGTAAGACGGATCCAGCAAGACAGCTCCAGCAACACGGGCGGTCTTCGCCTGAACAGGGCCGGGCAGGGGGTGGAACCTCGGCCCGGCCCTTCCCATTTGAGGTCCATGACAGACCTTGCTCCCGACATGCTGCGCTCTTCGTCCGGTTTCGACCTGACGCAGCCCGATCCGAACGAACGCGCCCGGCTGGAGGCGGACCTGGACGCCGAGGAGAAGCGCGTCCTGCTGTCGCATGGCACCGAGGCGCCTTTCTGCGGCACGCTGCTGGGGGAAAAGCGCGAGGGCGTCTTCTGCTGCCGCGAGTGCGGCCTGCCCCTCTTCCGAAGCGCCGCCAAGTTCGAGAGCGGCACGGGCTGGCCTAGCTTCACCCAGCCGGTGGACGAGGCCCATGTGCGCAAGGTGCGCGACACCAGCTATGGCATGGTGCGAGTCGAGACCCTGTGCGCCCGCTGCGGCAGCCACCAGGGCCACGTCTTTCCCGACGGGCCGCCGCCGACCCGCGACCGCTACTGCATCAACTCTATCGCCCTGAGTTTCGTGCCGAAGGGCCAGCCGCTGCCCGACCCGCTGGGCCGGGGCGACGGTCTGGCCTGACCATTTGGCCTGACCTTGGCCGCATTCGCCGTGCTAGGGTGCGGCTGAAGGGAGACTGTTCATGTCGATCGCCGTGCTTTTAAGCGTTATGGCCCTGGTCGATCCCGACGGCGTGGTGACGACGGCGCCGGCCAATTCGTCGGGCGTCGCGGCGGCCATGGCCGCGCCCCAGCCGGCGGTCGAAGCGCCCGCGCCCACCGCCCAGGACGCCGCCCCGCACGGCATGACCACCGAACAGCAGATCCAGACCTGGATCGCCTCGCGCACGCCGGGCGAATCGTTCGAGCAGGCGGTCGCGTCCGCCCCGGCCGACGATCGCCAAATGCATGGCATGGTCGAGGCGGGCCTCGGCACCGGCGGCTATCGCAGCTATGGCGCGGCGTTGTCCCTGCCGATCGGCGAGAACGGGCGGCTGAACCTGGCCTATCGCGAAGGCAAGAACGACTATTGGCTGACGCCCGGCTACGCCTATCCGCGCTACGGCTTCGGCGGCTATCGCGGCGCCGATTCGTTGAGCCGGTCGATGTCGGTCGGCTTCGACTGGAGCAAGGACGGCGCGCGCGACTGAATTCTCGCAGCGCTCTTGAGGCGACCAGACTGCGTTAACGTCATAAAGTCGTAATGATCGTCTGGGGACGAGAAGATGTTGATGGCCGTCGCCGTCGGAGAAGCCGTCTATTGGGCCCATCGCTTCCGCCGGGCCCTGATCCTGTCGCCGCTGGTCGGCCTGGGCGTGGCCGTGGGCGCTCAGCTGATCCACAGCTGGTCCCATGTCGAAGCCATGTTGCTGCACCTGATCTGACATGGCCGACGCGGACTGCGGTGTCCCCGGTTGGGGAATGAGTCTTTGCGATTTCGGGATCTCAGATGGTGCCGCCGGGGGGAATCGAACCCACGACCTCAGCCTTACCAAGGATGCGCTCTACCACTGAGCTACGGCGGCCCCGACTGAGGAAGCGGCCGTATAGCCAAACCCTTCCGACGTGGGAAGCCCGATTTTGATCCACCGAAAGAAAGTTTGGACATGGCCGCCGATCACGCCATGATCCCGGCATGACTCGCGCTCCCCACGACGCCGATCCATCCGCCGCTCCCGCCGTCGCGCCGCCGGAGGCCGCGCCCAGCGACGCCGCGCGGGCCAAGGCCGAGAAGGCGATGCGGCTGGCTTCGGCGCTTCGGGCCAATCTGCGACGGCGCAAGACGCCTGCGCGCACGCCGGCCGCGCCGAAAGATAGCAACTGAAGTTCATCGCCGTGCGGCCGCTGCGCCCTTTGGCAAGCGGCGGCCGGCTTGCTAGAGAACGATCCCCCACGGCGTCGCCCTGGGGCGCGCTTAAGGACGTCTATGGATAGTATCGCCATTCAGGGCGGCGCTCAGCTGCATGGGGACATTCCCGTCAGCGGCGCCAAGAATTCCGCCATCAAGCTGATGGCCGCCTCGATTCTGACGGATCAGCCCCTGCGGCTGACCAATATGCCGCGGCTGGCCGACACCCGTTTCCTGGGCCAGCTGTTGCGGCAGTTCGGGATCGAGGTGACGGAAAGCGACGGGGCGGACGGCCAGGAAAGCCTGTTCAACGCCAAGACCCTGACATCGACCTTCGCGCCCTATGACCTGGTGCGGCAGATGCGGGCCTCGTTCAACGTGCTGGGGCCGCTGCTGACGCGGACGGGGGAGGCCAAGGTCTCTCTGCCCGGCGGCTGCACGATCGGGGCGCGGCCGGTCGATCTGCATCTGCAGGCGCTGACGGCGCTGGGGGCCGAGATCGAGCTGGAAGAGGGCTATGTCACCGCGCGCGCGTCCAAGGGGCTGCGGGGCGCCGAGATCGAGTTTCCTTTCGTCTCCGTCGGGGCGACCGAGCACGCGCTTCTGGCCGCCGTGCTGGCGCAGGGGACGACGGTGCTGCGCCGCGCCGCGCGCGAGCCGGAAATCGGCGACCTGGCGCGCTGTCTGACCGCCATGGGGGCGAAGATCGACGGGATCGACACCGATGTCCTGACGATCACGGGCGTGTCGTCCCTGAACGGAACGACCTGGTCGGTGATTCCCGACCGGATCGAAATGGGCTCCTACGCCGTCGCCGCCGCCATGGCGGGGGGCGAGGTGCGGCTGACCAAGGCGCGGGCCGAGCTGATCGATTCGCTGACCGACCGGATGATCGCGGCCGGCGTCGAGGTGACGCCCACCGAAGACGGCGTGCGGATCAGGCGCGATCCCAGGCAGCGGCTGAAGGCCGTGGACGTGGAGACGGCCATCTATCCGGGCTTCGCCACCGACCTGCAGGCGCAGTTCATGGCTTTGATGACCACGGCCGAGGGCGTCAGCACGGTGCGCGAGACGATCTTCGAAAACCGCTTCATGCATGTGCCGGAACTGGCGCGGCTGGGCGCCGATATCTCGGTTCACGCCGGGGAGGCCCATGTGACCGGCGTGCCGGTGCTGCACGGCGCCCAGGTGATGGCGACCGATCTGCGCGCCTCCATGTGTCTGGTCATCGCCGGCCTTGTCGCGGAGGGGGAAACCACGGTCGGTCGCGTCTATCATCTGGATCGCGGTTTCGAGCGTTTGGAGGAGAAGCTCGGCGCGTGCGGAGCGTCCATCCGCCGCATAAAGGGAACAGGTGATGAGCACTGAGATCGACGGAGTCGTTTCCGAAACCAAGGCGCCGGTCGAGCCGCTGCGTCTTCTGGCCGAGGACGCCGACGATCTTCAGATCATTTCGGCCGCGCTGCAGGACGCGATCCTGCGGCCGGTCGACGTCGTCTGGGCCAAGCAGGCCCGGACGCTGACCATCGCCTTCAGCCGCTTCTGCTGGGAATGCGGGGGAACGCGGGTGATGTCCGCCATGCAGTTCGGCGACGTTCTGGCGGTCAAGAGCCGGCGGCTGCCGCGCAATCCGGACGCCTCGCTGGAACTGCTGGCGCTGGACTTCATGCCGACCGAGGCGCCGGGCGGCCGCGTGATCCTGATGTTCGCCGGCGGCGGGGATTTGCGGATCGACGTCGAATGCCTGGACGCGGTGGTCGCGGACATCTCCGAACGGTGGCCTGCGCGGGTCGCCCCGACCCATCTGGACGACGCGCTGAACGACGCTGGAGACGCGGCATGAGCGGACCTCACAGGCTGGCCTCGGTCGAGTTGGACGCCGCGACCCTGCCCGCCGCGACGGCCGAGATCGAACATGAGCGGCGGGTCGCCATCTTCGACCTGATCGAAAAAAACAGTTTCCAACCCGTGGGCGCCGAGGGCGGGCCGTATCAGCTGAAGTTGTCGCTGCAGGACAACCGGCTGGTGTTCGATCTGACGGGGGCGGACTTCGCGCGCACCTACGCTATCAGCCTGACGCCGCTGAAGCGGGTGGTGAAGGATTATCTGTTGATCTGCGACAGCTATTACGAGGCGCTGCGCGGATCGTCGGCCAGCCAGATCGAGTCGGTCGACATGGGCCGGCGCGGCCTGCACAACGAGGGCGCCGAACAGCTGGCGGCCCGGCTGGACGGCAAGATCGTCGTGGATCACGAGACGGCGCGTCGGCTGTTCACCCTGCTGTGCGCCCTCTACCGTCGCGGCTGACCTCGACTATCTCTGCTTTTTCGGGCAATAGGCCCGTCCATTCCGCTCCACGCAGCCGCCCGGCGTGGAGCCGAACGCATTTCAGACGGGCGTGAGAGGCCGCATGGCTAAGGAAGAACTGCTCGAGTTTCCCGGCACTGTCAGCGAACTGCTGCCTAACGCCACTTTTCGCGTGACGCTCGAGAACGACCACGAGATCATCGCCCACACCGCCGGCAAGATGCGCAAGAACCGCATCCGCGTCCTGGCTGGGGACAAGGTGCTGGTCGAGATGACGCCCTATGACCTGACCAAGGGCCGCATCACCTATCGCTTCAAGTAAGGAGCGGCCGGCTTGGCCTCTCCGGACCTGGTGCTGGCTTCGGCCAGCCCGCGCCGCATCGAACTGCTGGCGCAGGTCGGCATCACGCCCGACCACATCGACCCCGCCGATATCGACGAGACGCCGCTGAAGGGTGAGACGCCGCCGCGTCTGGCCGCCCGGCTGGCGATCACCAAGGCCCAGGTCGTCGCCGCGCGCCGGCCCGAGGCGGTGGTCGTCGCCGCCGACACGGTCGTTGCCGTGGGCCGACGCTTTCTGGAAAAGGCCGCGGACGAGGCCGAGGCGACGCGGTTCCTGAAACTGTTGTCCGGGCGCAATCACCGCGTCTTCACCGGCGTGGCCGTGGTGCGGGACGGGCAGGTGTCGTCGCGCGTCAACGAGACCCGCGTGACCTTCAAACCGCTGTCCCAGGCCGAGATCGCCGCCTATGTCGCCGGGGGCGACTGGCGAGGCAAGGCGGGTGGATACGGCATTCAGGGTCCGGCGGGCGCCTTCATCCAGAGAATCGTGGGCAGCCATTCCTCGGTGATGGGCCTGCCGCTTTATGAAGCCGTCCAACTGCTGCGCGGCGTCGGCTGGCGCACATGAGCGCGGTCGAGGTCTTCCTCGACGAGACGCCGGGCGAGACGCGCGGCGTCGTCCTGCGCGACGGGCGCTGCACCCATCTTCTGATCCAGCGCGAAGACGACCCGGCGGAGACGCGGCTGGGGGCGCGGTCGATCGGCCGGGTGGTGGAAATCAATCCGGGCCTGCGCGGCGCCTTCGTCGATCTGGGCGGGGCCACGCCGGGCTTTCTGCCCCTGAAGCGCCAGGACCGCCCGATCCGGGGCGAACGCCTGGAGGTGGCGGTCGTCGCCGAGCCGCGCCGGGGCAAGGGCGCGACCCTTCGTCGCCTGGGGTCGGGGGAGGGGCCGCCGCGCCTGCTTCAGGCCGCGCCCGACGTCGCGGAACGGTTGCGGGTCCTCGCGCCTGACGTGGAATCAATCACGGACCTGGCGGCCATCGACGCGGGGATCGAGGCGGAGGAGGAGGCCCTGAGCGCCACCCACGTCTTTATGTCGCACGGAATCGATCTGGCGCTGGAGCGGACCCGCGCCCTGGCGGCGGTCGACATCGACTACGCCGCCTCGGGCGGACGCGATCCGAAACAGGGGCGCGCGGCGGCGAACCGCGAAGGTCTGCGTCAGGCCGCGCGTCTGATCGGCCTGAAGCGCTGGGGCGGGCTGGTGGTGATCGACCTTGTCGGGGACGGGCAGGAGGCCGAGGCGCAGATGAAGGCGGCGCGGGCGGCGTTCGCCCATGAACCGCAGGCGGTGTTCGGCCCGGTCAGCCGGTTCGGTCTGATGCAGTTGTCGCTGCCGTGGCGCGAGGCCCCCATAGAAGAGGTGTTGCGCGGCGCCGACGGGGCGGCGACGGTCCAGACCCGCGCCCTGGCCCTGGTGCGGGCGTTGCGGCGACAGATGCTGTCCGACACGCGCGCCCCCCGGCTGGTGGCGTATTGCCATCCCGAAGAGGCCCGTGTCGCCGCGCCTCTGGCCGCCCGCCTTGGGCCGCGCGCCGCAGTCCAGGTCGATCCCGCCGCCCCGGCCGGGCGTGGCCGCATCCAGGAGCCCTGACCGTTGAGCCTGTGCCCCATCTGCCGCAAGGCCGAGCCGGATCCCCGGTATAAGCCCTTCTGCTCGCGCCGCTGTTCGGATGTCGATCTGCAGCGCTGGTTCACCGGCGCCTACGCCATTCCCGCCGCCCTCGACGAGGCGGCCGAAGAAGAGGGCGAAAAGGACTGAAACGGCGCTGGACAGGCGGAAACGGCTCGCCTATAGACCCGCCTCTCGCGACGCCGCGTCGGCGCCTGGATAGCTCAGTTGGTAGAGCAGCGGATTGAAAATCCGCGTGTCGGTGGTTCGAATCCGCCTCCAGGCACCATTCCCTGACAATCTTGCCGGCGTTCGACCTCCCCCAGACGTTTCGACCCTGTGACGTGTGCGTTCGGCAATCGCTTTGCGCTGTTCGGCGATTGCCGCGCACGAATCTGCTCTAGCGATCAGCCTTCGAACAAGTTTGCGCTAATTGGTGGATAAACATCATGAAAATGTCGCGTTTCGCCGGTCGTATGCCTGTGTCCGGCAAGACTTCCCTTTAACCGTTCCAGGTTGGGTGAAATCGGGCCTTACGCCCTTGACGCTCCGGTAAGGGTTCGTCAAAGGGGTTGGGACGCCCTCTCCCGAGGGGGTTAATGCGAGCGGCGAGGGGGTTTCCCTTCGACCATTCCGTCATCGGAGGCGGTTCGGGCGACCGGATACGTCTCCACCAAGAATTCGACGGTGGCGTGATCCCGAGTGGACGCGGCGCGTCGAAGGAAACATTTCAGGTTGGGGGGCGGCTCTTTGACACGGCCGCGCCTTTGGTTCCACGAGTCAGACCAAGCAGGAACTGGCGAACTATGCTGAACAGCAAAAAGACGAACATCCTTCTCGCCATGGCCGGCGCCGCCGTGCTGATGGCGAGCTCGCCGGTTCTGGCGCAGGCCCCGGCCGAGCCCACCCCGGCCACGGCTCCGGCTGCGGCGGCGGCGCCCACCAGCGTCAACGAAGCCGTTGGCGGCCACCACAGCAGCGGCATCACGCCGATCTCCATGTTCATGGAAGCCACCGTGGTCGTTAAGGTCGTGATGGCCGGCTTGCTGCTCGCCTCGATCTTCTCCTGGACCCTGCTGCTCATCAAGCTGTTCGAGTTCGGCTCTCTGAACCGCAAGACCGACGCTTTCCTGGAAAACTTCCGCGGCGCTCGCACCATCGCCGACATGCGCGCCGTGGCGACGCAGGAGGAGTTCGACGGCAATCCGCTGGCCGACATGGCCGCCGCCGCCACCGAAGAAATCGAAATGTCGCGTCAAGCCGGCCTTTCGGTCACGGGCGACCACCTGGACAACGCCATGGCCCGCGCCACCGCCGCCGTCTCCGCCGTTCAGTCCGGCCTGGCCAAGCGCCTGTCGGGCGGCCAGCAGTTCCTGGCTTCGGTCGGTTCGATCGGCCCGTTCGTCGGTCTGTTCGGCACCGTGTACGGCATCATGAACTCCTTCATCGGTATCGCGGAATCGAATACGACCAACCTGGCCGTCGTCGCCCCGGGTATCGCTGAAGCCCTGCTGGCCACCGGCATCGGTCTGGCCGCCGCTATCCCGTCCGTGGTGTTCTACAACTACTTCAACACCCGCATCGCCGGTTACGGCACCCGCGCCGACGGCTTCGCCGCCGAACTGCTGAACGGCATCTCGCGTCAGCTCGACAAGGGGGCGTAAGACGGATGGCCGCCAAGCTCAACACAGGCGGCGCTGGCAACGTGGTCGAAGCGAACAGTGACATCAACGTCACCCCGTTCGTGGACATCATGCTCGTCCTCCTCATCATCTTCATGGTGGCGGCGCCGCTCGCCTCCGTGTCGGTGCCCGTGGAGTTGCCAATCGCCGTCGCCAAGGCGGCCCCGAACCCGCCCAAGCCGGTCTATATCTCGATCCAGAACGACGGTTCCGTCTATGTGGGCGATTTCGTGACCAGCATCGGCAGCCTGGGAGAGGATCTGACCAAACAGATCGGCTCCCGGAACCCTGCCGACGAGCGGATTTTCATTCGGGCCGACCAGAACACTCGCTACGGCGACTTCATGCAGGTCATGAACGCCCTGCAGGATAACGGCTTCTACAGCGTTGCACTGGTCGGTGAAGACCAGGCGACGCAATAGGACGCGGAGATAGTATGACAGACGTCGAATATCATCGCAGTCGTTACGACGTACCCAAGGCCAAGGGGTTCATGGGGGTGTCGTACCCTGTGCTCACGGTCTGCTTGCTGATCGTCACCATCATGTTCGCCCTGCTGCTGTTTTTCCTGCAGCAGTCGAAGTTCAAGTTGAAGGAATTCAACTACGTCGACGATAAGGTCGATGTGGAGTTGGTCGAGCCGGTTCCGCCGCCTCCGCCGCCTCCGCCTCCGCCCCCGCCGCCGACGGACCAGCCTCCGCCGCCGAAGCTTCAGGTGCGCGTGCCGGCTCCGGTTCCGAACATCGTTCCGCCTCCGCCGGTGAACATCACGCCGACGAAGAAGGAAGATCGGGTCGAGTACACGGGTCCGCCCGTCGTCGTCCCCGGACCGCCGCCGCCGCCCGCGCCTCCGGCTCCGGCCCGGCCTGCCGTCACCACCTCGGTGGCCTGGGCTCGCCAACCTCAACCCGAGTTTCCTGCGCGTGCGCAGGAGCGGGGCATCGAGCAAGGTACGGTCGTTCTGCTGTGCTCGGTCCAGGCGAACGGTTCGGCGACGAACTGCAGCGTGGTCTCCGAGACGCCGTCGGGCGCCGGTTTCGGACGCGAAGCGCTTTCGGCCATGCGGTCGGCGCGATTCTCGCCCGGTACGGTCGATGGTGTGGCCCAGGGCGGCCAGGCGCGCTTTACGGTTCGCTTCCGCCTTCAGTAGGCCGACGCCTCAATCTGACAGACGCCCCGGAGAGCGATCTCCGGGGCGTTTTTCTTTGGGCCGGGCGGTGCAAAGGCGACAAACCCGCTTGATCGGATACGTCAGGCTGGGTAGAGAACGCGCCTCGCGATGCGCGGGCCGCCTTAGCTCAGTTGGTTAGAGCGCCGGTTTGTGGAACCGGAGGTCCTCAGTTCAAGCCTGAGAGGCGGTACCATCGTAATGACGCCGGCGATCTTGCGGCGTCCGGGCGCTGCGCCCATCTCCTGACTGTCGGCAGGATCGCCGATTCCCCACATCGACAGGGAGAGCGCCTCATGAAGACGCGCAAACTGGGCCGCGACGGCCCTGAGGTTTCGGCCATCGGCCTGGGCTGCATGGGTATGAGCGCCTTCTACGGCGCGGCCGACGAGGCCCAGTCCATCGCCGTCATCCACCGCGCCCTGGACTTGGGCGTCACCCTGTTCGACACGGCCGAGATGTACGGGCCGCACACAAACGAGGTGCTGGTCGGCAAGGCGCTGAACGACCGGCGCGACCAAGCCTTCATCGCCACCAAGTTCGGCATCAACCGCCAACCCGACGGATCGGCCATCACCGACGGCTCACCCGCCAATGTGCGGCGCGCGGTGGAAGGCAGCCTGAGCCGTCTGGGCGTCGATCATATCGACCTCTATTACCAGCACCGCATCGACCCCAATACGCCGATCGAGGAGACGGTCGGGGCCATGGCCGAACTGGTCAAGGAAGGCAAGGTGCGCTTCCTGGGCCTGTCGGAGGCCGCGCCCGAGACGTTGCGCCGGGCCCAGGCGACCCATCCGATCACGGCCCTGCAGACGGAATACTCCCTGTGGAGCCGCGACCCGGAAGACGAACTGCTGGATGTGGTGCGCGAACTGGGAATCGGCTTCGTGCCCTATAGTCCGCTGGGCCGGGGCTTCCTGTCGGGCGAGATCAAGTCGATCAACGATCTGGCGCCCGACGATTTCCGGCGCACCAATCCGCGCTTCGCCGGCGACAACTTCCAGAAGAACCTGGACCTGGTGGATGCCGTGGGCGTCATCGCCGCCGACAAGGGCGTGACGGCCGCACAGCTGGCCCTGGCCTGGGTGCTGGCGCAGGGCGACGATCTGGTCCCCATCCCCGGCACGCGCCGGATCGCGACCCTGGAGCAGAACGTGGCGGCGGCGGACCTCGTTCTGACGCCGGAAGACCTGGCGCGGATCGAGGCGGTCTTCCCGCGCGGGGCGACGTCGGGCGAGCGCTATGCGCCCGGCGGCATGAGTTCGCTGAACCGCTGATCATCCCCTGCCCGAATGACAAAAGGCCCGGCCGGAGCGATCCGACCGGGCCTTTCTGTTTCGACGCCGAAGACGACCTACTGGATGCGGGTCCAGGTCTGGGTCTTGCACAGGGGGGCGACGATGCAGCCGCGCAGACGCAGGCTGTTGTCGTTGGTCATGGTGATGGTCCCGCGATAGGTGCCGCCGTCCGCCGGATTATAGACCGAGCCGTTGCGCCATTCGGTCGGTCCGCCGGTGAAGCCGGTCAGCATGGGCAGGTTGCGAAGGGTCCGGCCGCGCAGTTCGGCGTTGCGGTTCCGCTCGTCGCGCACATTGGGATCGCGGCGGATGTGGTCCGACGTGACCAGCACGCCGCACAGGGCCTGGCCGCAGCGGCTGATGCGGACCTGGCCGCCGTTGGTCGGGGTCTGCCACAGGCCGGTCGGGTCGCCGGCCAGGGCGGGAGAGGCCAGGCCGGCCGCCAGGGCCGCCGCCGCCAGCATGATCTTGATCTTCATGGTCGCTTCCTCTGCTCGAACGCATCCGGGCGTCCGTTGATCGCAGGGTGATCCGGCTTTCGGTTGAAAACAAGGCCGCCGCGATCACCATATCGCAATGAAAACCGGCCCTTAGGGAAGCTTTCGACCCCTCGCCGCAGCGTGTGTCAGCCTGCGATCAGGGCCAGCCATTCGTCCTCGGTCAAGACCTGGACGCCGTGCTTTTCCGCCTCCTTCAGCTTCGACCCCGCGCCGGGACCGGCGACCAGATAGTCGGTCTTCTTGGACACCGATCCCGAGACCTTGGCGCCCAGGCTCTCGGCGCGGGCCTTGGCCTCGTCGCGCGTGAAGCGTTCCAGGGCGCCGGTGAAGACGACGGTCTTGCCGGCCACGGGGGTGTCGGACTTGGGGCGCTCGGCGTCGAGAACTTCGGTCAATTCGGCCTCCAGAGCCTCTACGACCCTCAGATTGTGCGGCTCGTGGAAGAAGTGGGCCAGGGCCTCGGCGGCGACGGGCCCCACGCCGGTGACGCCCGCGATCTGGTTCAGGATTTCGGACGGGCCTTCCTCGCGCGCCACACGGGCCAGTTCGACCAGACCGGACCAGTCGTCCGCCATCGTCGCCAGGGATCGGCGGGCCGGGGCGGCCATGCCGGGGAAGGCCTGGCCGATCTTCATGTCCAGGGTCGCTTCTGGCCAGGGATCGGCGGCAGGGGGCGACGCCTCGGCCATCAGGGCCAGGACGCGCGGCGATATGGCGTCGGCGCCAGCCAGCCGGGTCCATGCCTCGGACGGAATCCCCGCAGCCGCCTGGAGGCAGGCGGCCTTCAGCGCCGACCAGCTTTCGAAGGCGCGGGCCAGGACGATGGAGGTCTGTTCGCCTATGTCGCGCACGCCCAGGCCGAACAGGAAGCGATCCAGCGGAATGACGCGGCGCGCGTCGATGCCGGCGACCAGGTTGCGGATGCTGGTTTCGCCATAGCCGTCCTCGGTCGCCAGTTCGGCCAGGCGGGCCTCGTGGCGCGCCAGGCGGAAGATGTCGGCCGGCTCCTTGAGCCAGCCGCGGGCATGGAAGGCGATCAACTGTTTCTCGCCCAGACCCTCGATGTCGAAGGCGCGGCGGCCGACGAAATGTTTCAGCCGTTCGACGATCTGGGCGTCGCAGATCAGGCCGCCGGTACAGCGGCGTTTGACCTCGTCGCCTTCGCGCACCGCTTCCGAACCGCAGACGGGGCAATGGTCGGGGAAGACATAGGGCCGGGCGTCGGCGGGACGCAGTTCGGGCACGACGCCCAGGATCTGGGGGATGACGTCCCCGGCGCGTTGCAGGCGGACGGTGTCGCCGATGCGGACGTCCAGACGCGCGATCTCGTCTTCATTGTGCAGGGTAGCGTTTCGGACCACGACTCCGCCGACGGTGACGGGGTGTAGGCGGGCCACCGGGGTCAGGGAGCCGGTGCGGCCGACCTGGATGTCGATGCCCTTCAGCACCGTGGTCGCCTGCTGGGCCGGAAACTTGTGGGCGATGGCCCAGCGGGGGCTTCGGGCGACGAAGCCCAGGCGGCGCTGCCAGTCGATGCGGTCGACCTTATAGACTACGCCGTCGATGTCGTAGCCCAGGGTCGCGCGGTCGTGCTCAAGCTCGCGATAGACCTGGATCAGGCCGTCCGCCCCCTCGACCCGGCGCGAGCGGGCGTTGACGGGAAAGCCCCAGGTCTTGAGCTTTTGCAGGGCCTCCCACTGGGTTTCGGCGAAGTCGGACGAATGCTCGCCCCAGGCGTAGGCGAAGAAGTTCAGCGGTCGCTGGGCGGTGATCCTCGCGTCCTTCTGGCGCAGTGAGCCGGCGGCGAAGTTCCTGGGATTGGCGTAGATGCGACGCCCTTCGGCCTCGGCGGCCGCGTTGAAGGCGGCGAAGGCGTCGTTCGGGGCATAGACCTCGCCCCGGATCTCGATCCGGTCGGGCCAGTCGTCGCCGGCCAGGGCCGGTTTCACATCGTCGATGGCCTTCAGATTGGCGGTCACGTCCTCGCCCGTGCGGCCGTCGCCGCGCGTGGCGCCGATCGTCAGGGCGCCGTCCACATAGAGCAGATTGGCGGACAGGCCGTCGATCTTGGGCTCTGCCACGAAGGCGATGGGCGCGTCGGCCGGCAGTTTCAGGAAGCGCGCGATGCGGGCGACGAAGTCGCGCACCTCGCCCTCGTCGAAGGCGTTGTCCAGCGACAGCATCGGCACGCCGTGGCGCACCTCGGCGAACTGGCTTGAGGCGGCGGCGCCGACCTTGTCGGACGGGGAGTCCGGGCGGATCAGATCGGGAAAGGCCGCCTCCACCGCCGCGTTCCGGGCGCGCAGGGCGTCGTAGTCGGCGTCGGAAATCTCGGGCGCCGCCTCATTGTAGAGGGCGTCGTGACGGGCCATTTCGGCGGCCAGCCAGGCCAGTTCCTGGGCCGCCGTCTCGGCGGTCAGGGCTTCGAGGGGCGGGAAGGGGGGAATCGCGCTGGACATGACGGCTTCTGTTTATCACCGCCGAGGGTCGCGCGCAGGCTGACGTGGGCGCGGCGGGGCGATAGTCTGTGCGGATGACACGAGCGCCCATGATCCGCCCCGCCTTTCGACTGACGCTGAGCGGTTGCATCGCCGCCCTGGCCCTGTCGGCCTGTTCGACGCCTGCGCCCCGGCCGGAGACCCCGACGGCGTCCCCCGTCGCGGTCGATCCGCAGCTGCTGGAGGATGTGCGCCTCCTGTCGGCCGACGACATGCAGGGCCGCGACACAGGCTCGGCCGGGGGACAGAAGGCGCGGGACTATATCGTCGCGCGGCTGGAGGCCATGGGCGTGGCGCCCGCGCCGTTCGGGCGGCTGCAGCGGTTCGAGAGCCAGGGGCGGACACGCGAAGGGATCAAGACCTTCGAGGGTTACAATATCGTGGGTCTGATTCCCGGCCGGCGGGTGGCGGACCGCTACATCGTCGTGACGGCCCATTACGACCACGTCGGGGTCAATGACGGCCAGGTCTATAACGGGGCGGACGACAACGCCTCGGGCGTGGCGACGCTGTTGGCCCTGGCGGCGAAGCTGAAGGCCGACCCGCCCGAACATAGTGTGCTGCTGGTCGCCCTGGACGGGGAGGAGCGGGGCCTGTTGGGTGCGCGCGAGTTCGTGCGGGCGCCGCCCGTGCCGCTGAGCGCCATGGCGCTGAACCTGAACTTCGACATGATCGCGCGGGCCGAGACGGACAATCATCTGTGGGTGACAGGCGCCTATCAGCATCCGACGCTGCGGTCCATTCTGGAGACAGTCACGGCGCCAGGGCCGGTGCGCTTCGCCTTCGGCAAGGACACGCCCCAGGACAAGGGAGAGGACAACTGGGTCGATTCCTCGGACCACGCGGCCTTCCATGAGGCGGGGGTGCCCTTCCTGTATTTCGGCGTCGACTATCACCCCGACTATCACCGGCCGAGCGACGACTTCGAGCGGATCACCCCGACGGTGTTCGCCAGTGCGTCGGACCTAGCGCTGGCGGGATTCCGCGCCCTGGACAGGGCGTTGGACCGTTGAGGCGGGCGCTTCTTGCCGTCGTCGCTGGGATGCTGGTCCTGAGCGGCTGCGACCGGCGCGAAACGCAGGAGACGGCGCCGGCCTCGGCCTTTCGTCACGAACTGAGCGGCGACGTGTCGGGCGAATATCGGCCGGTGGGCGAAGGCGCGGGCCCCTGGCGGGTGGAGTCGCTGTTCGTCGGCCAGGCGTCGGCGTTCCTGACGTGGGAAGCGGGCGGCCGGTCGGCGGCGCCCTTGATACTGACGCTGACGGGGCCGGATGGAACGGTGCGGGTGACGCCCGACGCCTATGTCGTGACGGATGACAGCCTTCGGTTCAGCGGGCGCGCCGCGAACGGGGACAAGGTCACGGTGCAGGCGCGGCTGGATCAGGGAGCGCTGGCGACGGCGCGGCGCAATCTGGGCGATCAGACGCCGGTGATCACGGGCGCGGCGTCCGTGGCCGGGCAGGGCGTCCCCTTCAGCCTGGCCCGATGGGGCGGCGACTGATCAGACGACAGCGCGGGCCAGGAGGTAGGCGGCCAGGGCGACGGCGATCCATAGCACCACGCCCAGGCCGATCAGCAGGGCGGTCGAGGGCCGCTGGCCGCGCCCGGGGTCGTCGCTGGATCGAGGATCGTCGGGGCCGGTCATGTTGCAACTTTAGAGAGCAATTCGGTCTCAAGGCAAGACCGGCTGGAGCCCGATCGTTTCAGGATCAGGGGCGGCGCTCCTCGACCCCGTCATCGGCGCCGATCAGGGCCAGGTCGGCCAGGTCCAGGAACAGACCATGCTCGACCACGCCGGTGATCAGCTTCAGATCGTCGGCCAGACGGGAGGGATCGTGGATCGCCTTGCAGGCCGCATCATAGATCAGATTGCCGCCGTCGGTGCGGATCAGGCCGCGATCCGCCTGGCGCACACGGGCGGGGTTGGCGATGTCGTGATCGACCAGGACGTCGGCGATGCGGTTGGCCGTGGTCTTGTGGCCGAAGGCGACGACTTCGATGGGCAGGGGGAAGGCCCCCAGCACCGGCACAACCTTGGCCGCGTCGGCGATGACGACACAGCGGGCCGAGGCCTCCCACACCAGTTTCTCGCGCAGCAGGGCCGCGCCGCCGCCCTTGATCAGGGCCAGGCCCGGCCCGACCTCGTCGGCGCCGTCGACGGTCAGGTCGATGCGCGGCGTATCCTCCAGCGTGGACAGCGTCAGACCCAGATCGCGCGCCAGATCGGCGGTCTTCTCCGATGTCGGGACGCAGCGCAGGCCGGGCAGGCCGCGCGCGGCCAGCGCCTTGACGAACCAGGCGGCGGTGGAGCCGGTGCCCAGGCCGACGACCATGCCGGCCTCGACCAGGGCGGCGGCGGCTTCGCCGGCGATCTTCTTCTGATGGTCGCTCATTTCGACGTCTCGTTTTGGGTCTGGGCGGCCTTCGCCGCCTCCTTCCTGGCCCTGGCTTCCACGCGAAAAGCGGCGGCGGCTTCGGGTTTGACGGTCTGGCGGGCGCGACCGAAGGCCAGGGCGTCGGCCGGCACGTCCTCGGTGATGACGGAGCCCGAGGCGATCAGGGCGCCGGCGCCGATTCGGACCGGGGCGACCAGGCTGGAGTTGGAGCCGACGAAGGCGCCGTCCCCGACTTGGGTGCGGGCCTTGTTGAAGCCGTCGTAGTTGCAGAAGATGGTTCCGGCGCCGATGTTGGCGCCCGCGCCGACCGTCCCGTCGCCCAGATAGGCCAGGTGATTGGCCTTGGCGCCCTTGGCCAGCGCGACGTTCTTCACCTCGACGAAGTTGCCGATCTTGACCCCTTCAGCCAGGTCGGCGCCGGGGCGCAGGCGGGCGTAGGGACCGACCTCTGCGCCCGAGCCGACGCGGGCGCCCTCTATATGGCTGAAGCTGCGGATGCGGGCCGCGCCCTCGATCACCGCGCCGGGGCCGAAGACGACGAAGGGTTCGATGACGGTCCCGCCCCCGACCTGGGTGTCCCATGCGAAGTGGACGGTCTCGGGCGCCGTCATGGTCACGCCGGCGGCCAGGAAGGTTTCACGCTGGACCTTCTGGAACAAAGCCTCGGCCTGCGCCAACTCGCCCTGGGCGTTCACGCCCATGACCGAATCCTCGGGCGCGAAGACGGCGCGGGTCGGATGACCGGCCTGGCGGGCCAGGGCGACCACGTCGGTCAGATAGTATTCGCCCTTGCCGTTGTCGTTGCGGACCTGTCCCAACAGCGAGAACAGCAGGGCGGCGGGCGCGGCCATGACGCCGGAGTTGCAGGCGGTGACGGCCAGAACCTCGGGCGAGGCTTCCTTGGCCTCGGTGATGGCCAAAAGGGCGTCCCCCTCCAGGATCAGACGACCGTAGGCGCCGGGATCGCGGGCCTCAAAGCCGATCACGGTCACGCCGTCGGCGTTGAAAACAGGTTCGATGTCGGCAGCCTTCAGCAGAGGGACGTCGCCATAGGTGACGACCACCTCGCCGTCGAAGCCGTTCAGGGCCTGTTCGGCGGCGCGCACGGCGTGGCCGGTGCCCAGCGGCGGGTCCTGGACGGCGATGGCGTCTTCGCCCAGACGCGCGACGACATGGGCGCGGACTTCGGGCGAGTGAACGCCCACGACCACCACGATCCGCTGGCAGCCCAGGGCCTGGGCCGCGTCGATCGCGTGGTCCAGCATGGCCCGGCCGCCGACAGGGTGCAGCACCTTGGGCAGGGGGGACTTCATTCGCGTGCCCTGACCGGCGGCGAGAATGATGGCGGCGCGGGCGCGCGTCTGGCTGGTCATGAATCGTCCCGGAGGCTAGTCGTCTCGCGATCTAGCCCATTCGGCGGGCCAACGGGAGATGGGGATGACGGATCGCGACCTGGAAGGCTGGACCATCGCCTTCGATCTGGACGGCACCCTGGTGGATTCGGCGCCCGACCTGGTCAGCACGCTGAACCGTCTGCTGATCGAGGAGGGATTGCCGACGGTGGCGCCCGAAGCGGCCTCCACCCTGATCGGGTCGGGCGCGCGGGCCTTGCTGGTCCATGGCTTCGAGGCGGCGGGGGCGGACGTGGAGCGGGCGCAGTCCGACGAACTGTTCGAGCGGTTCCTGGCCGACTACACGGCCCATATCGCCGACGGCACGCGGCCGTTCGAAGGCGTGGCCGAGACGCTGGACCGGCTGAAGGCGCGCGGCGCGCGTCTGGTCGTGGCGACCAACAAGCGGTCGGACCTGTCGGAACTGCTGCTGCGGAAGCTGGATCTGATCGACCGATTCGAGGCCGTGGTCGGACCCGACAGAGTCAGCGCGCGCAAACCCTCGGGCGCGCATCTGAAGGAGGCGGTGACGAAGGCCGGCGGCGATCCCGCTCTGGCGATCATGGTCGGCGACGCGGCCCCGGATGCGCTGGCGGCGCGCGATGCGGGCATCCCCTGTATCCTGACCACCTTCGGCTATACGCCGACGCCGGTGGAGACGCTGGACGGCGACGTGCTGATCGACCATTTCGAGGATGTGGAAGAGGCGATCGATGGGCTCTTGGCCGATCACTACGTTGCGCGCGCACTGAAATTCTAACGGTCGGACGAGAAAAAGTCGTCACGAACCGTCGCCAAGGCGATTGCGGTTCGGTCGGGCGCTAGACAGATAGGCGGCCCTAGCCGAAGGTCCGCCCATGCTCGTCCGCTTCTTCAAGATTCCGCTCTGGCAGCGCACCGCCGCCGGCTTCGCCCTGGGCATCCTGGCTGGTCTGATCCTGCGCGAGCGGGCCGAGACCTGGCTGCAGCCGATCGGGGATGTCTATCTGAACCTGATCCGCATGGTGGTCGCGCCCCTGGTGCTGTTCACCATCGCCAGCTCCATCGCCAAGCTGGGCGAGGGAGCGGGGGCGGTGCGGCTGGGCGTTCGCACCATCGTCTGGTTCGCCATCACCTCGCTGCTGGCCGTGCTGGTCGGCTTCGCCTTCGGACACCTGATCAATCCAGGCGTCGGTCTGTCGAACCTGCCGCTGGGCGAGGTGAAGGAGCGGATCATCCCGACGCCTTTGGAGGTGCTGATCGGCGTGGTGCCGGTCAATCCGTTCGCCTCCCTGGCCGAGGGCAAGGTTCTGCAGATCATCTTCTTCTCGGCCCTGGTGGGCGCCGCGCTGGTCGCCCTGGGCGACCGGGCGCAGGGGGTGCGGCGCATGGTGGACGAGGGTGCGGCCGTCGTCTTCCGCATCACCCGCTGGGTGATCCAGCTGACCCCCATCGGGGTGTTCGGCCTGATCGGCTCGGTCGTCGGCGGCTATGGCTGGGAGGCGCTGCTGCCGCTGCTGAAGTTCATCCTGGCCATCTATGCGGCCTGCCTGTTCCACATTCTGGTGGTCTATTCGGGCCTGCTGAAGCTGCACGGGTTGAAGGTCGTCAGCTTCTTCCGCGGCGCCTTCGCGGCCCAGCAGACGGCCTTCGCGACCTCTTCGTCGCTGGGGACGCTGCCGATCACCCTGCGTCAGACGGTCGAGCGTCTGGGCGTGCCCCAGGCCTATGCCGCCTTCGCCGTGCCTCTGGGGGCCAATGTGAAGATGGACGGCTGCGGCGCAATCTATCCGGCCATCGCCTCGATCTTCATCGCCCAGTATTTCAAGATCGACCTCAGCCTGACGCAGTATGTGCTGATCGGCCTGACCGCCGTTCTTGGGTCGCTAGGCACGGCCGGGGTGCCGGGCACCAGCATCGTCATGCTGACCCTGACCCTGTCCACGGCCGGCCTGCCGCTGGAAGGCATCGGCTATATCGTCGCCATCGACCGGATCATCGACATGATGCGCACGGCGACGAACGTGACCGGCCAGATGGTCGTGCCCGTCCTGGTCGCCAAGGAAGAGGGCATCCTGAACCAGGACGTCTATGACGGTCACGTCGCCTGGCTGCCCGGCGATCCCGAGGCGCAAACCACCGACGGGGTCCGCGCCGCCGGAATCTGAAACGGACGCTTGCGCCGCGCGGTCGACCGGGCTATGTCGCCGCCTCCGCAAGGCATGGATGCGTAGCTCAGCGGGAGAGCACCTCGTTCACACCGAGGGGGTCACAGGTTCAATCCCTGTCGCATCCACCATCCTTCCCCCCTTCAGATCAGACCGACGGGAAGCGAATGCCGCAAGTCAACGACACTGTTCACATCCGTTTTTCGCTCAGGGGACTGTCAGGGGACGGGGGCGGGCCGTTCTGGCAGACCAATGCGACCATCGCCTCGGTCGCTCAGGGCGTCGTGCTGCTGGATGGACTGGACCGGCAGGTTCCGGCCTCGGTCACGGAGCTGAAGCGGGCCGGGGCGAACCGCTGGACCCTGGACTGGGAAGTCCGCACCCGGCCGTAAGGCGATCAGATCCCTGCGTCGTCTTGCCCCGGCGGGACGTTGACGCCTCTGGATTTCAGATAGGTCTTGATGTTGCGGGCGGCCTGGCGGATGCGCTGCTCATTCTCGACCAGGGCGATGCGGACGAAGCCTTCGCCGTTCTCGCCGTAACCGACGCCGGCGGCGACCGCGACCTTGGCGTGGGTCAGAAGCTGTTTGGAGAACTCCAGGCTGCCCAGGTGCGCCAGGGCCGGGGGCAGGGGCGCCCAGGCGAACATGGAGGCGGCGGGCTTGGGAATCTCCCATCCCGCGCGGGCGAAGCTGTCGACCAGGACGTCGCGACGGCGGTGATAGAGTTCGCGGTTCTGGTCCACGATGTCCTGCGGCCCGTTCAGCGCCGCGCAGGCGGCCGCCTGGATGGGGGTGAAGGCGCCGTAGTCCAGATAGGACTTCACCCGCGCCATGGCGGCGATCAGCGTCTTGTTGCCGACGGCGAAACCGATGCGCCAGCCGGCCATGCTGTAGGTCTTGCTGAGGGAGGTGAACTCCACCGCCACGTCCTTGGCGCCGGGGACCTGCAGGATCGAGACCGTCGGCTTGCCGTCGTAGTACAGCTCCGAATAGGCCAGGTCGCTGATGATCCACAGGTCGTTGGCCTTGGCGAAGGCGACGACGCGCTCATAGAAGGCCAGGTCCACCGTCTCCGCCGTCGGATTGGACGGATAGTTCATGACCAGCGCCTTGGGCCGCGGCACGGTGTAGGCCATGGCCCGCTCCAGCGCCTCGAAATAGCGCTCGTCCGGAGTGGTCGGCACGCTGCGGATGGCCGCGCCAGCGATGATGAAGCCGAAGGTGTGGATCGGATAGGATGGGTTGGGCGCCAGGATCACGTCGCCGGGTTCGGTTATGGCGGTGGCCAGGCTGGCCAGACCCTCCTTGGAGCCCATGGTGACGATCACCTCGGTCTCGGGGTCCAGGTCGACACCGAAGCGGCGGCCGTAATAGTTGGCCTGGGCGCGGCGCAGGCCGGGAATGCCCTTGGACTGGGAATAGCCGTGGGCGTCCGGTTTCTGGGCCACTTCCACCAGTTTGGCGATGACGTGCGGCGGCGGCGGCAGGTCGGGATTGCCCATGCCCAGGTCGATGACGTCCTCTCCGGCCGAACGGGCTGCGGCGCGCATGGCGTTGACCTCCGCGATCACATACGGGGGCAGGCGCTTCATGCGGTAGAATTCTTGGGACATCGGGCTTTGCAAACGATGGGGGGAAGGCGGAAACCCACCTTACGATACAAAAACAGGACGCGGATCAAGCGCGATAAGGCCGAAACGTGTGGGCGCCGGTCAGAATACCGTCGGGCCTGCAAGATTTTGGCTTTCGGAACGCCGGTCCGGGGGGGCGCCGCGACCTGTTGTCCGCGCGCTGAACCGCCCGGTCGCACGGGCGTTTGACGGCCATGCATCTATTCGCCAACATCCTGATAGCCCTGCACCGCCTGACCAAATATCTGACCCGCAAGGAGCGGTTGCTGTAGTCGCCGCCTGCGGCAGGAAAGGCGCCGTTCATCGACGAAGCGGCGCGTCGAGGCGAAATCTCGCCGGACTTGCGTTGTTTGACGGGCCTGGACGCTCTATTCTTGCCAGATGACACGCTGGACCCCCGAAAGCTGGAGAACCAAGACCGCCCTGCACATGCCGGCGGACTACCCCGACGCGCAGGCTCTGATCGCCGTCGAGGACGAACTGCGCGCCCTGCCGCCGCTCGTCTTCGCCGGAGAGGCGCGGCATCTGACCTCGAAGCTGGCCCAGGTGGAGCGGGGCGAGGCCTTCCTGTTGCAGGGCGGCGACTGCGCCGAGAGCTTCAAGGAGTTTTCGACCGACAACATCCGCGACACCTTCCGCCTGATCCTGCAAATGGCGGTGGTCCTGACCTTTGCGGGCCGCAAGCCGGTCGTGAAGGTGGGGCGCATCGCCGGCCAGTTCGCCAAGCCGCGCTCGTCCCCGCTGGAAGAGATCGACGGCGTCGAACTGCCCAGCTATCGCGGCGACATCATCAACGGCATGGGATTCACGCCGGACGAGCGCACGCCCGATCCGCAGCGGCTGATCCGCGCCTATAACCAGTCGGCCTCGACCCTGAATCTGCTGCGGGCCTTCGCCGGCGGCGGCTACGCGGACCTGTACAACATCCATCGCTGGACCCTGGGCTTTGCGGGGGACAATGCGGCCGGCGCCCAGTACCGCGAACTGGCGGACAAGATCACCGAGGCCCTGGCCTTCATGGAGGCTGTGGGCGTCACGCCCGAGACCCACCCGGACCTGAGCCGCGTCGAGGTCTTCACCAGCCACGAGGCCCTGCTGCTGAACGTCGAAAGCGCCCTGACGCGCCTGGACGGCGGTTCCGGCGACTGGTTCGACACCTCGGCCCATATGTTGTGGATCGGCGAGCGCACCCGCCAGCTGGACGGCGCCCACGTCGAATTCATGAAGGGAATCAAGAATCCCATCGGCGTGAAGTGCGGACCGACCATGACGGCCGACGATCTGCTGCCGCTGATCGACGCGTTGAACCCGGACAATGTCTCGGGCCGTTTGACCCTGATCGGTCGCTTCGGTCACGACAAGGTTGGCGAGCGCCTGCCCAAGCTGATGCGCGAGGTGAAGGCGTCGGGCCGCAAGGTCGTCTGGTCGATCGACCCGATGCACGGCAATACGCTGAAGGCCGGCAACGGCTACAAGACCCGGCCGTTCGACCGGATCTTGAGCGAGGTCCGCACCTTCATCGACGTGGCGGAGGCGGAAGGGGTTCACCCCGGCGGCGTCCACCTGGAGATGACCGGCCAGAACGTCACCGAATGCATCGGCGGGGCCCAGGCCGTGACTGAGGACGACCTGTCCAACCGTTATCATACCCACTGCGACCCGCGCCTGAACGCCGACCAGGCGCTGGAGCTGGCCTTCCTGGTCGCCGAGCGGCTGAAGGCCGGGCGGATCAGCCGCTCGGAAGCGGCCTAGTTCGGGTCTGAAGAACGGGGCGGGCGCGATCCCGTCCCGACGCCTAAAATGGGGGCCAATCCCGCCACGGTGAAGCCATCGACGCCTCGCCAAGTCGGGTGAGGCTTCGAGAGAGCATCATGACGGCAGCGGCCCACATCGACGAACAACCCGGCCGGGTGGCCTATCAGGGCGCGCCCGGATCGTTCAGTCACGAGGCCTGCCTGGCCCTGCGGCCCTGGGACGTGCCTGTGGCCTTCGAAAGCTTCGCCGAGGCGCTGGAGGCGATCCGGATCGGCGACTGCGGCTGCGCCTTGATCCCGGTCGAGAACTCCACCATCGGGGTGGTGGAGCCCGCCGCCAGCCTGGTGCGGCAGATGGGACTGACGCCGGCCGCCGAGGTCTGGCGGCCTATCCGCCATGCCCTGATGGGGGTCGTCGGGGCGCGCCTGTCGGACATCCGCACGGTCGAAAGCCACCCCATCGCCCTGGCCCAGTGCCGGCGCAATCTGAGCGGTCTGGCCGTTCAGGTGGTCGAACATTTCGACACCGCCGGCGCAGCGCGCGACGTGGCCGAGGCGGGCGATCCGACGCGGGCGGCCATCGCCCCGGTCGGCGCGGCCGAGGTCTATGGTCTGTCGATCCTGCGCAACGATTTGCAGGATTCCGGCGACAACCAGACACGGTTCGTCCTTTTGACGGCCGCCGAGGGTTGACGGCGCAAGGTCTTTGCGTCCTTAAGAGGTCCACGGATCGCCGACGATCCGCATAACCGGACCAGGACCCATGTCCCGCCAGCGCGTTCTTTCTGTTTCCCTCGACCGTTCGCGCGCGGTTGCCGGCTATTATTTCGGCTACGGCTTTTACGGCTTTCGATACGCCGGCTGAGGTGTCGGGCGCACTCCGTCCCTGACCGTCTCGCCGGCGACCGCCCTGGAACAGGGCGGCTGTCCGCATTCGCACATCGAAATTTCTCCATGCCGAAAGACCGAACCCATGTCCAAATCCAATCTGCAGCAAGTGTGGCCCGACGTGGCTGAGCCGACCCCCGAGCAACAGGCCCTGGCGGCTCTGCGCGCCGAGATCGACAGCCTGGACGATCAGATCCTGAAGCTGTTCGAACAACGTCTGGCCGTCGCCGCGACCGTCGGCCGTGCCAAGGACGCCCCCAGCGGGCCCCACACCAAGCTGCGTCCCGACCGCGAACAGACCGTGCTGTCGCGCATGCTGTCGAAATGCCAACCCGAAAACGCCGAGGCGGTCGAGCATCTGTGGCGCGAGATCGTCGGCTGGGGTCTGGCGCGCCAGGGCCGGCTTCAGGTCCAGGTCTGGGCGCCGATCGAGCCGACCCGCGCCTATGACGGCGCTCGCCTGCGCTTCGGCGCGGCCGCCGACATCAAGATGGTGCGCGATCCGCAGAAGGCCCTGGCCTTCGCGGCGGAAGGCCACGGCGTCGCCGTCCTGGCGATCAACACCGAGGACGCCTGGTGGATGGGTCTGCGCCGCGAGTGGTCGATGTTGAGCGTCTTCGACGGTTACGGCGGCGAGACGCCGACGTCTTTGGCCGTGGGCAAGATCGATCCGCCGGCCCTGCCCAAGGGTCGCCGCGTGGTCGTCACCGCCGGCGGTGATGCGGGCGACGGCGGCGGCGCGCGGCGCTGGGGTCTGAACACCCACCACGGCTGGACCATCGCCCTGACCGACGCCGACCTGGCGCCGGGCGAGGCCGAGGGCTGCGTCGGCGCCATCGGCTGATCGGCCGTTCATTACGACCAGACGGGCCGCATCCGGGAACGGGTGCGGCCTTTCGGTCGTTCAGGGCCGAGTGTTAAGAGATTAACCCTGTGGCTTAAGCCTGTTGGTGAACCAGGTTTCAAAGTCTGCGCCTTAAGGACAAGGCCATGACGCCC